>JASBSN010000125.1 GCA_030148915.1 Thiogranum sp.
CTCAGCGGTACGGCCGTTACGGCGCCGAGCACGGTCAATCTGACCAACGAAGGCACGGCGGACTGGGCGCATTGGGGGCTGAGCAGCGCGAGCAGTTTCAATCATAAGGCGGGGGTCAGCGCGCAGATCAGCAACATCACCCCGGTGGGGGTGGCGCCGTTGCGCTTTGGCGGCAATCCGTCTAATTGGACGACGCACAGCTGGAGCGACGGGACGCCGACGGCGAGCACGGCGGGCTTCCCGGGGGGGATCTACTTCAACGGGATGGGCAACGGTTACCAGTTCACGGTGGCGGCCGATACCACGGTGCGCACGCTGCGTCTGTACGCCGGCGGCTTCCGTTCCCGGACGCGGGTGGAGGCGACGCTGAGCGACGGCAGCGCGCCGGTCTTTTCCACGGTGATGGATAACCCCACCGGGGTTATCGATCAGGTGATCACCCTGAGTTTCAGCGCGGCCTCGGCCGGTCAGACGCTGACAGTGAGGCACATCTTCGAGGACGACTACGGTGGTGGCGGGAACATCGGCCTGCAGGGGGCAACCCTGCAACAGGCAGCGCCGTCACCGCCGAACTTGCCGTTTGGCGAAAACTTCAACAGCGGCACCTTTGCCGATTGGCTGCCTGTTGATCAGACCGGCAAACCATCGAGTTGGTCTGTCATTGCCGGGGAATTACGTCAGAAGAACCGAGTCGAGTCCGTTAACGCGTTCGAGCAGAGCCATCACCTCGGGACCTATGTTTATTATTCCCCCGGCTTGGGTTGGACGAACTATCGCTTTAGTGTGGACGCCCAGTATCTCGCTACCGGTCTGGCAGACGACATCGGGGTGATGTTCCGTTATCAGGATCCAGGTAACTATTACCGCCTGTCACTTAATTCCCGAACCGGCTTTACCCGGCTGGAAAAGAAGGTGGGAGGTGTATTCACGCCGCTAGCCACTAACGCCAGGGGCTATCCCGCTGGCACGCTTTTGAAGTTCGGCATCGAAGTGTCCGGAGCTACGATCAAGGTGCTGGTCAACAATGATCCGTTGTTTGCCGTGATCGATAACAGTCTCAGCAGCGGTACAGTCGCACTCTACAACCAGGACAATTCCAAGTACGACAACGTTGTGGTTGATGTGCCATCGACATCGCCTTCGATTGTTATTAATTCCCCGCTGGCACATACGGTGACCACCGGGACGACGCTCAAGGTAACGGGCCAAGTTGCCAATATACCGCTAAATGGCTATGTCGACTTTGTGTTGGATGACTCGGTTATTCTGACTGATAACTCCGCGCCGTTCACCCAGACCTTTCTCGCGCCTGGAGACGGTAACCATAAAGTCGAAGGCATTTTGCGAAATGCGTTGGGTGTGGAGGTGAGCCGGGATACGAACGTCAATGTTGCGACAAACGGTAATCCCATGACCGCCATCGGCGACAGCATCACCGAAGGCGAAAAAGACAACTATGCCGCCGACAACACCAGCATGCTGGGGCGCGTACTCGGGTTTCAAGGGTATGAAGCTGTATTAACCGACAACCTGAACGCCACGGCGGTGCGCCCGGACAACATCGTCGTCAATGAAGGCGTCGGCGGAGACGAAACCTTCGATGCGGCCTTTGTGCGTATCGAATCGGTTCTTGCGCGGCATCCCGATATGACTAAGGCTCTGATTATGTTGGGTACAAATGATGCGCTCAATGGCGTCCCGCCGGGCACCGGCTGTTCCGGGACGCTCTGCGACGGTACTTTCAAGGGCAATATGCAAACACTGGTCGATAAGATCCGATGGCTGGACTATCCGACCAACACAGTGTCGTCCAATATAACGCCAACTGTTGCCCTGGCCCCGCCTGCGTGGAATTCCACCACGCCGTGGACATCGGCTACAAACGCTACGCTGCGCAATTACAATACGGTCGTCTCAACCGAAATTAACGGCATTCAGATCGGACCGGATTTCTTCGGCCACTTTATGCCCAGTGCGACGGTCAATTTGTCGAGTCTGTTTGGCGATAATTTGCATCCGAACGGCCTGGGCTATGTGGTGATGGCGGCTCTCTGGCACAACAATCTTAATCCGGCGAATCCCGTGCCTTTACCCTTTGTTCTCGATAGCCTGACAGTTTCCACCCCAACCGCACCACAGCAAAATTTGCTTGAAGTTGGAGATCGGTATTATCTGGATGAGTCATTCACGCTGTCGAATATACCCGTGGGACTGAATGGCGGCCGCTGGATAATGCCAGCCAATGCGGATAAGGCGAATACCAGCACCAGTTATCTCTCTTTCGCCGCCGATCGAGCCGTCGACGTTTATATTGCGTACGATGCCGCCGCCACCCAATTGCCGGATTGGATGAGCGGATTCACGGCTACGGGCAGCTCCGTCTCTACAACCGATCCGACCGTTCCAACCCTGCGATTATACGTTCGCAACTTCCCAAGTGCGGGCAATATTACCCTGGGTGGAAATCTTCAAGGCGCTGCAGCAGGCGCGCGATCGAATTACATCGCAATCGTGGTGGCGATGTAATGCGGGCATCTGTTAGGAATATGATCATGAAATACACGGCGTTTTTTTTCTTCATAGTACTGTGCCTGGCCGCGCTACCCACCAGCTTTGCTCAAAATTCACCCGCACCCGGGGTAGGTGATAGCAATGGGGATGCCGCGGCTACAATGGATCAGTACTTCCTGGCATTGACCCGTGGCGACTCGGCTTCACTGGAAACGCTGCTGGGAGGACGGTTGTTGGAAAAAAGAAAAAAGCTTCTGAGTAATCCTGTTTATTCCGGTTATTTAAAGAAAACCTATAAAGATGCGACCTTCAAGGTTTTGAATTACGAGAGCAATAGGCCGGAGTCCGTAACGGTTGAGGTGTTAATCACGTTTTCTGGAAGCGAAACAGTAAGAAAAAACTACCGGCTGGAAAGAACTGAAACGAATAGTCAACAGCCAACCTTGGTCGTAGTCAGCGAGACGACGATAGCAGAACCCTTGTAGTATCGGACATATCCAATCGTCTCAACATTAGCCACAACTGTCCTCGTCGTATGAAGGTGGACTTCGTGTAACACGTGCCTTATTTCTTGCAATATAAGTCAGCGGTTAGCCCCATTTGGAGAGATGATGCTATCTAAACTATTTAAAAAGCTTGTCGGCTCGACAGGCCAAAACAAGGCTGAACAAGAAGAAGCGCGCTTGGAAGCCATGGTGGGTCCACCGGGTGTGTGGCAGGAATCCAGGGATTTCCAGATTCGGTTTTTAACGCAAAAAGGACTAAAGAAGAACGATACCGTTCTGGACATCGGTTGCGGCCCACTTCGAGGAGGCGTGCCGCTAATAGGCTATCTCGATAACGGAATGTATGTTGGGATAGATGTCCGTAGCGAAGTCATCGAAGAGGCAAAAAAGCAAGTTGCTAAAAACGGGTTGGAGGGCAAGTCGCCACGACTGTTTGCCACTTCAACATTTGGCGAAGAGTGGCTCAAGGAAGATCGTTTTGATTATGTGTGGTGTTTTCAGGTGGTGTATCACCTTACCGATGAGCTCGCAGACAAGTGCTTCGCACGAATAGCCACCCTACTCAAACCAGACGGAGTGTGTTACTGCAATGTCAACATTGAGGGTGATGAGGGTGAATGGAAGGAATTTCCCTACCTGAAGAGGCCGCTTGGTTTTTACCAAGATCTCGCAGTTAAGAATGGCTTAACTGTTTCTACCCTAGGTCAGCTCAAGGACTTTGGATACACTGACAAAGTCCCTGGGCAATTCAATGATATGCTTGAGCTTAGATCAGACTGCGCGGGCAAGTAAGGGGAGCGCAGGCTGGTCAATGTAGTCGAATACCTATAAACTCGTAGCCTAAACGCCTCGACCAACTTAACATAGGGGCTACCGTATTCCGCGTTGGATATGTCAGTTAATAGATGTAGGAAGAGCAGTTCTAAGAGTTAACCCTGCCCGCTTTTCGTGGGCAAGCCCCATTAATTTCAAGAAGGAAAAAAATGTATTACGCAGTTGAACGGAAGCAAAAAACCATAATCTTTTTGTCAGTAATCACTTTCTTATTCACATCTCTAAGCGTACAAGCCGCGCTCCCAAAACTTAAAGTCAGTAGTAATGGACACTATATCGTTCAGGATGACGGTCGTGATACGCCGTTCTTTTGGGTGGGTGACACTGCCTGGGCTATTCACAACAAGTACGCGGATGAAAACAATAATGGCATCCACGATATTGACGAATATCTAGCCAATGCGGAAACAGCGAATTTTAACGTCATTCAACTTATGGCCATTAATTTTTGGGCGCTGGATGTGGCTAACGGCTTAAACCGAAACGGTGATGCTCCCTTCATTAACGACAACCCAACAATGCTAAACTACCCTTTTTGGAACAACATTGCTTCGGTGATTGACAAGGCGGAAGCGAAAGGGCTCTATACAATGCTGGTAGTCGGCGCGCCGATGAGAAAAAAAGAGGGTTTAAATTTCAACATCGACACCACTACCAAAGCTTACGAGTATGGGCGGCAACTCGGTATTAGGTTTCGCAGTAAAAACAGTCTGATTTGGTCGCTTGGGCAGGATGTTAACGCTGATGATGCTGATGTCACTACAGGAATTGACGGCTGGCGTGCCCTCGCCGAAGGGATCGCCGATGGTGTAAATGGCGAAAATAATTTCAACTATTCGGCCGATTACACGACAACTTTTATGACATACCATCCCGGTGGCTATTGTCTGAAGTCGTCATCGGAATGGTTTCATAACGATCCTTGGCTGGATATACACGGGCAACAGACCGGTGGGTATATTGGGTCGGTCGATAGCCTGGCTCGCGGTGATTACACGCTCTCATCTCCAAAGCCAGTTGTGAACTTGGAAGGAACATACGAAGCTAAGCAACGCGCTAAGTGTGATGGTACTAATAGTGGAAGTGACGCCGATCCGTACAAAGTAAGACGTCAAGCCTATCACGCTATTACCGGAGGTGCTTCCGGGTATACATATGGTCACTCGTTGATTGGGCAGGGCGGCGAATGGCCAGCCGGTGCTGTTTGTTGTAATGAAACGGGGAGCAATCCTCCTGCAGGCTACACTGCGCCGGGTCGGAAGCAGATGAAATACTTCCGTGATTTTTTCGCGCATCAGAAGTGGTGGAGCTATGTTCCCGATCAAAATATTATTGCAAGTGGACTTGAAACAGGTTCAGTAGATGGCGCAGATGTAAGAAAGACAGCGATGAAATCTTCCGTTGGCGATGAGATTATTGTTTATTTCCCTGTTAACAACCAAGCCAGCATTAATCTCAATTCTATTACTAGCGCCAGCCAGGCTGTAGCAAAATGGTTTGATCCACGCAATGGTGCTTATTCAACCACGGGGCTGGCCAGTAATTATAACACTAATGCTCTAATCAGCTTTGATCCACCTTCAGGGTTCGAAGACGCGGTGTTGGTCGTACAGGCCCAAACGACGCCGGACAATACGAATGAGTATGAAGCCGAGTCCTCAAGTGTCACTGTTGACGGAGCGGCGTACGTGCGCTCGAAGTCGGCCGCCTCAGGCGGTCAAGTGGTCGACTATATTGGCAAGGGGACAGGTAATTATCTACAGTTCAATCAGGTCTACGCGGCAAATGCTGGTGATGCGACGGTCACGTTCTCCTATATCTCGGGAGAAGAGCGATCGGCAATGATCAGTGTGAACGGCGGAGCGTACCAGAGCTTCACCTTTGCCAATAGCGGGGGGTGGGATGAGCTTGGGACTAAAGACATTACTCTGACCCTCAACGCCGGACAGAATACGATTCGGGTCACCAATGATACCTGGTATGCACCGATGATTGATAAAATCAAAATGACGGGGCTGCCGCAAACAACGCCGCCCGGTAGTGAATATGAGTCCGAATCCTCAAGTGCCGCTGTTGACGGAGCGGCGGATGTGCGCTCGAAATCGGCCGCCTCAGGCGGTCAAGTGGTTGACTATATCGGGAATGGAGTAAGTAATTATCTACAGTTCCATCAGGTCTATGTCGACGAAGCCGGTGATGCAACGGTGAGGTTCTTCTATATTTCGGGAGAAGATCGATCGGCAATGATCAGCGTGAACGGCGGAGCGTACCAGAGCTTCACCTTTGCCAATAGCGGGGGATGGGACGAGCTTGGAACGAAGGACATCACTCTCCCGCTAAACGCCGGGCAGAACACGATTCGGATCACCAATGATACCTGGTATGCGCCGATGATCGACAAGATTAGTCTTCAATAGGGAAAGGTTGAATGGGATCCAAGGAAGGATGCTGAAAGGGCCCCATGTTTAAAGAGAGCCTGGACATCGTGGTGGGGGATATTGTCCATCGCGACGAGTTTGTGTTTGCTGACGTGTTAGAAAAAGGGCGTCAAATGTGACGCCCGTCGCATATTTGTAATTCTCCTAGGGTCCTTGATTGACTCCCCCGGTATTTGGGATAAAATTCCCAATACTGGCAAGGGCGCAAACGGTGATACCGCTGGGCAGCTCCGCCAAATTCACCAATCGTCTAGGAGATAGCTATGTATTTTAGTAACTTAACGAAAATTTCAGCGGCCGTTACTGTGCTCATAGGCCTTTCCGCCTGCGGTGGCGGTGGCAGCGGAGCCGGCACCACGGCGACGGCGAGTTCCGCCTCGGTCGGCGCGATCACCGGCTTTGGCAGTGTGTTCGTCAATGGCGTCGAGTTCGACACCGCCCAGGCCAATATTCTTATCGACGGGGTCCCGGCTACCGAGGCCGATCTGGCGGTCGGCATGGTGGCCGAAATCCAGGGCAGCGACAACGGCACGACAGGTGCTGCGCTCAGCATCAATGTCAGCGATGAGCTGGAAGGGGTGGTGCAGAGCAACAGCATTCCGGCGGCCGGCAACACCGGCACGCTCGTGGTCATGGGGCAAACGATCACTGTCAACGCTAACACGCTGTTCGACAGCAAGGTCAGCGGGGTGACCACTATCGACCAGATCGCGCCGGGTCATATTGTTGAGATCAGCGGTTACAGCGATGGCACCGGCACCGCGTTCGCCACCCGCGTCGAAGTGAAAGCGCCCGATCTGGCCACGTATCTGATTGATCATGCCGACGGTGTCGAGGTCAAAGGTCTGGTCAGCACGCTGGATGCGGCCGCGCAGACATTCACTATCGGCAGCATGCCCGTGAGCTATGCCGGCGCTGTTGTCGATAGCAATGTCACTCTGGCCGACAATCTGTATGTCGAAGTGAAAAGTGTTGCCGGTATCGACGGCACCGGTACGCTGGTGGCGAGCAAGCTCGAGCTCGAAGACGAAGGCGTAAAAGGTCGCCAGGGCAAAGAAAACGAAGAGCTTGAAATGGAGGGCATGATCTCTTCGGCTTACGATGGCAGCGGCTTCGGTATCGACGGCACCTCCGTGCTGGTGACCACGACAACCGAACTCGACGGCGGCGCCACGAGCAGTCTGCTGGCCGGGACCAAGGTCGAAGTCGAGGGCACCTTCAACGCCCAAGGCCAGTTGGTGGCCACCAAAATCGGGTTTGAAGATGAAGGCGATACAGAGCTCAGCGGCACGGTCAGCAACATCGTTACCACCGGTGTCAACAGCGGTACGGTGACCCTTCAGGATGGCTCGGTGATTACTATCACCACGTCCACCATCATGAAAGACAGCCGCAATATCGGCATGGTCCCGGATACGCGCTTTAATCTGCAGGGGCTGGCTAACGGAGATTTTGTGGATCTGCACGTCTTTACCGATGCGGCGACGGGCAATCTGGTCGCCGTGAAGCTGGAACGCGACGACGCCTGAAGGCTTTTCCTCTCTCCACCGATGGCGGACCCCTTGCGGGGTCCGCCATTTTTTTTATCCGCTTACCGCAGTGTACTCGAATGCGCCAGCCGGTCTATGCAGCGCGTAGCCGGCTGGCCGCCTATGCGGCGGACCATAACCCCGGCAGGCGCTTGCTTAGTTCTCCTGATCGACCTCGTCGGCGGTGCCGTCGGGTTGGTCGTCGCGGATCTTGATGGGGTCGCCGTTCACCAGTGCGCTGTAAAAAGCGCCGCTGCCGATGGCATTTTCGCCCCGGTCTTCGAACCGGGTGCTGCCATCGGTGAAGAAGGTGACGCCGAGAATCGTCACGGAGGTACCGGGGCTGAAGCTGTCGACCGGGCCCTGCAGGATGACACGATCCGGCGCGTTGCGCTGGATCTCGGTGGCCACCACGCCGGAGGCATCCTTAAACCCGCGAATGGCGACAAAATCACCGCTGGCAAAGTCGCCAAGAGCGGGGTTTTTGACCACATCGGTGCCATCGCCGATTTTGCTGCGGTTGTTGACGTTGACCGTTAAGGTGCCGTTGCCCAGCAGGACGGTCAGGGTGTTCGAGGTCAGGCTGCTGATGGTCGCATCGATCTTGATTTCATCGCTGCGCGCCTCGATGCCATTGGCCACCAGCGTGGTGCCGCTGCGCGTGCCGTCGACTTCGATCTTCAGGCCATTGCGCAGTTGCAGGCCGGCCGGCGTCAGCGTTGCGCTGCGCGCATCGACACTCTGGCCGGCGACCTGGAAATTGCTCAGATCGCCGCTGAAGTTCGACACCAGCCCTTCAATGCTCAGCTCGTCGCCGTCGCTGCCGATTGAAGTCTCTTCGGGCTGCACGCGGTTAGCGTCCAGGCTGGCCGCGCCGCTGAGGATACCCCTGACCTCGATAAAATCGCCGTTAGCCACGCGGTTGCCGGGCATGGCGCTCAGATCGGCGCCGGGGAGCAGGGTGACGGCCACCCCGTTCAGCGTAAGGCTCGCGCCCGGGCCGCCGCTGCCGGTCACGCCGGTGGCGCTCCCTTTGAGTTCAGCGGCTGTGGTACCGAAGGCGACGGTGTTGGCTTTCAGCTCGATATAACTCGCTTGCAGCGTGCCGGCGGTGTCAAAGAAACCACTGACCTCGACCACGTTGCCGTCGACCAGCGTATTGAAACTAAAGCCCGGCTGGTTGCTGTCAAAGGCGGTCGCGGCTTTATCGACGCTGATTGTCGTACCCAGTACCGAAAAGGTTTTGGTCAGCCCGTCCGGACCGGTGCTCAGACCGCTTACCGGACCCTCGATATTGGCATCGAACAAGACGCGGTTGGCGGTGCCGGTGGCGCCGGAAACCAGGCCCTCGACGGTGACCACCATACCGAGCGACAGGTTGGCCTGGCAGTTACCGGTGACGTCGCTGTCGTTAACCGAGCAGTTGGCGCTATCGATAGTGTACTCAACGCCGTTGACGAAAATGCTGCCGAATTTGGTAATGCTGCCACTGGCGATTTTGCCCGTGCCGCCGATCCCTGCCAGCTGGCTGCCGCCACCGCCGCCACAGGCAGCCAGGCCGCCCACCACCACCAGCAGCGCGCTGCCTGTCACCCATCTGAACGGTTTCATGAGTCGTCCTCCTTATCGGGACCGCGTTCAAAGAAATAAATACCCAGGCTGACATAGCGCGCGGACGCGGCATCGCCGTCGTCGCTCGCCTGGGCCTCGTGTGCGGTTAACCAGGCGTCCAGCTCTTCTAGCAGGGCCTGGGCTTTTTCCGCCGACAGGGCGCGGAACGCGGGCAAGGCGTCGGCGCGCACGCGCAGGTTGGAAACCTTGCGCTGAAAGCGCCGCGCGCTCGGCTCGGCGAGCAGGTTGTGGTCGATGGTCGCCACCAGTTCGGCGGTATCGTTACCGAGTATGGCCAGTTTTTCACCGGGATCGTTACCGGGCAGGTAGGCGTGTTGCACCAGCCTGACCCCTTGCGGGGTTTTTTCCACCGAGGCTGCGGCCAGCAGCACGGCCAGCATCGCCTGGGTAGTGATATCGCCACTGTATTTTTTTACCAGCGCGGCGAAGGAACCGGTTTCGCCCTCGAGCGGCAAGTCTGCCGGTCGACCGTCGGCGTCGTGGAATAGGGGGTCGTTGAGCCAACCGGAGATCACGCGCACCGCGCGGTTGTAGCGCTGCTCGTTGCCGCCGGGCTGTGGTCCCTCCAGTTCGTGCAGGCGTTTGGTTTCTTTGCGCGTCAGGCCGGTCAGCGCCGATGCCTGGCTGACGGTCTGCTTTTTACCGTTGCGGGCGAAGCTTTCAAAGGCGACGTCGACGTAGGTTTTTTTCGCCAGCTCGGCGAAGCTGCCGTAGGCAATACCATTGCGCAACAGCACCCGTACCAGGGGTTTTAGCAGCCTGAGCAAGGCGCGGGTGAGGGTATCGTGAATTGACTTCACCATATTTGGGATAATAGTCCCAAATATGGTGAAGTCAATCGGGAGAAGCCCGCTTTTTAATAGACTTGCAATTAGCAAGTCAGTATCCTAGGCTCAAAACACTTTCAATATGGAAGTAATAAGGAGCGCTGCATGAAACTTTATACCACACCTGTTTCTCCCAACTGTCGCAAGGCCGAGGCCACCATTGATCACCTGAATCTGGAGGTGGAGATTATCAGCAAGGGTCTGACCAACGGCGATCTCGAAACGCCAGAGTATCTGCAGATTAACCCCAATGGCGCGGTACCTGCGCTGGAAGACGGTGAGCTCAAACTGTGGGAGTCGAATGCGATCGTGCAATACCTCGCCGACCAGGCGAATGCCGAAGCGTTTTTCCCCCGGGACCTGAAAAAAAGAACGAACATCGTGCGATGGCAATTCTGGGGCTGTTTGCATTTTAATCGGGCCGTCGGCACCATTGTTTGGGAAACGGTGGCCAAACCACTGCTGCAGTTAGGCGCTCCCGTGCAAGCGGTGATCGACGGGGCGCTCGATAATTTTCATCGTTATGCACAGGTCCTTGAGCAGCAATTGGATCACACCCGCTTTATCGCTGGAGACTCGCCCACCTTGGCCGATTTTTCGGTAGGTGATCATTCGGCGCTGGTGCTGCTCGAGCAGTCGCAAGTACCGTTGCACAAGTACCCCAATATCAAATCCTGGTACCACCGCCTGGAGGCCGTCCCGGCTTGGGAAAAAACGCGGCCTTCGTGGTAATCAGTGGCCAAAAGCAGTACTGTAGGCGTCTGGTATTTGTCGGAGTTAAGGGCGGTCTGCCCCGAGTTGAATGACTGAGATGAGCATCACACTGGCACCTGACATTGAGCGGGTCGAGGACCAGGATTTCCCGCTGCCCGGCAGCATCGGGCAGCCCGATTACGAGCCGGGTGAGCGCGAAACGCTGATCGCGCGCATCAAGCAGTTACTCGAAGAAAAAGACGCGGTGCTGGTGGCGCACTATTATACCGACGCCGATTTACAGCAAGTGGCGGACGAGACCGGCGGTTATGTCTCTGATTCGCTGGACATGGCGCGCTTTGGCAATGAGCATCCGGCCTCCACCCTGGTGGTCGCCGGCGTGCGCTTCATGGGCGAAACGGCAAAGATCCTCAACCCCGAGAAACGCGTGCTGATGCCGACCCTGAAGGCTGAATGCTCTTTGGACCTGGGGTGCCCGGCCGCGCAGTTCATCCCCTTCTGCGACGCCCACCCGGAGCGCACCGTGGTGGTGTACGCCAACACCAGCGCCGAGGTCAAAGCCCGCGCCGACTGGGTGGTGACCTCGTCGATCGCCGTGGATCTGGTGAGCCACCTGCACGACAAAGGCGAAAAAATACTCTGGGCGCCGGACCGGCACCTGGGGCGCTACATCCAGGCGCAGACCGGCGCCGACATGCTGCTGTGGCAGGGCGCCTGTATCGTCCATGAAGCATTCAAGGCCCAAGCGCTGCAAGGCCTGATGGCCCGTCACCCGAATGCCGCCGTACTCGTGCACCCGGAGTCTCCCCAGTCGATCATCGATCTGGCCGATCGCGTCGGCTCCACCACGCAGATCATCAAAGCCGCCCAAGAGATGCCAAACCGCGAGTTCATCGTTGCCACCGACAACGGCATCCTCTATAAAATGAAGCAGGCGGCACCGGATAAAATCTTTATCGAAGCGCCTACCGGGGGTGCCGGGGCCACCTGCGTGTCTTGCGCGCACTGCCCCTGGATGGCGATGAACGAACTGCGCAATCTGGCCCACGTTCTGGAGACCGGGGAGAATGAAATTCACGTTGAGGAACACACCCGCCGCGAGGCGCTGAAGGCCACTCAGCGCATGCTCGAGTTTGCCCGCAGCCGCAAGCAGCCGGTGCTGGGCAGAGATAACGCCTAAGGAAACTTTGATTAATTCTTTCCCCGTCATTCCGGCGCAGGCCGGAATCCATAGCGATCAAAGACCTGGATACCGGAACCAGTCCGGCATGACGAATTAATCAGAGCTTCCTTAAGACTAAGGAACCTCTGATCAATTCGTCGGGAAACTCTGATCCTTTCGTCATACCGGCGCAGGCCGGTATCCAGGGAATTGAAATGCCTGAATGTAAGGAGATGTCGTCATGAACACAAAGGGAAAAATCGCTGTGGTCACCGGTGCCAACCGTGGTCTGGGACTGGAAACCTGTCGGCAGCTGGCGCAACGGGGGTTGACTGTGATTCTGACCAGTAGGGATGAGGGCAAGGGCCAGTCGGCCGCTGACCAACTGCGCAAAGAGGGGCTTGAGGTGAGGCCCTTCGCGCTGGAGGTCACTTCTGCCCGCAGTATCGAGAAATTGCGCAAGTTTATTGCCGACGACTACGGGCGGCTGGACGTGCTGGTCAACAACGCCGGTGTCTTTCTCGACCCGCGGGGTGACGGCGATCCCTCCGCGAGCAGCGTTTTGCGCGCCGATCTCGATACCTTGCGCGCCAGCATGGAAACCAATCTGTATGGGCCTTTGCGCCTGTGTCAGGCGTTGATACCGCTGATGCAGGGCTCAGGGCGCGTGGTGAATCTGTCTTCCGGCATGGGGCAGTTGTCCGAGATGAACGGGGGTTGTCCGGGCTACCGCTTTTCCAAAACGGCGTTGAACGCGTTGACGCGCACTCTGGCCGACGAACTGCAGGACACACGGATAAAAGTCAATTCGGTGTGCCCGGGTTGGGTGCGCACCGATATGGGCGGGCCGAACGCGACGCGTCCGCTGGAAGAGGGCGCGGCGACCATTGTCTGGTTGGCTACCCTGCCCGATGACGGCCCGAGCGGTGGGTTCTTTCGGGATAAACAACGCATTCCCTGGTAATAAGCGCCGCGCTCATTTTCTTCAGAATCAACCAATAAAAATATAGGAGTCACTATGTCCCGTCTCTTCACGTTGGCACTTGCTTTCGGCATCGCCTCAATACTTTCAACGACCTTGGTCAGCGCCTCCGGCGAGCCCTCGTCGGGTGCCAAAGGGATGCCGGGTGCCGCCGGCACCTTCGAATTCAAGCCCACCGACTGGATCGAAGGCGCCACTTCCTGGTGGAAAGACACTGACGGCGTCGATCCGGGCAAGGCGGGCTGCCATATCGGCACCGACGAAAACGGCCGGCCTAACGGTCGCACCTTTGGCGAAGCCTGCTTGCCGGACGGGATGCTGGTCGAATCCAACCCCGGTGCCGATGAGCTGCACAGCCACAAAAACGATATAGGCCATCCCGATAAGTTTGACTGCAACGCGTGGTGTGCCGGTAAGGGTTCCTCCGGGGGCGCCTGCGTGGTGGCCGCCGCGCCGCCGTGTGCGGAGTCCGCGAAGTGCCAGTGTAACAACTGAACCAGTCACGGCCGTTCGTATGCCGTGTGTGCATAGCCCTAAATCACTCACAACTGTTAGAGGGCCGGGGTTACACCCCGGTAACTCAACGCCCAGTGCCGATGCTGTCTAACGGGGGGTGTAAGATTTGCAAGACTACGTGTCGGCAATCATTACAGATTTTTCGGCTCTCGTCCGGACTTCCGCCGGCGGGTGATTCGTCAAATCATAGAAAAACAATGGATTAACTTCCAGCTTATTTACTCGGCACCAATCTTGCCTTATTCACTGACGTTAACCGGTCTTAACAACCGGCCAGTTGTCATACAGGGAACGTTAAGTGATGAAAAAACTCTCCACAACGCTTGTCGGTATCGCTCTGTGCGTTATCACACACTTCGCCA
>JASBSN010000123.1 GCA_030148915.1 Thiogranum sp.
TGTAACTACGCCAACCCCGACATGGTCGGCCACACGGGCAACTTCGCCGCCGCGGTGCGGGCTATCGAGGCCGTCGATGAGAGCCTCGGGCGTGTGTTTGCCGCGCTCCAGTCGGTGGGCGGGGAGGCGCTGATCACCGCCGATCATGGGAACGCTGAACAGATGCGCGGCACGGAGACCGGCCAGGCGCATACCGCGCATACCTCCAATCCGGTGCCCCTGTTGTATATCGGCCGGCCCGCGCGTGTGGAAGACGGTGTGCTGGCCGACGTCGTGCCCACGCTGATCGACATAATGGGTTTGGCCCAGCCGACGGAAATGACCGGTCACTCACTCCTCGAGCGGCCGCAGGCGGTCGATAAGGCCGAGGCGTCGTGCAGCGAGGAGGCGCAAGTCTGAGCGTGGCGCCGGCCCGGGCGCATGGCATGCCGCGCGGTACGCGGCGGCTGCTGGCGGCGTTGGTCGGCCTGCTGCTGGCGGCCGGCACTCACGCCGGCGACGATGCACAGCAAAAACAAGCCGAGCTGCAACAACTGAGGCACAAAATCGAGGTAATGCAGAACGCCCTGCAGGCCGACCGACACAAAAAGAGCCGCGCCGAGAGGCAGCTGCAAGCGGTCGAGGAGCAGGTCGGCCGTACCCGCCAGGCCATGGCGCGCAGCACGCGGGAATTGCGCGCCATTGGCAGCCAGATCAACGCCCTCAAAGCGCAGCGCCGCCGGGCTGCCAGCGGCCTGGGGCGCCAATCCGGCGCGCTGGGTCGGGAGGTTCGCGCCGCTTACATCATGGGCCGTCAGCAGCGGGTCAAACTGCTACTCAATCAGCAGCGACCGGCCGAGGTTGGCCGCATGCTGGTGTATTTCTCCTATGTTTCACGCGCCCGCCAGGCGACAATGGCTGACATCCACCGTGCCATGCAGGCGCTCGATGCGCTTAGCGCCGAGATCGAGCTCAAGCAGCAGGCGCAGCTGGATCTGCACAAGACCGAGCAACAACAGGCCGAGCGTTTGTTGGCGCAGCAACAACAGCGCCGCGACGTGGTGGCACGCCTGCAGCTGCGTTTAAGTCGCCGGGGCGATGAGCTCAAAGGCCTGCGGCAGGACGAACAGCATCTGCAGGCGCTACTGGAGTCATTGCAGGAGCTGCTCTCGGATATTCCCGCCGAGACCGCTCGGGACAAGCCATTCAAGGCGCGCAAGGGGCAGCTGCACTGGCCCGCCCAAGGCCGCCTGGAAAGACGCTTCGGCACGCTACGCGGCAGCAGCGGCTTGAAGTGGCAAGGGGTGTTTATCGCCGCGCCCGAAGGAGGTCAGGTGCGTGCCGTGTCCCAGGGCCGGGTGGCGTTCGCCGACTGGATGCGGGGTTTCGGCCTGTTGCTGATCATCGATCACGGAGACGGCTACATGACCTTGTACGGCCACAACCAGGCGCTCTATAAGGAAGTTGGCGAATGGGTCGATAGTGGTGAGGTGGTAGCAACATTGGGTGCCAGCGGTGGTCATACTGCTGCGGGCTTGTATTTTGAAATACGCCACAATGGACAACCGGTGAACCCGTTGGGCTGGTGTGCCGGTAAACCCGCTGCGGTGTCGGGATAAGCGCATTGTGCCATCTTGGCTCAAGCTATGGTATGGTCGCTATAATTCGACAGGTCAACTCTTTGTAAGCCTTTCATTATTTTACTTTAATGGCAGTTTCAAGGCTGCCGGACCGGACGTTAATAGATGAACATCAAAAGACAAAATATTGTGTTGGTTCTGGTCGGCATCCTCACCGGCGTGTCGATATCTATCGGTAGCGGCGTGTTCGCCGAGCGCGAGTCAGGCGCCACGCCGGTGCTGCCGGTCGAGGAGCTGCGCACCTTCAGCGATGTCTTCGGGCGGATCAAGAATGATTACGTTGAGGATGTCGCCGACAGCAAATTGCTGGAGAGCGCCATCCGCGGCATGCTCGCTGGCCTGGACCCGCATTCGGCGTACCTCGATCAGGAGCAGTTCAAGGAACTGCAGGTCGGTACGTCAGGCGAATTTGGCGGATTGGGCATCGAGGTCGGCATGGAAGACGGCTTCGTCAAAGTGATCGCACCTATCGACGACACGCCCGCGCAGCGCGCCGGCATCCAGTCCGGTGATCTCATTATCCGCCTGGATGATACCCCGGTGAAGGGCCTGACCCTGAACGATGCCGTCAAGATCATGCGCGGCAAACCCGGTACCGTACTCAAGCTTACCGTGGTCCGCGAAGGCGCCGAGCAGCCGCTGAAAATCGATATCAAGCGCGCTGTGATCAAGGTCAAGAGCGTCAAGCAACGCATGCTGGAGAAGGGCTTCGGTTATGTGCGCATCTCCCAGTTCCAGTCGAAAACCGCCGAGAATATGGTCGATGCGATCGACAAACTGAAGAAAGAGGCGGGCGGCCACCTGCGTGGCTTGGTGCTGGATCTGCGCAACAATCCCGGCGGCGTGCTCAACGGCGCGGTGGCCGTTTCGGATGCATTTCTGAAAAAGGGGCTGATTGTCTACACCGAAGGCCGCGTCAGTGATTCCAAACTGCGCTTCAACGCCACCCCGGACGATATTCTCGACAGTGCGCCGCTGGTGGTGCTGGTCAATCAGGGCTCGGCTTCGGCGTCCGAAATCGTCTCCGGCGCTTTGCAGGATCACAAGCGCGCCATCATCGTCGGTTCACGCACTTTCGGCAAAGGCTCTGTGCAGACCATTCTGCCGCTGAGCAACGGCACAGCGGTGAAGCTGACCACGGCCCGCTACTACACACCCTCCGGCCGCTCGATTCAGGCCGAAGGTATCGAGCCGGACATCAAGCTGGATCCGGTGCGCGTCTCGGCACTGGAAAACGCCTTCGACCCGATTAAAGAGGCCGATCTTTCCGGTCACCTGATGAACGGTGACGGTAAAGAGACGGCAGCGAAGACGGGTAAAAAGGTCGGCGATGACAAAGCAGAGAAGCCCCTGGCACAGAGTGACTATCAACTCTACGAGGCACTGAACCTGCTGAAAGGTCTGGCCATTCAGCGAGAGCAGATGCAATGAGCCGAGGAACCGGTCTGTTTGGACCGGTTCTTATTTTCTGCACGGTGATGTTTCAGATGCCGGCGGCGGCTCAAGGTCCGTCGCAGCCGGTTATCAGCATTATTATCGATGACATGGGCAAAACACTGGATACCGGGCGCCGGGTGCTCGGGCTGCCCGGTCCGGTAGCCTGCGCCTTTCTGCCCCAAGCGGCGCACAGTCGCGAACTCGCCGGCGCCGCGCATGCCGGCGGTAAAGAAGTCCTGCTGCATCTGCCAATGGACAGCGTCGACGGGCGCCGCCTGGACGCGGGCGCTGTGACATTGAATATGACGAAGCGGGAATTTACCGGGGCGGTGAAGGCCGCCTTGGCCGCCGTTCCTTACGCGCAGGGCGTAAACAATCACATGGGTAGCTTGCTGACTCGCCATCCCGGGCATATGCTCTGGCTGATGCAGGAGCTGCGGCGCCATGCGCCGATGTTTTTTGTCGACAGCCGCACCACGGTGGCGACGGTTGCCCGCCAGGTGGCCGGTGAAACGGGGGTCCCCAGTACCCAGCGCAATGTCTTCTTGGACAACACCCTGGATCGGACTGCACTCGAGCATCAGTTCGATCGCTTATTACATCTGGCGCGTAAGCACGGCAGCGCGGTGGCCATCGGTCACCCGCATGTACAGACACTGGCGCTGCTGGAACGCCGGCTGCCGCGCTTGCGGCGACAGGGCATCGAGCTGGTGCCCGTGGCCAAGGTAATTGAAATTCAGCAGGAGGAGGCGCAGACATGGCAAGCGTCCTGGTCCCACTCGCGCAAGGCTGCGAAGAACTAGAAGCGGTCACCATCATTGACTTGTTGCGCCGTGCCGGGATCGGTGTGGTGAGCGCCGGCCTGGACGAACAGCCGGTGCGTGGCTCGCGCGGTACGCAGCTGGTCGCCGATGTAACGCTCAATCAGGCGGCCACGCAGCAATACGACATGATCGTCTTGCCCGGCGGACAGCCGGGCGCCGATAACCTGGATAACGATCCACGCATTCACGGCCTGCTCAAGGCCATGACCGAAAGCGGCCGCTACACCGCGGCTATTTGTGCCGCACCCAAAGTTCTAGCCCGGGCCGGGTTGTTACAGGGCCGGCGCGTTACCAGTTTTCCCGGGGCGCTGGAGGGCTATGAAGGCTTTGAATACGCGCAGGAGCCGGTGGTCCAGGACGGCACGGTGATCACTTCGCGGGGACCTGGTACGGCCATGGATTTTGCCCTGCAACTGATCGAGGTGCTGACCGATCGCAGTAAGCGCGACGAAGTCGAGGCAGCGCTGCAAAGACCGCCCCGCGGCTAGTTCCGGTCCGCAGCCGGCCTGCCCGGGGAGTAGTTTGCCAGGGCGGCACCCGGATCGGTGAGCTTGTGTCGAGATTCTTAACAGTGCCACAGCACACACGGAAATATTATGAGCGCGAGTAAGCACTTAATAACCCTAATATATAAGTGTACTCTTATCCGAGGTTACACGTCGAAATAGTTTACAAGAGTAGCCGAAACAAGCTGGAAAAATTCTGTATCTGTTTGAATATAAATAATTAAACATAGTAGGCACACGTTTTGCTATAAGTAACACCACCAATACCGCTCAGTATCGAAGAATACTCAGCCATCGTGAGCAAAGTCACAATAACGGTGTTGGAGGAGACGATTACAATAAGCGCTGAAAGGGAGGGGGCTACAGCGTATCCGTATAACAAAAAGGCTCGATGAGAATTCGAAGAAAAGATACACCCCAGAGCCAGATTTGACCCGCCACGGCGGGTTTTTTATTGCGCGCAAATCCGCCTAAGGGTCACCTTTAAAAGCGCCGAGAAGCAGCACCATTGCCACTGCGCCGAGCAGCCAGGTCAGAAAAGGTGCGCCGCCGAGTACCAACAAGGGCGCGGAACCCGCCAGTGCATAGAGCAGCGTCGCGCAGATCAGTAGAACTCCGCCGAGCAGGGCCAACAGCGTACGCCGTCCGGATCGTTGCAGCTGTTGGCGTAGTTTTTCCACATCCCGCGAATCCATTTGCAGGCGCAGTTTGCCCTCGGAGGCCTGCTGCAAGGTGCGATGCAGCAGACCGGGCAATTCCGGTAACCGCTCGCTCCACTCCGGCAGGCTGTGGCGTAGCCGCCCGGCAAAGGCGCGGACACCGACCTGCTCGCTCATCCAGCGTTCCAGAAAAGGCTTCGCTGTCTGCCACAGATCCAGATCCGGATACAGCTGGCGCCCCAGGCCCTCAATGTTGAGCAGCGTCTTTTGCAGCAGTACCAGCTGGGGTTGCACCACCATGTCGAAGCGCCTCGCCGTCTGGAACAGGCGCAACAGCAGGTGTCCGAAGGAAATCTCTTTTAACGGCCGTTCGAAAATGGGTTCGCAGACCGAGCGGATAGCGGCCTCGAATTCGTCCACCCGGGTGCCGTGCGGCACCCACTCCGATTCAACGTGCAGCTCGGCGACGCGCCGGTAGTCGCGGCGAAAAAAAGCCAGGAAATTTTCCGCCAGGTAGCGTTGATCCTCCGGACTCAGCGTACCCATAATACCGAAATCAACCGCCATGTACTGGCCCTGCCGGGAGACAAAGATGTTTCCCGGATGCATGTCGGCGTGAAAAAAGTTATGTCGAAAGACTTGGGTGAAAAAGATCTCGACGCCGCGCTCCGACAGGCTCTTGAGGTCTACGTCGGACTGGCGCAACGTGCCCAGATCGTTAACCGGGATGCCGTAGATGCGCTCCAGCGTCATGACGTTGCGCCGGCAGAACGGCCAGTAGACTTCGGGTACGTGCAGCAGCTCTGAGGTGCTGAAGTTGCGGCGCAACTGCGAGGCGTTGGCCGCTTCGCGCAGCAAATCGAGTTCGTCAAGGAGGGTTTTTTCGAACTCGGTCACCACTTCCCGCGGGCGCAGCCGACGGCCTTCACTCCAGTAGCGTTCCGCTAGTGCAGCTATGGTTTTCAGTAACCCGACGTCGCGCCGGATAACCGTTTCGATCCCCGGTCGCAGGACTTTGACCACCACGTCCTCTCCGCTGTTGAGCGTGGCGGCGTGGACCTGAGCGATGGAGGCCGAGGCCAGTGGTCGGGTATCGAAGCGAGTGAAAATCTGGCCTATTGGCTGCTGGAAGGCCTGTTCCACGAGCTTACGGGCCAGTTCGCCGTCGAACGGCGCGACGCGGTCCTGCAACAAAGCCAGCTCGGCGGCAATGTCATCGGCAAGCAGGTCCTGGCGGGTGGAAAGGATTTGGCCGAATTTGACGAAGATCGGTCCCAGGTCTTCCAGCGCACGGCGGATACGCACCGCCCTTGGCGTTCGGCGCACAATCCGGTGCCAGGGCGCCAGGTAGCCGAGAAAACGTACCGGGCGGAAAAGATGCGTGGCCAGGACAATCTCGTCGAGACCGTTGCGCACCAGCACCCAGTTGATGTGCAGCAGGCGAAATACCTGCCCCGGTCTGATCATGGCGCCGGGTCCGCGAGGCCCAGCAGGCGTTCGAGGCGCGCGCGCAGACGTTCGCTATCGTCGCGCAGCCGATCGACGTCGTCGAAAAAATACTGCACTTCCACCGAGGTTGGCAGCAACCGTGCCTCTTCTTGCAGGTATTCGCTGCAATCGTCGGCCAGTGTTTCGCGGCTGTCGTGCCAAAGCTGTTGCAACTGCGCGACCAGGTGGCCGGCCTGGTGGGCGAGAACATCTCCACTGAGCCGCGACAACTGTTCTTCCCAGTCCCACTCGGTGCGGGCCAACAGCTGTTGGAATTGCTGGCCGATGCCGGTGTCTCCCTCGATGCTGACCGCCCCCTGAAACAGGGCATCTTCGCGCCGCGCCAGCCCCAGGCGCGCAAAGCCCAGTGGAGTGCCGCGCAGGTATGTATCAATATCGCCTTCATAGTGACTGAGAACCCGCACGCGCTCGGCGCCGGGAAGAAAGTAAAACGTCATGGCGCTGCCGCTGATCTCCAGGGCGATCACTTTGCCCTGCAGGGTGCTGGCGTGACGCAGGTTCTCCGGGTCCAGGCCGAGGTAGAGGTTGAGCGCGCTTTCCAGGGCGGCGGCCAGTGTCGAGGTGTTCACGGCGGGCTCCTGGCGATACGTGGCGCGGTCAGTAACGAAAGCCGCGGTGCAGTGCAACAATGCCGCCGCTAAGGTTATGGTAGTCGCAGTCTTCCAGCCCTGCCGCTTGCATCATCTGCGTCAGTTCGCGTTGGCCGGGGTGCATGCGAATCGATTCGGCCAGATAGCGGTAACTGCCTTCGTCCCCGGCGATGAGGCGGCCGAGGAGCGGGAGCAGCTTAAAGGAATAGGCGTCATAGGCATGCTTCACGCCCGGCAGTACCGGGTGGGAGAACTCCAGTATCAGCAATCGGCCGCCCGGCTTCAGTACGCGCTGCATCGAGGCCAGCGCCTTCGGTTTGTCGGTTACATTGCGCAGACCGAAGGCAATGGTGACGCAGTCAAAGCTGGCGGCAGGAAAGGGTAGGGATTCGGCATTGGCCTGGACGAATTCCAGGTTGCCGCTGATACCTTTATCCAGCAGCCGCGCGCGCCCGACATTCAGCATCGAGGCGTTGATGTCGCCCACCACTACCGCGCCCCGCGGACCGACCCGGGGTGAGAGCTTGGCTGCCAGATCGCCGGTGCCGCCGGCCAGATCGAGGATGCGCTGCCCGGGACGGGCGGCGCATTGTTCGATGGTGAAGCGCTTCCACAGCCGGTGAATGCCGAACGACATGACGTCGTTCATCAGATCGTAGTTGTGCGCGACAGAGTCGAAAACGCCGGCTACGCGCCGCTGCTTTTCTTCCCAGTCAACCTGCTGGTAACCGAAGTGTGTACTTTTTTCTGCCATGGCCGGTTAAGAGTATCTCTCTGGGCGCTTTTCGCAAAGCGCCGGTTATGCCGAGCGCCGGGCAAGCGCGCTAGGCTTGGGTGCCCAGCGCCGAATGTGGCGCGCCGGCGGCCTTCAGGCGCTCCAGGTAGGCCTGCCAGTTCTGGTCTTTCTCGGCGCCGAGCCGGTACAGCGTATCCCAGGAGAAAATGCCGGTGTGGTGCTCGTCGTCGAAATAGATCTGGATGGCGTAATTTCCCACCTGTTCAATGCGCTCGATGCCGATACCTTCCTTGCCGACCTGCAGGACGCCCTCGCCGGGGCCGTGCCCCTGCACTTCGGCAGACGGTGAATGAACGCGCAGATACTCGTAGCTCATTTCAAAGCGGGCGCCGTCATCAAAGGCGACTTCCAGCAGTTTCGACTTCTGGTGCAGATTGATTTCAGTCGGGTGGGGGTGTTTTTGGGCCATGAGCTGTCTCGCGTGGGATCAAAGTATGTAGCGGCTCAGATCTTCATCCTGGGCCAGGTCTGAGAGTTGCCGGTCGACATAGTGCGCATCGACACTCACCTCGTCGCCGCTGCGGTCCGAGGCCTCGAATGAGACCTGTTCCAGCAAGCGTTCCATCACCGTGTGCAGACGCCTTGCGCCGATGTTTTCGGTGCGTTCGTTAATATCCCAGGCGATCTCGGCGATGCGCTCGATGCCCTCGGCACTGAAGGCGACGTTCAGTCCCTCGGTGGCCATCAGGGCGCTGTATTGTTGTGTCAGGGAGGCATCCGGCTCGGTGAGAATGCGCACAAATTCCTGGATCCCGAGCGCCTTGAGTTCCACGCGAATCGGCAATCTACCCTGTAGCTCGGGGATCAGATCCGAGGGCTTGGATAAATGAAACGCGCCGGAGGCGATAAACAGTATATGATCGGTGCGCACCACGCCGTGCTTGGTGGTTACCGTGCTGCCCTCCACCAGCGGCAGCAGGTCACGCTGCACGCCCTCGCGGGATACACCCGGATTGCTGCCCTGGTCGCTGCGCTGTGTGACTTTGTCGATTTCATCGATAAAGACAATGCCGTTTTGCTCCACCGCGTGCAGGGCGCGCAGTTTGAGGTTTTCCTCGTTGATTAACTTGCCCGCCTCCTCTTCGGCCAATACTTTGAGCGCATCGGTAACAGTGAGTTTGCGCGTCTTGGTACGCCCACTGCCGAAGTTCTGGAACAGGCCCTGCAGCTGGCTGGTCATTTCCTCCATGCCGGGAGGCGCCATGATCTCAACACCGACAGGGGCGGCCGAGACCTCCACGTCTATTTCCTTGTCATCGAGGCGGCCTTCGCGCAACATCTTACGGAATTTCTGCCGGGTTTCCTGACTGCTGTCGCTGTCGTCCTGTTCGGTATTGAACCCGACGCCGCGCGCCCTGGGCAGCAACACATCGAGAATGCGTTCTTCGGCGGCGTCCTGGGCGCGATGCTGCACTTTGGCCATTTCCTCCTCGCGCACCATTTTGATGGCCACATCCATAAGGTCGCGAATAATCGATTCCACATCCCGGCCGACATAACCGACTTCGGTGAACTTGGTGGCCTCGATCTTCATGAACGGTGCGTTGGCCAGGCGCGCCAGCCGCCGGGCGATCTCGGTCTTGCCGACGCCGGTCGGGCCGATCATCAGAATGTTCTTCGGCGTGATCTCGCTGCGCAACGGCTCCTCGACCTGCTGGCGGCGCCAGCGGTTGCGCAGCGCGATGGCGACAGCGCGCTTGGCATCGTCCTGGCCGATGATGTGTTTGTCCAGTTCCTGGACGATTTCGCGGGGGGTCATTGCGGACATGTGTGCTTCTAGTACTCGAGTGCTTCCAAAGTGAGATTGTGGTTGGTGAACACACAGATGCTGGCGGCGATATTCAGGGATTTTTCGACAATTTCTCCCGCCTCCAGTTCCGTGGTGTCGAGCATGGCGCGCGCAGCGGCCTGCGCATAGGGGCCGCCGGAGCCAATCGCCATCAGGCTGTCTTCCGGTTCGATGACATCGCCGTTACCGGTGATGATCAGTGAAGATTCGGTATCGGCCACCACCAGCAGCGCTTCCAGGCGACGCAACATACGATCGGTCCGCCAGTCCTTGGCCAGTTCCACCGCCGAGCGCACCAAATGGCCCTGGTGCTTTTCCAGCTTGGCTTCAAAGCGCTCGAACAGCGTGAAGGCGTCGGCGGTGCCGCCGGCGAAGCCCGCCAGCACTTTACCGTGATAGAGGGTACGCACCTTGCGCGCGTTGCCCTTCATCACCGTGTTGCCCATCGATACCTGGCCATCGCCGCCGACTACCACACGGCCGTTGCGGCGCACGGAGAGAATGGTTGTACCGCGATACTGGTCCACACTGAATTCCTGCTTAAGACTGAGCGAAAATGGCCCTAGATTGTACACCAAGACCGGCTCCGGCAGCAGGACAAAACCCCTTGGCTGGCGGGGACATGGGCCAAGTGGGTGGGTTGGGCGCGATTGGCGCGGCTCGCCTAGGAGCGTTTTTTCTTCGCCCGCGCGCGCGGGTGGGCCCGGTCGTAGACCAGCGCCAGTTGTTGGAAGTCGAGGTGGGTGTAGATCTGGGTGGTACTGAGATTGGCGTGGCCGAGGAGCTCCTGCACGGCGCGCAGGTCGCCGCTGGATTCCAGCATATGAGTGGCGAAGGAATGGCGCAGCGCATGCGGGTGAAGTCTGCGCTCGAAGCCGGTGTGCCGGGCGCGGTGGCGCAAGCGCTGTTGAACACTGCGCGCGCTGAGGCGGGTGCCGTTACGGCTAATGAACAACGCCTCCTCCTGTGGGGCGCAGTGCTGGGCGCGTACCGGCAGCCAGGCCTGCAGTGCCGCAATTGCTTTACGCCCGATCGGCATAATGCGCGTCTTGCCGCCCTTGCCGAGCACGCGTGCCTCGGCGCAGCGCAGGTCGAAGTGCGCCAGGTTCATCGCCGTCAGTTCGGCCAGGCGCAGACCACAGGAATACATCAGTTCCATTATGGTCACATCGCGCTGCGACAACCAGTCGGGCGTGGCTGCCTCCAGCAGCGATTGAATCGCTTCGATCTCCAGGCTGTGCGGCAGATTACGCGGACTGCGCGGAGCGCGCACGTCCTGCGCGGGGTTTTGCGTCAGGACATCGCGCTCAATCAGGTAGCGACAGAAGCTGCGCAATGCCGACAGGCTGCGTTGTACACTGCGGCCACCAAGACCGCCGCGATGAAGTTGTGCCGCCCAACCGCGCACCTGTGCCGGTTGCAGTTGCTGCCAAGTGGAAATGCCCTGTGAACGGCAATAGCGGAGTACACCGGCCAGGTCACGCCGATAATTGCTCAGCGTGTGCGGGGAGAGGCGTCGCTCCTCGCGCAGATGCGCCTCAAAGCGCTCCAGCCAGACGCTCTGGCCGGTCTCCACTAGGGTTTGAATCGGGTCAGCAGGCTGGCTACCAGTTCACCCAGGTGGCTCAGAAACAGGGTGCCCATCCCCGGGTTGAAGCGATGATTTTCGCGGCTGCCAATGGCGAGCAGGCCGAGCTCGGCGCGCTCGCCCAGCGGAATCACCGCGCAGGATTCTATCGCCGCGGACTGCTCGCCGAACAAAAATACGACCTGTTCGTGGGTTAAGCGTCCGCATTGTGGCTTGTAGTCGATCAACGGTGTAGGTAGCAGGGCTTTGAGGGTCGCGTCGACAGACAATGACCGGGCGCCGGTTTCACGTTGGCGTGCTTCGTTCAGGTCCCTCAGGTGGAGCACCAGTGCATCGGCCATGAAATCGTTGCGCAAGCCGTGTTCCAGCGTATCAAGTAGCTCGACCAGGGAGCCGGCCTTGAGTAGCTCCAGCGTCAGACGATGTATCCGTTCGCTGAGCCGGTCGTTGTCGCGCGCCACTTCGACCAATTCCAGCAGTCGTCTTCTGAGATCGTGGTTTTGCTCGCGCAGCACTTGAACCTGGCGCTCGATCAGCGATACGGCGGTGCCGCTGGCGTGGCTCAGTTTCAGGGTGGAGAGCAGTTCGGGGTGGGCATCGAAAAATTCTGGGTGACCGGAGAGGTAGTCGCGGACCTGCTGCGGTTCCGGTACGGCGACGCAGTTTTCGGCGTTGGCCTGTGTTGTCATAGTTCTATTGTACCCTCGAATACAAAGGTGGCCGGACCGGTCATCATCACCGGCTCGTTTTCGCCCTTCCAGCTTACCACAAGATTGCCCCCACCCAGTTCGGTGGTAACTGTTTCATCCACCAGGCCCTGCAGCCTGGCGACCACCACTGCCGCGCAAGCGCCCGAGCCACAGGCCAGGGTTTCGCCGGCGCCGCGTTCAAATACCCGCAGACGGATCCTGTCGCGCCCCAGCAGCTGCATGAAACCCACGTTGGCGCGGGCGGGAAAACGCGCATGGGATTCGATGGACGCGCCCAGGCTGGAGACCGGCGCGGTGGCCACCTCCGGTACCACCAGCACTGCGTGCGGGTTACCCATGGAGACGGCTCCGATGTGGTAGCTTTTACCGTCGACCGACAGACTGTAACGTGCCGCACGCTGCTCCGCCGCGAAGGGGATGTCGCCGGGCTCCAGCCGCGGTGCACCCATATCGACGGTCACGCTGTCGTCCTCGTTAACCATCAGCTCGATACGTCCGCCGGCGGTGTGCACCGGGATGCGCCGCGCCGCAGTCATGGCGCGCGCGCGCACAAAGCGGGCCAGGCAGCGAGCGCCGTTGCCGCACTGCTCGACTTCACCGCCATCGGCGTTGAAAATACGGTAATGGAACAGCGTGTCGGCGCGTTGCGGGGCGGCGACCAACAGGACCTGGTCGCAACCGATGCCCCGGCGTCGGTCGGCAAGATGGCGCACTTGGGCGGGCGTCAGTGAGACCGGCTGGCTGATGGCGTCGATAACAATAAAATCGTTGCCGAGGCCGTGCATTTTGGTGAACTGGAGCTGCATTGGCCCAGAGTACGGCTTGGCGGACGATTTGCAAGCCGGCCGTAGTCCTCGGCAAGTACCGCACGCAGGGACCGGCGAGCTACGGCGAACGGGTGTGTGGCAGGAGTGAGGACGACAGAGGTGGGCGAGAGCATAACCGCTGGGGTATTGAAGGTCGCAGACACCGGTCTCGAGCCGCTCAGCGAACTGTTGCGTGGCTACGGGTTGTGCTGCGAATTGCTGGCGGACAGCGAGCCGATCGCGGGCAGTTTCTGGGGCGACAGCGAGGCCGGGCTGATCGCCGGGCGGTTGCTGCTCAGGGATGACACGCCGATCCACTCGGCCCTGCACGAAGCCTGTCACTATATCTGCATGAATACCGAGCGGCGTAGCGGTCTGCACACCGATGCCGGCGGCGACTACGATGAGGAAAATGCCGTGTGTTACCTGCAGATTTTGCTCGCCGAACGCCTGCAGGGTGTCGGCAGCGCGCGACTGATGCGCGATATGGACGCCTGGGGTTACAGTTTCCGCCTGGGCTCGGCGCGCGCCTGGTTCGAGACGGACGCTGCGGACGCCCGCCGCTGGCTGCAGCAACACGGCCTGATCGACGCCGAGCACAAGCCGCTCTACAGGCTGCGTGGCGCATGAGGGTTCAGAAATCCGGGATCGACTCGCCCTGGTATAGCTCCTCGATGCTTTCCCGTCGACGCACCAGGTGGGCAGTCTCGCCGTCGACGATAACTTCCGCGGCGCGTGGCCGACTGTTGTAATTTGAGCTCATGCTGAAGCCGTACGCGCCGGCTGAGCGGATCGCCAGTAAATCGCCCTCGGCGAGCGCCAGGGAGCGCTCCTTGCCAAGAAAATCACCGGTTTCACACACCGGCCCGACGACATCGTAGTCCCTGCTTGGCGTCTGGCGCGGGATCACCGGGACAATGTCCTGCCAGGCGCCGTACAGCGACGGACGCAGCAGGTCGTTCATGGCGGCATCGACAATGGCGAAATGTTTGGGCGCGTTTTCTTTCAGGTACAGGACCTGCGTCAGCAAAATCCCGGCGTTGGCCGCTATCGCCCGGCCGGGCTCGATGAGAATTTCCTTGCCGCTGCCGGCCAGGCGGGCCAGCAGCGGGCGGACATATTCCGCCGGGGAGGGCGGGCGCTCATCGCGGTAGGTGACGCCGAGCCCGCCACCCAGATCCAGATGTTGGAGGGCAAGGCCGTCCGATTCGATGCGCTCTACCAGTTCGAGTACCCGGTTGAGGGCATCGACAAACGGGGTGATGGCGGTCAGCTGCGAGCCGATATGACAGTCGATTCCCGCTACGCGCAGATGCGCGGCGTCGGCTGCCTGACGATAGAGCGCCGGCGCCGACTCGACGCTGATGCCGAACTTGTTTTCTTTCAGCCCGGTGGAAATATACGGATGGGTTTGCGCATCGACATCCGGATTGACCCTGAGAGAGACCGGCGCGGTAACGCCGTGAGCGCCTGCCACTTCGTTTAGCCGGCGTAATTCGGTGCCGGATTCGACGTTGAAACAGCGGATTCCGGCGGCCAGCGCGCTTTCCATATCGCCCACCGTTTTGCCGACGCCGGAGAACACCACCCGCGCCGGATCGGCGCCGACGCGCAGCACGCGGGCCAGTTCGCCGGCAGAGACGATATCGAACCCGGATCCCAGACCAGCCAACAGCGCCAGTACGGCCAGATTGGAATTGGCTTTGACGGCGTAACACACCAGGTGCGGATGTTCGCCCAGCGCCTGGTCGAACGCTCGCCAGTGGCGCTCCAGGGTGGCGCGCGAATAGACGTATAACGGCGTGCCGTAGCGCTCGGCGAGCTGTTGCAGGTCGACCGACTCGGCCATCAGGCGCTGATGCTGGTAGGCGAAAAAATCCATGCCGCGCTACGGTTCCGTGGACGGCGTGGCGGGGATGGGCGCCGGTGTTTCGACTTTTTCCGGCGGCGTCTGCCCGGGCGGTTCATCGGGCAGGTACAGATCGCCGTACTGTCCGCAAGCGGACAGCAGTGCGGCGATCAGCAGCATGGGAGGAGCGTAATACCTGTGGGAACCACCGATTTTCATGACCGCTTCCGGGATAGCCAAAACAGGCAGTATACGAAGGCGCAGCGCAAAGCCCAAATCCTGCGCGTGCCAGGCAGGCGCCGAGCCGGTACCATGCGCGGAACCTTCATCGAGGGCGCTATGCTCGAATGCATCGAAATCGAACCGCGAGACCCGGCTACCGGGGCGGTAATCTGGCTGCACGGCCTGGGGGCCGACGGGCACGACTTCGAGCCATTGGTACGGCAATGGGGTCTGGCGGACGAACTGCGCGTGCGTTTCGTGCTGCCCCACGCGCCGATGCGCCCGGTCACCCTGAACGCGGGGATGCGCATGCGCGCCTGGTATGACATCTATAACCTGGAATTTGACGGCCCCGAGGACGGCGCCGGGCTGGAGCAGTCACGCCAGCAAATGCTCGCGCTTATCGAGCGTGAGCGCAGGCGCGGCATCGACAGCGAGCGCATTCTCCTGGCGGGTTTTTCCCAGGGCGCCGCGGTGATCCTGCACACCGCCTTGCGCTACGCGCCGCCCCTGGCTGGCGTGCTGGTATTGTCGGCTTATTTGCCCGTGCGCGAGCGACTGGCGGCGGAAAAAAAGGCCGATCCCTCGCGCTTGGCGCTGCGCGTGGATCACGGCGAGCACGACGCGGTGGTACCTTTGGCGGCCGCGCAGATCTCCGTTGGTACACTGCGGGCCGAGGGCTTTAAGGTCGATTTCCATACCTACAGCATGGATCACGGCTTATGTCCGAGACAGGTGATCAGTTTACGGGAGTGGCTCTCACGGCGGCTTGGCCCGCCCCCGTCGATACAACGGTGAGGGCAGCCGCCGGCGCTCAACGCGATCTGCGGCGCGCGCCAGTGCGTTAGTCTGCCCGGGCATTCTGCAGCGCCCCATTGAGCAAGCTTTCAATACGTTTTTTATAATTCAGAAAGTGCACGGTCTGGATTCCGCTGGCGGCATCTTTGACCAACATGGATGGCTTTACGTCGATGTCGGTGATGTAGATTGGATAGCTGCTGCCGCTGTTTCGCCGGCGGGTAATGTAAAGCGCGACCTCCTGAAATAGCTTCTCGCCGTATTCCAGCGCGGTAAATTCCTGGTGGTCGCAAAAAATACTGAGAGAACCCTGCTGCTCCTCGTCAAGATCTCCGATCACCTGAACATGCATGAAACCGTCTCTGGGTGAGTACGACGGGCCGGTGCAGGCTTCCAGCCGATACTGGTCACGACCGTCGCCGCTGACCTGAAAATACTGGCAGTCGGCTGTTTCAGTGCGACGCTCGGGCGGATTCATGCTGCGCAGACGGTAGCGCGCGGCGTCGAGAAACTGCTGGAATTGCCCCAGCAGCGTCTGGCGGCTGTGAAAGGCCACGCTCTGATAAAACAGCGAGCCGCGCTCGTCGAGGATATAGACATAGGCGCGCGGACCGCGGACCTGAAAAAACAGCTGTACGATATCGGCTTTGTTGTGCTCCAGGATAAACGGCAGGGGCGAATCGTCCAGCGCCTGGCGGTCGATTTTTATCGGGCTGAATGATGCTTGCGCGCTGGCCAGGTGTTGCAGCAGTGCCGGCAGCGAATCGAATTCGACATAGCGGGGGATGTCATGCTCGCACTGCAGCACAAAGTAGCGCTGACCGATGCGTAAGGCAAACCGCGCCTGCCGGCGCCAATAGCCGCGGTAGAAAAACTCGCCGACCTCGGCGAACAGTTGTTCCACTCGCCGCGCTATGATGGGGCCGCGCGAGGAGGAAAAGCTGAAGCAGGGGACCGGCGGCGGGGTGCGCCCTGAGTTTACCGGTGACCAGGCGAAATAGTCGCACAGACAATCCGGCAACGCCGTGGGGCCAGAATATCTGAAAGTCAACGCTTCGCCCCAGGAGGTGACATTGATCATCTCGAAGCTGACCGCCAGGTTCTCCCACTGGCCGCCGTAACTGAGCGGGTCGATACGTTCGCTGACCAGATGCATACCGCTGCGGGTCAGTTTGGACATCGGATCGCGCGCCAGATTGATGAACAGTCCGGCCTGGCGTACGGCGGCCTGTTCGGCGAGCGCTTGCATGTCGGTTTCCGGTCGTTTGCCGTGAGGGAAAAGCTGTTGCAGGCAGTCGAGCACACAACTCAACTCCCATTGGCTCAATGGCGTATCCGGGGGTTGGATGCCGATTGTCGACGGGTTGCGATTGATCAGGCCGTTGAAGTGGCACCAGGCCAGCAGTTCCAGCAGGCCGGCGGTACGTTTCAGCGGCGTATGTTCGCCGCTCTCCCGATGCAGGACGTTGTCGCGGTAGATGGCCCAGCCGCGCTGCTCGCCGTCTTCGACCCGGTGCAATGACAGGCGTTCTTCCGAAAGATCGCTGGATATACCGGGGTTGATCAGTTCAATTTTTCCGGCCTTGCGCTCGAAGGCGACATACAGCTTGCGCCCCAGCAGATTCAGGTCCTCGGAGCGGATCGCCGCAGCGGCCTGCTGATCGCGGCCGAACTGTGACAGCGCCCGGTAGCTGTGCGTCAGTTCATCGACGAGCATCTGGCGCTCGGCCAGCACGCGGCTGATCTTCCACTGCTTGCGCTGGTCCAATGAGGCCAGCTTGGCCTGACCCCAGCCCCAGGTCTGCACCAGATTGCTGATCGCGTCGCGACGCCATGATTGGGCGCTGCTCTGACCGGGCCGGCTCATCGGCTCGTTGACTTTGAAATAGAAGCAGCGGCGCACCAGATCCAGGCGTTCTAGCTCCTTGCGCGCAAACAGGTACTCCTCGACGGTGTTGCACATCATGACGTAAGGGTCCAACTGGTCGAGCTGCAGGTCCCCTCCGTGCACGGCTTTTTTAAAGCGCAGCGCCAGAATATCGATATCCGGATACTGGTTGGCGTAGGCCTCCATCAGCAGGATCTTGAGAATCGACTTGTAGGGCGAGTCTACGGCCTTGTACAGCTGCCACAAGGTGGCGCCGAAAAACTCGGCGCTCGGCAGATGGGACAGGCAGCCGAAATCGACAATGTCGTGCGGTTTGATAAAGCGATTGACGATTAACTTGTCGACGTATTCATCGTAGCGCTGTTCGTGTTCGGGCGGCACCAGCCACCAGACGGGGAAACGCCCGGCAACCAACAGCGCGGTGCGGTAAAATTCGTCCAGGAGAAGGTGGTGTTGTGAGCTGCCGGCGTTCTCATTGGAAAGCTGTTGGTGTTGTTGCGCGCGGAAGGAGGTATCGTCCATCAGAAAAAAATGCGCTTCCAGTCCCAGCGACTCCGCCCAGCTGCGTATGCTTTCGCATTTTTCCCGCAGCTCATCCAGCTCATCCTCGGGCAACCCGGGGCGATGACAGACCCAGATATCGAAGTCACTGGAGGGGGAATAGGCGATGGTGCCGGTGCTGCCCATGAGGAACAGCGCGTGGATCGAGTGGCGCTGATGCGCCCGGCGTTGGTAGTTGAAACTTTTCGCCAGTTTGCGCGCCGCCTGGATGCAGCGCTTGCCCGGCGCGTAATCCGAAATGCCGCTGGGCGTTTTGTTCGACAGATAGCCGGGCAGCATCGGGTGGTTGAGATGAAACAGTAGCGGCAGCAGTTGAATGAACACGCGTTGGCGCGCCTCCAGCGAATCCTGCATACGCCGCAGCCGATCACTGTTGAGGGCGACAAAGCGGCGCTTGATTGCGCGTATCTCGAGGGCGTCGATATTGATCGGGGTTTCGCGCTGCGCGCCGAATTCGCCTTGCACCACGCGCCGTTCGTCGCCGGAACGCTGGCCCGGGTCGGGCTTGTGGGGGTTTTGATCGCGCGAGTGAGACAACAATCTGTCCGCGCTCAGAGCGCGACGGCGTGCGAGCTGTGAGCCGATCGTGCCTCGGACAAGGCCGTGGCGGCGCGCGCCAGCAGCGTGTTGGCATTGTCGCTGCGACGCCAGCCGGTAATGCCGTAACAGGTTTCGATGGGCTGGGCGCCGTGCGCCTGGCCGGTCATTTCGCCGATTCGACGGGTCAGTTTGTCGGCGAGGCCAACGGCGGCCTCCGGAGTGGTTTCGGGCAACACGAGTATAAATTCGTGCCGGTCCGAGCAGCCGATCAGATCGGCCCAGCGTAACTGGTCTTTAAGCAGCCGGGCGGTATCCACCAGCAGGCCATCGTAGTCCGCTCCCCCGCTTATCTCCATCATGATCACCGCCATGGGGTTGTTATAGCGCCGGGAACGGGCGACCTGGGGCTCCAGAGCCAGCATTATGCCGCGCTGGTTGAGCAGACCGGTGAGCCGGTCCGTGAGAATATTCTGCCGGAGTTCTTCATTGAGTTTTTCATGCGCATGCTCCAGCGCGATCTGACTGCTGATGTCGACATAGACGCGTGCCTGCACCGCCTCGCCCTGGTCAAGACAGACCGTGAGTACGCGCAGATGACAATACTCACCCGCGCTGCCCTCCCACTGGACAGTGCTGTCGCCGCCCAGCAGCGCGCGGGCCGGGTGTGCCTGCAGATCGGCGTAGGCGCGACCTTGCAGGTCAGCCGCCGCGGCGGGTGCAACCAGGCGCTCGAAGGCGGGGTTGTAGCCGAGAACACAACCGCGCCGGTCCAGCACCAGGAGTGGCAGCGGACTGTTTTCGACAAAGGCGGTGGCGAGTTGTGCGGACAGGGTGGCCGTCATTGAGGTGCGTCTCCGTGCAAGTCGTTGGGGGATCGTGCGTCTATCTGTTTCAGTAGCGGAAATTGTGACGGATTCTTTATAGCTTCCGATACCTGCGTCACACCGTGGAAATTGTCCGACAGGCACTGGGGTTTCGCTTAGCTTTCTGAATTGCATGGAGTTCTCTGCGCGCGCCCGGTGCTCGGCGGCTCTGGCGTCGGGCCGCACCCGGCGGCGCGCCGGTAGCTTGTTGAAACAGCGACGGTATTCTCCTGCCGCGCCGGTTCATTAAATGCCCGATCCTGTCGCTATGTCAGGGAACGCATGGGAATACGCTGACACCTCAAGTGATGAAAATTTCGCCGACTGACCAACGGATACTCACTGCGCTGGCAGTGCTGGCGTGCTTTGCGCCGCCGCTGCGGGGCGCCGAAGTGCGGGGCACGGTCGGTATCAGTTATCAGGGGCTCTATCAGCCGGACCAGACCAGCCAGGCCCATCCGGTGTCCGTGGCGTTGCTACCGGCGGCCGGCCAACGCTACCTGCGCCGCGGCCCGCAAACAACACGCATAGAGATTGTCGGTAACCGGATGCAGCCGCCTTTTCTGACGGTGCAGAAAGGGGATAGCGTTGAATTCATCAATCGCGACCACGTGTATCACGAATTATTTTCACTGGCGCCCGGCAATCCGGTGAAAGCGCGGCTTGGAAAGGCGGGCGATCGCCGCCACGACCATAAGCGTTTCACCCTCTCCGGAGAGGGCACGGTGCATTTTTTCTGCCGTATTCACAACAAGAGCTATGCCCGCATCGATGTGGTGGCCACTCCTTACATCCGCATGATCGAGCCGGGGGGAGACTTCGAGTTCAGCGCCTTACCCGCGGGTGACTGGCGCTTGCGCCTGGCCTCCCCCGCTGCGGAAACGCTGTGGTACCCGGTATCGGCCGTGACCGCGCCCCCGCCCGTGCAGGTGACGCTGAAATCGCATCGCGGCGGCGCACATTCCGGCGCGGACCGGGCGGGCGATATCGATCGGCTCTACCGCGCCGGGGCCGCTCAGGGCGTGGCGCCATGAATATCGAGCAAAAGAACACCTTGTTTGTTATATCGCTGGTGCTGGTGGTGCTGCTGTCGGTGGCAGGGGCGACTTTCCTGCTGGTGCGCGATCACGTGGAGTCCAGTATCCACGAAGATTTAGAGCGCGCCTATACGGTGTTCGTCCAGGCGCAGAAAAATCGTTTTTCCCAGCTTTCGGCGGCTGCCAGTGCGGCCAGCAATGAGCCGAGCCTGCTGGCGGCCACGCTGACCGGGGATATTGCCACCATACGCGGTGCGCTCGACGATCTTTATCCGCGGCCGGGCGTAGAGCTACTGGCAGTTTATCTGGATGCCGGTCCGGGCGGCGTGGTCGGCACCGGTGATCGTCCGCACTACAGTTCCGCGCAAACCCTGCACTCGCCCGAGCTGCTGGCTTTGGTGCGCGATCTGGCCGGCGGCGCTCCGGTCGTCTACGGCAATGCCCTGCTGTATGGTAGTTGGCTGCAGCTGGTGGCAATCCCTATCGACAGTCCGTTGGGCGGGCGGCTTGGTGCACTGTTGGTAGGCAGGCGTTTTACAGCCGCCGATCTTAGCGATCTGCGTAAACTGGTGTACGCCGATATCGCCGTATATAACGGCTCCCAGCTGCTGGCCAGCAGCATATCCCGTCTGCGGTCATCACAGAGTCTGTTGAGCGCGACGGATAGCGGCGAGAAAAACGCCGTAGTCGATATCGAGGGCGCGCGTTACAGCACGCGCAAAGTGCCGGTACTGGAGCGCGTAAACAGCGATAGGAGTTCGGTCACCGTCCTGTTGGCGGCACCGCACCAGCGTTACTGGGAGCCTTACAAAATTCTCGGTCGGAACGCGCTGTATTTTTCTGCGCTCATTTTATTGCTGGCGGCGCTAATCGGTATCGGTGTTAGTCGCCGCTCGCTGACGCGCCCGATTCAACTGCTGGCCCGCGCGACCAAAGCCATCGCCAACGGCGACATGCACCATCAGGTGAGCGTTGCGCGCACAGACGAACTGGGCCAACTGGGAGCTTCGTTCAACGCGATGCTTGGCGCCCTGAGTGCATCGCGTTGCGAACTGGAGCGCAGTCGTCAACGCTTCCGCGACTTTGCCGCGAGCTCCTCGGACTGGTTATGGGAAACCGACCGTGGCGCGCATTTTACCTTTGTCTCCAGCAGTGTTTCTGAGACCCTGGAGATGCCGGCGGAGAGCTGGCTGGGACGCACTTTGTCCGAAGTATTCCCCTGCGCGAACCTCGACGAAGTGATGGGTCTGTTACGCCCCGGCGACAGCGCGACGCCGCAAAGTTTCCAGGACGTGGAAATTTGGGTGCACGCACCGTCCGGCGTCCAGCATAGCCTGCGGCTGAATGGTGTGCCGGTCTACAGTGATGATCTGTTCAAGGGTTTTCGCGGCACCGTACGCGACATCACCAAAGTCAAGCACGACGAGCAGCGTATGGTCATTCTGGCCAACCAGGATCACCTGACGGGCCTGTCGAACCGCCGGCGATTCCTGCAGGATCTGAGCCTTGAGATACGCCGCGTGGAGAGTCAGGGGGAGCATGGTGTACTGCTGTTGTTCGATCTGGATCATCTCAAGCTGGTTAACGATACCACCGGACACGCCGCCGGGGACCAGATCATCGTGCAGGTGGCCGGACTGCTCAAGCGTGCCTCGGGCGCGCAGGATCTTCTCGCGCGCATCAGCGGCGACGAATTCGCTCTCGCCTATAGCGCCGCGGACGAAGCGCAAGGCATGGAGAAAGCCTGCCAGTTGCTGGCACATATCAATGCACTTAAACCGCGCTTCGGCGGGCGTACGCTCAACATCACCGCCAGCGTCGGTATGGTCAGCTTCCCGCAGCAGGGCAAGGTGCCGGTAGAGCTTTTAGCCAAAGCCGACGCGGCTATCTGTGCGGCCAAGACCAACGGGCGCAACCGCGTCCACCGCTATGATGAAACCGACATGATGCGCGAGCGGATGGACAGCCAGCTGGGGTGGAAGGATCGTGTGCTCGAAGCACTGGACAACGACGGCCTGGTACTGGCGTTCCAGCCGATCGTCGGCGTCTCCAGTCAGAGTGTGCACCATTTCGAGGTGCTGGTACGCATGCGCGAGTCTCCCGGCCTACTGATCGGTCCCGGCAAGTTTATTCCCGCCGCCGAGCACTTCGGGCTGATCCAGCGAGTCGACCGTCACATTGTCGCCAAGGCGATCCGGTACCTAGCCAAGTTGCCGGTGGGTATGACCTGCGTCGGTTTCTCCATCAATCTGTCCGGCCTGTCGGTCGGCAGTGCGGACATGTATGAACTGATCGAACGTGAGGTGCGCGACTCGGGTATCGCGCCGGCGCGCATCACCTTCGAGATTACCGAAACGGCGGCGTGTGAGCAGCTCAATAATGCGCTGGAATTCATCCAGAAGGTGCGTCGCCTGGGTTGCCATGTGTCGCTGGATGATTTCGGCGTCGGCTTTTCTTCGTTTTCCTATCTCAAGCACCTGCACGCCGACACCATCAAGATAGACGGCAGCTTTATTCGCGAGATACACCACAACAAGGCCGACCAGCTGTTCGTCAAAGCGCTGGTCGATGTGGCGCGCGGCATGGGCATGCGCACCATCGCCGAGTTTGTCGAAAATGAACAGGTTTATCAGCGCGTGCGCGCGCTCGGCGTTGACTACGTGCAGGGCTATTATCTGGGTAAACCGGAGCTCGATTTGCGCAGCCGCGTATTGCGCGAGACGGCCTGCCGAAAGCCGCGCGAGTCAGTCGCCTGAGCCCGCCAGCGGGGCTTCACCGCCGTGAGTGTCAGCCACTTCAAGTCGTTTTCGTGCCCGCGCACACGCCGCTCTGACCTGGGCGGGCGCAGTGGCGCCGAAATGATCGCGAGCCCTGACCGAGCCCTCCGGGGTGAGCAAATCGAATACGTCCTCGGCAATGTGCGGCGACAGCGACTGCAGCTCGGCCAGCGTCAGCTCGGCAAGTTCGCGCTGGGTGTCGATCGCCAGACGCACAGCCGAACCGACGATCTCATGGGCGTCGCGGAAAGCCACTCCCTGGCGCACAAGGTAATCGGCCAGATCGGTGGCCGTAGAGTAACCGCTGGCGGCCGCGCTAAGCAGCTTGTCGCTGCGCACCTCCACGGCTGGTACCATATCGGCGAAAGCGCGCAGGCAGCCCAACAGCGTATCCACCGTATCGAACAGCGGCTCTTTGTCTTCCTGGTTGTCTTTATTGTACGCCAGCGGCTGGCCCTTCATCAGCGTCAGCAGTCCCATCAGATGACCGACCACGCGACCGGTTTTGCCGCGCACCAGCTCCGGCACATCGGGGTTTTTTTTCTGCGGCATGATGCTGGAACCGGTGCAGAAGCGATCCGGCAGGTCGATGAAGCCGAATTGCGCCGAGGCCCACAGAATCAGTTCCTCGGAAAAGCGCGACAGGTGCACCTGAATGAGCGCGGCGCAACTGCAGAACTCGATCACGAAGTCGCGGTCGCTGACCGCGTCCAGAGAATTTTCTGCCGGCCGGTCGAAAGCCAACAGCTCGGCCGTGTAGTGCCGGTCGACGGGGAAGGTGGTGCCGGCCAGCGCCGCCGCGCCGAGCGGCATGACGTTGACGCGCTTGCGGCAATCGATCAGGCGTTCTCTGTCGCGCTGCAGATTTTCAAACCAGGCCAGCATGTGGTGGCCGAACGTCACCGGCATGGCCACCTGCAAATGCGTGAAGCCGGGCATAATGGTTGCCGCCTCGCGTTCGGCCAGCGCCACGAGGCCCTGTTGCAGGCGCCTCAGTTCGGCGCAGGCGTTGTCGATTTGTTCGCGCAGGTAGAGACGCAGATCGGTCGCAACCTGGTCATTGCGCGAGCGCCCGGTGTGCAGTTTCTTGCCAGCCTCGCCGATCAGCGCGGTCAGGCGCGACTCTATATTCATGTGCACGTCTTCGAGCGCGATCGACCAGTCGAACTCGCCGCGCGCGGCGGCCTGTTCGATCTGTTCCAGTCCGCCGAGGATGGCGTCGCACTCGGCTGGGGTGATCACCTTTACATGTGCCAGCATGCGCGCGTGCGCCCGCGAGCCGGCGATATCGTACGGATACAGGCGCTGGTCGAAGTTCACCGAGGCGGTAAATGCCTCGACAAAGGCATCGGTGGACTCGGTGAAACGCCCGCCCCAGGGTTTGTCTGTCGTCGGCTTGTCGGTCATGGCGTTGCCGGTTGTGGATTAATCCGCCGCAGTATACCTGAAAGTCCCGAAAATCTTGGCCGATATGCTGAAAATCAGTGCCCGCAGCCGAGGTACAGCATCGACAGGCAAGGCTATGCGTAAGGCGACCGACAGGTATCAGCTCGATCCCCGGCAGGACGCCCTGTTCCTGCCCAGCTTCTGTGAGATTCGTCTGGTATTTGCCGTGGTGGTAATCGCCGAACTGCTGGCTTTCGTGCTGGTACTGGCCGGCGATGCCCGCGATCCCTGGAGCGAGCTTGGCCTCACCTCGCTGTTCTTGCAGTGGATCGCGCTGAGCAGCGCGGCGATTCTGTGTCTGGCCCGGCCCCTGCTGGCCCGGGTCAGTAACAGCGCAGCGGCCCTGACTGCTTATCTGCTGTTGCTGCTGACGACTGCGCTGGTCAGTGAACTCGGCTACCGGCTTGGCGATTTGCTCCAGCGCGGCTCCAGTGCCGAACACGCCGGCTTTTTGTTTCGCAATCTCGCCATCAGCGTCATCCTCAGTGCGCTGGTGCTGCGCTATCTTTATGTACGCCATCAGTGGGGGCAGCAGATGGAGGCCGAAGCGCAAGCCAGGGTGCAGGCATTGCAGGCGCGTATCCGGCCGCATTTCCTCTTCAACAGTCTAAATAGTATTGCCGCGCTGACGCGCACTGACGCCCAGCGCGCCGAGCTGGCGGTACAGGACCTGGCGGACTTGTTCCGGGTGTCCCTGTGCGAGGCCAGTGAGCGGGTTACCCTCGAACAGGAGCTGGAGGTGGCCGAGCGCTATCTGCGCCTGGAGTCGCTGCGCCTGGGCGAGCGCCTGCAAGTCGATTGGGCGATCGATCGTTTGCCGCGCAAGCGCCTGGTGCCGTCGCTTATTTTACAGCCGCTACTGGAGAACGCCGTCTATCACGGTATCGAGCCGCTGCCCGCCGGAGGGCGGATCAGCGTGGCGGGGAACGCCGAGGGTCACCGGATCAGCATCTGCATCCGCAACCCGCGTGGTCCGGCAGGCGCTGCGGAGCATCGCGCCGGTCATCAGATCGCCCTGGAGAACATCCGCCTGCGTCTGCAGCTGGCGTTCGGCGCGCAGGCCGGCGTGGCCTTGCGGGAGATCGCCGACGGATTTGAAACGACGCTGTATTTTCCACGGGAGAAGCTGCGATGAAATGCCTGGTGGTAGACGACGAACCGCTGGCGCGTGAGCGTCTGGTGCGCATTGTGCACAGCTGCGAAGGCTGGCGGGTCTGCGGCGAAGCGGCCAACGGGGAACAGGGCTTGCATCAGGTTGAGCGACTGCAACCCGATGTGGTGTTGCTGGATATTCGCATGCCGGGCATGGACGGGCTGGAAATGGCGCGTCACATGCTCAACCTGGATGCCGCTCCGGCGGTGATTTTTACCACCGCGTTTGGCGATCATGCGCTGGCCGCCTTCGATACCCAGGCGGTCGACTACCTGCTCAAGCCGGTGCATCCCGAACGCCTGCAACAGGCGCTGCAAAAAGCGCGTCGCCTGAGTGGCGTACAGTTACAGCAACTCCAGGCGGCGAACAGTGAGCGTGCCCGCACGCACTTGTGCGCGCGTGTGCGCGGAAACCTTGAGTTGATTCCGATCGCTGAGGTGGCCTATCTGCAGGCGGACAACAAGTATGTCACGGTCTGCTGCGGCGCCAGGCATATCCTCATTGAGGAATCACTGAAATCGCTGGAGCAGGAATTCGCCGACAGTTTTATCCGCGTTCACCGCAACGCATTGGTGGCGGTGAAGGCTATTCGCGGCCTGGACAGGGATGGGCAGGGGCACCACCGTGTGGTGCTCGAAGGCGTCGATGAGCGTCTTGAGGTCAGCCGGCGCATGCTCGCGCAGGTGCGCCGGCGTATCAAAGTCGGCGCGACCTGAGGGTCGCGCACAGCGCGATTTTGGGTTTGGCAAGCCGTTATGCGGCTCAGTCGCTGCAGCGCTTCTGTTGACGTAATTTATCGCGTGAGGCCTCCAGCGCCAGGTCGAGATAGCCCCCGTACATCTCCAGCGTGGTGACGCCCACCATGCGCTCGGTAAGCTCCCTCCCGCCGGCATCGACAAACAGCAGCGTCGGCGTCACCCGTACCCGATAGCGCTGTGCCAGCTGCGCTGCAGTCAAGTGGTTGTTGCCGTCAAAATCCTTCAACGGCGTCGAACTGTCGAGTAACAACTTGCGCATCAGCACCCGGGCGTCGTAGTCGCGGTTCAGTAGGGTTGGATTCAGCACTTCGCGTTCCAACAGGTGGCAATAACTGCAATCGGTGTCGGAAAACTCCAACAGCAGGGGCTTGCAGCCGTCCTCGGCTCGGGAGCCATCCGTGTGCAGGTTCTGCGCCAACGGTACCGCCAGGCCGCGTCCGGCCAAGGCTGTCAAAAGCGCCCCCAGTACCGCGCTCAGGGCTGTCGACTTGCGTCGTTTATGCTTCACTCGCTATGCTCCCCGCTGTTTAAACGCCGGACTGCAAAAACCCCCATGAGCCGATCCAGCCTACGTATTGCCACCCGCAAGAGCCCCTTGGCGCTGTGGCAGGCCCGATATGTGCGTGAGGCGCTGCTGGCACGCCACCCCGACCTGGAGGTCGAACTCCTTACTATGACCACCCAGGGCGACAAAATACTCGATACCCCGCTGGCCAAGGTCGGCGGCAAGGGTTTGTTCGTCAAAGAACTGGAAATGGGCATGCTCGAAGGACGCGCCGACCTTGCCGTGCATTCCATGAAAGATGTTCCGGTTGATTTTCCTCCAGGGCTTGGCTTGGCCGCGATTCTGCCTCGCGAGGATCCACGGGATGCATTGATTTCCAATAATTTTACCAGTATCGACCAACTTCCCCAGGGTGCCCGTGTGGGTACCTCGAGTCTGCGCCGCCAGTGCCAGCTGCGCGCCCGCCGGCCGGATTTGCGGGTGCTGGACCTGCGCGGCAACGTCAACACCCGCTTGCAGAAGCTCGATGACGGCGACTATGAGGCCATCCTCCTGGCGGCGGCGGGTGTGCGCCGCATGGGCTGGGAATCGCGACTGACCGAGTTGCTGGCGCCGGAACAGTTTGTGCCTGCCATCGGCCAGGGTGCGATCGGTATCGAGATTCGCCTCGACGACACCGCCACGCGGGAACGGGTGGCGCCGCTTAATGATGCCGATACAGCCACGCGTGTTGCAGCAGAACGCGCGCTGAACGAGGCCCTGCAGGGGGGGTGCCAGGTACCGATCGCCGGCTACGCGGAACTGGGTCATGGCGTCATTGTGTTGCGGGCGCTGGTGGGGCGCCCGGACGGCAGCGAGCTGGTGCAGGGCGTTATCAGCGGAAAACCAGAAGATGCGATCGAACTCGGTCAGGTGCTGGCGGACGATCTGTTGTCACGCGGCGCTGGTGAAATTCTCGCCGCAGTTTACGGGGACGAGCCGGGATGAACGCAGCCGGGTCGCTGGCCGGGCTGGGCGTACTGGTAACCCGCCCGGTTCATCAGGCCCAGGGGTTGTGCCGGCTGATCGAGCAGCAGGGCGCACGGGCTTTCCCCTTCCCGGTGCTGGAAATTCTGCCACCGAGTGAGCCGGCAGCGCTGCAGGCGGCGGCACAGCGGCTGGAAGACTACAATTGGGCGATTTTCATCAGCGCCAATGCCATAGAGCAGGCGTTGCCGGTGATTCTCGCCGCCCGCGACTGGCCGGGCAGTACCCAGATTGCGGTTATCGGGCAGAGTTCCGCGCAGGCCCTGGAGCGCCACGGATTGCAGGCCGATCTGTGCCCGAGCCACCAATTCGACAGCGAGGGGTTGCTGGCCCTGCCGCGCCTGCAACAGGTCGGCGGTTCGCGCATTGTCATCTTCCGCGGCAACGGCGGTCGTGGCAAGTTGGCGCAAACCCTGCGTGAACGAGGTGCGCAGGTTGACTATGTAGAAGCTTACCGGCGCGCCAGGCCAGAGGCCGACTTCACCCCGATCCTGGCTCCCTGGCGCGCCGGCGCAATCGATATCGCCGTAGTCAACAGCGCTGAAAGCCTGCATAACCTGGTCGCGATGGTGGGGAGGCAAGGTGGCGCATTATTGCGCCGCACCCCCTTGTTGGTGGTCAGTGAGCGCCTGGTGGCGCAGGCGCAGACGCTGGGGTTCGAGCGCCCGCCGGTAGTCGCCGCCAGCGCCACGGACGCGGCGGTGCTCGAAGCGCTGCTGGCGTGGCAAAAGGCGCGCCATTAGCTCACCGTCGCGCAGGGCAGGCGTTGAGCATAAAAATCGGCTAGCATGTGCACATGACTGAACCTAATTCCCCTACTGTGACTGACGAAATGGCGCCTGCCCCCGCGCCGGACCAGCCGACAGCAGCACCGCAAAGGCGCTCGCGCTCCGCGGCTATCGCCCTGATGATTGCGCTGCTGGCTCTGTTGCTGGCCGTAGGGCTCGGCGTCGCCACCTACTTTATCTGGTATCAGGTGCAGCAGCAGGGCGACGAGCAGGCCGGTATCGAGACCGGGCTGAGCGATCGTCTTCAGCCGCTGCGGACCTCCACGGATGCGCTCGGCAAACAGCTGCAACAGAAAGCCAGTGCCCTGGAGCATCGCATCGACGGTTTCGACCAAGAGCAGCGGGCCCTCGCGCAGCGCCTGAGCGTACTCTCGGCGGTGATCGGTCGCAGCGAAACCGGCTGGTCGCTGGCGGAAGTCGAGTATCTGTTGCGTGTTGCCAATCAGCGCCTGCAGTTGCAGCATGACCCGCGGACTGCGTTACAGGCGTTGCGTGCGGCCGATGAGCGCCTGCGCGACCTCACCGACCCCCATTACCAGGGTGTACGTGAACAGATCGCCAACGACATCAATGCCATCAACGCGGTGCCGGCGGTCGACGTGGACGGGCTTGCCGCCACGCTGAGCGCGGCGATAAAGCAAGTCGAGCAGCTGCCGTTGGTAGGGAGCCACTATCGCCCGGCAAGCAAGAGCGACGGCGAGACAGGCGACAGCGTTAAGCCGGCCGGCCGAATCGCCGAGCTGGGCAAGGTGGTGTGGGCGTCGTTGTCGAAACTGTTCCGCTTACGCGAGCACGATCAACCGGTCCGGCCTATGTTAGCGCCGGAGCGGGAGTACTTCCTGCGCGAAAATCTGCAGTTGCAGCTGGCTGCGGCGCGCCTGGCCTTGTTGCGCGAAGACCGTGCCCAGTACCGCTTGGCGCTGCAAACCGCGCAGGACTGGTTGAAACAGTATTTTGACCCGCAGGCGCCGGGGGTGCAGCAACAGATCGATCGGCTGCAGGAAATTGCCGCAGTGGATATCTCGCCGTCGTTGCCGGACGTCTCCGCCTCGCTGCGCCTATTGCGCCAGCAGATGCAACTCAGCGCGCAAGCCCCAGTGCTGCCGGTAGTGCCTGACGAGCCCGCGCAGGATTCACAGGATTCACAGGATTCACAGGAGCCGTCGGGCAATAAGGCCGGAGACGGAGAACCAGCGCTGTGAAATGGTTGCTGATCGCGCTGCTGGCTCTGGTCGGCTCGGTGGCCGTGGCGATAGTGGCGCTGCCGGATCCCGGCTACGTGCTGCTCGCCTACGGTAACTACAGTGTGGAAACCTCGCTGCTGGTGTTGGCGGCGGTGCTGGTGCTCATGTACGTGGGGGTGCGGCTTCTGGCGGGTTTGTGGCGCGTGCCCGCACAGCTGGACAATTGGAGTCAGCGGCGCCGTGATCGGCGCCTGCAGCGCTGGTACGACGACGCTGTCCGCGCGTTGGCGGAAGGGCGGGCGGAGCGGGCCGAGCGCTGGCTGTCCAGGTTACTGAAATCACAGTCTGCAGCGCCGTTGCAGGCCTATCTGGCCGCCGCGCAGGCTGCCAGTCAGCGTGGTGACGGCCGCACTCGTGACCGTTACCTGCAACTGGCGCTGCAGCGCCAGCCTGAATCCGAAGCCACTATCCTGATCCAGCAGGCGGAGCTGCAGTTGTCTGCGGCGCAAACCGACCAGGCGCAGACCACGCTTGCCCGGGCGCACAAGCTGTTACCGCAGAACGCGCGCGTATTGCGACTGCAGATGCAGCTATACCTGCAGCAGCGCGACTGGGCGCGGCTGCGGGACCTGTTGCCGGAGCTGCGCCGCAGCCGGGTACTGGCGCAGGCCGATTGGCAGAAACTGGCGATACAGGTGTACCGGGAACAATTGCTGGGGCTTTCCTCAGCCGCCGACCTGGCAGATCTGAGCAGCAGCTGGAAGCAGCTGCCCTCCCCGGTGCAGGAGGATCAGGGCCTGCTGGCGGTGTATATCGAACAACTGTTACGCCTGGGCGCGCACCAGCAAGCCGGCAAATTGGTACGCCAGCAACTACGCCGGTTCTGGGACCCGCGACTGGTGTATCTGTTCGGGGATATCCGTGAAACCGATGTGGTGGCACAACTCTCGCAAGCCGAGCGCTGGTTGGAAAAACACCCCGGTGACGCGGTGCTGCTGTTGTCGCTGGGCAAAATAAGTTTGCGCAACCGCCTGTGGGGTAAGGCACGCAGCTATCTGGAGGACAGTATCAGCCGGCAGCCGATGGCCGAGACCTATCAGTTCCTGGCCACCTTACTGGAGCAGTTGGACGAGGCGGAGGCGGCCGCCGAGTGTTATCGCAAGGGCTTGGCTCTGAACGTACTGCCGCAGGCAACGGGATCGCTAGCGAGTCTTGACAGCAGCGCTGATGACAGCGCTACCCTGCCGGTCAGCCGTTCCGCTTGATCTTGTCCAGTACGTCCTGAGCAAATTCAAACGCGTCCGAGTACAGATGGCCGAGTTGCGCCCCGTGGGCGACAAATTGCGGTGTAGCGGTTTCGATCATGGCGGGCGGTCCGCTCATGTAAATGTCGAATCCGTCCAGGGAGGGGTAATCTTTGGCCACCGCGTCGCTCACCAGACCGGTAGCGCCCTGCCAGGCGGGTACGCTGTGCGCGGGTTCTGAGAGTACCGGCGTGTAACGAAACCGCGGATGCTGTTGCGACCAGGCGCGCGCAAGCGCATCCATGTAGAGATCTTGCTGGGCGCGCACGCCCCAGAACAGATGGATGGGTTGATCGAAGCCGGTGTGGAATGCGTGTTCCAACATGCCTTTGAGTGGTGCGAAACCGGTGCCTCCGGCCATCATGATCACTGGGCGCCGAGACTCGTCGCGCAGGTAAAAGCTGCCGAGCGGCCCCTCTACGCGCAGCATCGCCCGGTCTTTCATTTCTTCGAACACATGGCCGGTGAACGAACCTCCAGGGACGTGGCGGATATGCAGTTCGAGAAACTCGTCCAGATGCGGCGCGTTGGCGATGGAAAACGCCCGGCGGCGGCCGTCCTTGAGAAGAAACTCGAGGTATTGGCCGGCGAGAAACTGCATGCGCTCGGTCTCCGGCAGTTTCAGCATCACCTGCATGACGTCGTGTGACAGACGCCGCAGATGTTCGGCGCGGCAGGGCAGTATTTTAATGCTGATATCCGGGTTGGTCTGTACTTCACGCACGGCGATGACCAGATCACTGGCGGCGTGGGCGCGGCAAAGAACCACCGGCTTACTGGCGCTGGACTCTTCCAGCGCCGGCGGCGCACCCTGCGGATAATGGATATCGCCGGACACCAGCGTGGCGATACACGAGCCGCAGGCGCCGTTGCGACACCCATAGGGCAGGCCAATGCCTTGCTGCAACGCGGCATCCAGAATCGATTGGCCCTCGCTGACGCGGAATTGATGGCCGCTGGATGCTATGCTGACCTGGAAGCTCATGAAGGTTTCCGATGGCGAAAGTTTCGCATTTTCCTTGATTTGGGCGATCGGGTAAACGTATGAATCCTGTGTTAATCATTGGCTGCGGTGATATCGGCGTGCGCGTCGCCAGCCGTTTGGCGCCCACCGCCGTAACGGGTGTGGTTAAGAGCGCGCCCAGCGCGGAGCGATTGCGCGCCCTCGGGATCGAGGTGGTCCAGAGGGATCTGGATGCATCATCGACGGCCCTTGAGCTGCCGGTACAGGGCCGTCAAGTGTATTATTTCGCACCCCCGCCGCCGCACGGTGAACTCGATACCCGGGTCGCCCGGGTCTGCGCCGCGTGGCTGGGCGACGAGCTGCCGGCTAGGGTCGTCTACATCAGTACCAGCGCCGTATATGGAGATTGTGCCGGCGCCTGGATTGACGAAACCGCGCCGTTGCGACCGGGCACTGCCCGCGGGCGACGGCGTCTGGATGCAGAATCACGGTGGTTGCGCTGGAGCCGGCAAACCGGCGTCGCCGTGGTGTTATTACGCGTACCCGGTATTTATGCCTGTGACCGGCTGCCGGCCAAACGTCTGCGCGCCGGTCTGCCGGTGCTCGCCGCGACCGAGTCGCCTTTCACCAACCGTATTCACGCCGAGGATCTGGCCCAGGCGTGCATTCTCGCCATGCAACGCGGCGCCGCGGGTGTCGCTTATAACGTTTCCGACGGTCAGCCCACGACGATGACAGATTATTTCAACCGTGTTGCCGAGCGACTGCATCTGCCGCGCCCCCCGGTGCTCGACCGTGAGGCGGCACGAGAGGCGCTCAGCGCATCCATGTGGTCTTTTCTCAGCGAGTCAAAACGCCTCGACAACCGGCGCATGCTGGAGCAACTCGGCATCCACTTGCAGTACCCGCACCTGGCCGCGGGCCTGGCGGCCTGCGAGGGCGATGATCCCTGACGCTTAACTTTCGCACACCGGAAGCCCGCGTTCTACACTCAGCGCGTCCAGTGGTTTAGGTTTGGCAATGGCATAGCCCTGTGCATAGTCCACGCCGATGACGGCCAGAGCATCGAGGGTTTCCTGGTCCTCGACAAACTCAGCGATGGTGCGCATGCCCATGGCGTGGCCGATCTGGTTGACCGCTTCGACCAGTGCCCGATCAACCGGGTCGCGCACCAGGTCGCGCACGTAGCTGCCGTCGATTTTCAGGTAGTTGACCGGCAGGTTCTTCAGATAAGCAAACGAGGACATGCCGCTACCGAAATCGTCCAGAGCGAATTCACATCCCATGGTTTTCAGCGCCGAGATAAAGCGCATGGCATTGTCCAGGTTGGCGATCGCCGCGGTTTCGGTGATTTCGAAGCAGATCTGGTTGGCGTTGGCGTTCGAGCTCGTGAACATGTCTATGACGATATCCAGAAAGGGCCGCAGCGAAAGCGACTGCCCGGACAGATTGATCGCCAGCCGCCGCACGCCGGTGTCGCCGTTGACGGTCAACCAGTCAAGGGCGTTGCGCAGCACCCAGACGTCGATCTCTGCGGTCAGGCCGAACTGTTCGGCCGCGCTCATGAATTGCCCGGGGGCCAACAGCCGTCCTTCTTCGTCGAGCATGCGGATCAATACCTCGTGGTGTACCACCGCGTAGTCGGCGCTTGTTACCGCAACGATCGGTTGCTGATAGAGCCGGAAACGGTCTTCTTTCAACGCCTGGCGGATGCGGTTCACCCACTGCATATCGGTTCGCTTGCGGCGTAGCTCGTCGTCGTCCGCTTCGTAGACGTGCACCCGGTCACGCCCGCTGTCCTTGGCCGCGTAGCAGGCCACGTCCGCGGCACTTAGCGCTTCGGCGACCCCGCCGGTGTCCGCCGACAACGGCACTACCCCGATGCTCACGCCGACCTCAAAGGTCTTGCCCTCCCAGATGAAATGATGCTCCCGGACCACTTTGCGTAATTTGGTCGCCAGTCGGCCGGCGTCGCTCAGCGTGCAACCCTCCAATAAGACGCCGAACTCATCGCCACCGAGCCGGGCGAGGATATCGTTTTCGCGCAACTCGTTTTTCAGCGTTACCGCCAGTTGACGCAGCAGCTCATCGCCGGCAACATGCCCGCAGGTGTCGTTGACCAGTTTGAACTGGTCCAAATCCAGGTAGCACAGTGTCACCAGAGAATTATCGCGGCCGGCCTTCTGCAGGGCGGCGCGCAGCCGAATCTCGAATTCGCGGCGGTTGAACAGACCGGTGAGCGTATCGTGGCTGGCCTGGTAGGAGAGTTTACGCGTCAGTTCGCGGTTTTGGCTGACGTCGGTGAACGCCAGCACCGCGCCAATGGTCTCGCCGTTGCCGTCGCGGATCGGCGCAGCGTTCTCCTCGATGGCGATTTCCCCGCCTCCGTGTTGCACCAGTAGGCGGCCGGTAAAGGCGCGAGCGACATTGTTGGTGCGCAGGCAGGTGGATACGCAGGACTCCGCAGGCTGATTATTGTGCTCGTTTTTCAGTCTCAGCACCTGGCCGATCGGCACGCCGCTGGCCTCGCCGCGAGTAACGCCGGTCAAGGTCTCGGCCGCCGGATTCATGTACTGGACACAGCCGGTGTTATCGGTGGTGATCACCCCCTCGGCAATCGAGTGCAGCGTCACTTCGACGCGCTCTTTTTCCTCGCACAGCGCCTGCTCCGATCTCTGCGCCCGCTGCAGCGCTTGTACCGCCTCGTTCTGGCGCTGGGTCAAACTGTCCAGGGCGTGGTTGATAAAGCGAGCCAGATAGCCGAACTCATCGTTGCGCCGCTCGTTGAAGCGGGTCACGCCCCTGTTGCTGAAGATGCGCGCAGCGTCGACCATCTGCGTAATCGGTGTCGTCAGCAGACGTTGCAATATCCATTGCAAAATCATGCCGAACAGAAACACCAGCGTACCCATCTCTATCATCAGGAGCTTTTTTTGCGGCGCCAACAGCTCGTCGACGGGTGGCATCCAGATCGACACATACATATGATCGCCGCCGGGAAGCGAAAAGCTGCTGCTGTATTCGGTTAGCCCTTTGCGTATCTTGCCCGCGGCCATTCGCTCCAGGCCATGGTGGACGGTGATGGCGCTGGCGACGGTGTGGTCGACCAGAAGATCGAGCTGGTACTGCAGGTCTTGCGTTTTGAAATCGGCGTCATGGGTCATCAGCGAGCGGATCAGGAGTGTGGTCTGTTCGGCCGACGCGGACTGGCTTTTTTCCATGTCGCTGTGTAACCAGTGCATGGTTTCGGCGGCGAGAATCAGTCCGATGACCACCAGACCCCAGAACACAATACCGGTGATTTTCAACGGCAGGCCGATGCGCACCCCCTGCGCCAGGGAGTCGACCTTGCCGGCCTTGTCGGTGTCTATTTGAGGCCGGCCCATTTCAGCGCCAAATAAGCGGGGCAGACGCCGCTCAACCCAGCGCCCATGATGGTGATTCCCATGAACCAGGGAAAAAACCACAATGTGTGAGGGAAAAGGACAACGCTCAGCAGCAAAAAGAACCCTACGATCAGGCGCCAGGCGCGTTCGGCCTCAAAACGCGTGCGCACCTTAAACGGTATACCCAGCGAACCTTCCTGCGGATCGCCGTCACGCCGGCCGCGCAGCCGGTAAACGAGGTTCGGCAGGCGCAGGTTGGTGAGGGCTTCGAGCGCCAACAGGGCGATCAAACCATACAGCGCCGGACGCAGATCGAAATACAAAAAGATCAGCAACGCGATACCCAACGTCAGTCTGTACAAACGATTACTCACGCGCCCTCCGCCACCCCGGTTCTCTAGTTGAGTGAGCGGCAGGGGGGGGCAAATATTTAGGCTTATTTAGCTGAAAACTATCGGCTTTATCAGGCTGCTCAGGGCTCTCGTGAGGTGGCTGCGGCGCTTTTACCCGCTCCTTGGTGGCGACTTTCAGAGGCCGATGCCGAGCTCTTCCCAGATGGCGTCCACGCGCTGCTTGACGGCGTCGTCCATGCGGATCGGACGCCCCCACTCGCGCGTTGTTTCTCCCGGCCATTTATTCGTTGCATCCATGCCCATCTTGCCGCCCAGGCCGGCCACCGGCGAGGCGAAATCGAGATAATCGATCGGCGTGTTTTCCACCAACGTGATATCGCGGGCCGGGTCCATGCGCGTGACTATGGCCCAGACAACGTCCTTCCACTCGCGCACATCGATGTCGTCGTCGGTGACCACGACAAATTTGGTGTACATGAACTGACGCAGAAAGCTCCACACACCGAACATCACGCGCTTGGCGTGCCCGGGATATTGTTTGCGGATGCTGACACAGGCCATCCGGTAGGAGCAGCCTTCCGGCGGCAGATAGAAATCGGTGATTTCCGGAAACTGCTTCTGCAGTATGGGCACAAACACTTCGTTGAGGGCCACCCCCAATATCGCCGGCTCGTCCGGCGGCCGGCCGGTATAGGTGCTGTGATAGATCGGCGCATCGCGGTGGGTGATACAATCGACAGTGAACACCGGAAAACGCTCCTGTTCGTTGTAATAGCCGGTATGGTCGCCAAACGGCCCCTCCAGCGCCTCTTCCCCCGGGTGAATGTGTCCCTCGAGGACGAACTCGGCACTCGCCGGGACTTGCAGCTCAAGCGTCTGGCATTTGACCAGCTCGGTTTTCGAGCCGCGCAGCAGGCCGGCGAAGGCGTACTCCGAAAGGCTGTCCGGTACCGGCGTCACGGCGCCCAGTATGGTGGCCGGATCGGCACCCAGCGCGACGGCCACCGGGAACGGCTCGCCCGGGTGCTGGGCCTGCCAGGCGCGGAAATCCAGGGCGCCGCCCCGGTGCGCCAGCCACCGCATAATCACTTTGTTGCGGGACAGAACCTGCTGGCGGTAGATGCCCAGGTTCTGCCGCTCTTTCCCCGGCCCGCGGGTGATCACCAGCGCCCAGGTGATCAGCGGCGCCGCATCGCCGGGCCAGCAGGTCTGTACCGGCAGGCGGCCCAGATCGACTTCCTCGCCGCGCAGCACATGGTGCTGGCAGGGGGCGCTGTTGAGCACGCGAGGGGCCATATCCAGGACTTTTTTAAACAGCGGAAGTTTCTTCCAGGCGTCTTTCAGGCCTTTGGGCGGATCCGGTTCGCGCAAAAAAGCCAGCAGTCTGCCGATTTCGCGCAAGGCCTCGGCAGAGTCGGCGCCCATCCCGGCGGCGACACGCTCTGGCGTACCGAACAGGTTGGCGAGCAGGGGTATCCGCGAGCCGTGGGGGCGCTCAAACAGCAGCGCGGGCCCGCCCGCCCGTAATGTGCGGTCACAGATTTCGGTGATTTCCAGGTGCGGATTGGCGGGGTAGTGAATCCTTTGCAGCTGTCCGTTCTTTTCCAGTTGGGCGATGAAATCGCGCAAGTCTTTGTATTGCATGCTATCCCCGCACCTGTCGGATGGGATGCCGATTGTACCGCAATGCGCGCGGCTCAGGCGCGCGGGTTAGGCTCTGCGCTCGCTTGCAGCCCGCTGTGGCGCAGCAGTGCCGCGATGCTGGGCTCCCGGCCGCGGAAGGCTCGATAGAGCTCCATGGGCTCGCGGCTGCCGCCCTGGGCAAGAATTTCCTGACGAAAACGCGCGCCGGTGGCGGCGTCGAAAATGCCGTTTTCCTCAAACAGGGAGAAGGCGTCGGCGGAGAGCACTTCCGCCCACTTGTAGCTGTAGTAGCCGGCCGCGTAACCGCCCGAAAAAACGTGGGTGAAGCTGTGCAGATAGCGATTAAAGGCGGGCGCCTTGACCACCGCCACCTGCTCGCGCACCTGTGCCAGAATCTCGTCTGCGCGCGAACCGTGCCCGGGCTGATACTCATTGTGCAGCCGCATGTCCACCAGGGCGAATTCCAATTGACGCAACATACGCATCGCCGACTGGAAATGACGCGCCGCCTGCATCCGCTGGAATAACGCTTCGGGCAGTGCCTCGCCGCTCTGGTGATGGCCGGAGACCAGCGCCAAGGCGTCGCGCTCCCAGCACCAGTTTTCCATGAGCTGGCTTGGCAGCTCGACGGCGTCCCAGGCGACGCCGTTAATGCCGGCAACGCTGGGAGTGTCGACCCGGGTCAGCATGTGGTGCAGGCCGTGACCGAATTCGTGAAACAGGGTGATGACCTCGTCATGGGTCAGCAACGAGGGCTGTCCGTCCATCGGTGGGGTGAAATTACAGGTGAGGTAGGCGACCGGAAGCTGACTGCGCTGCGCGCTGTGCAGGCGCGAGGCGTAGCTGTCCATCCAGGCGCCGCCGCGCTTTTCCGCGCGCGCATAGAGATCGAGATAAAAACGTCCGCACAGGGTGCCGTCGGCCTCACGGATTTCAAAAAAGCGTACCTCCGGATCCCAGGTCGCGACACCCGGGCGCTGTTCGATGCGGACGTCGTAGAGCCGTTGAACCACCTGAAATAGTCCGCCGACCACCCGGTGGTCGGGAAAATAGGGCTTCAGCTCTTCTTGCGACAAGGCATAGCGTTGCTGGCGAAGTTTTTCCGAGAAATAGGCGATGTCCCACGCCTCCAGCGTATAGCCGATACCTTGGGCGGCGGCAAACGCTTCGACATCGGCGAGCTCTTCGCGGCCCTGTTGCAGACAGTGCCCGGCCAGATCGTTGAGAAAAGCCATCACCTGGTCGGGGCTCGTGGCCATCTTGGTTGCCAGAGAATAGTCAGCAAAGCTTTGAAAGCCCAGTAGCTGGGCGGTTTCGTGGCGCAGCGCGAGGATTTCCTCCAACAGCTCACTGTTATCCCAGCGGCCCGCGTGGGGACCCTGGTCGGAGGCGCGGGTGAGGTAAGCGGTGTACAGCTCTTCGCGCAACTGACGGTCGTCGGCATAGGTAATGACCGGAAAATAGCTGGGAAAGTCGAGCGTCAGCAGCCAGCCGTCGAGCGATTTACGCGCCGCGGCCTGGCGCGCCTGAGCCATCGCAGAGGGCGGCAGACCGGAGAGTTGCGCGGCGTCGCCGATCTGTTTCTCCCAGCCGGCGGTGGCGTCCAGTACATGATCCTGAAAAGTAGACTGCAGTTCGCTCAGGCGTTGCTGCAGCGCTTTATAGTGTTGTTGTTGGGCCGCCGGCAGGGCGACGCCGCTGAGGCGGAAATCGCGTAAGCGGTGGGTAATCGAGGCCTGCTGTGCGGTGTCGAGCTGGGTGAAGGTATCCGCATCGGCGACCGATTGGATCGCCCGGTACAGGCCGGCGTGCTGTCCGAGTTCGGTTTCGAAGCGGCTCAGCTCCGGCAGGCAGTGTTTGTAAGCCGCGCGAACAGCCGGTGTGTTGCGCACGGCATTCAGGTGGCTGACCGGTGACCATACCCGGTGCAGTCTTTCCAGTGCCGCCTCAAGCGGCGCCAGGAGGTTGTCCCAACTGAAGGCTTCGTCGCGCTCCAGCAACGCATCGATGAGCCGGCGAGTGTCTGCCAGGGCGGTCTCGACGGCCGGAACGATATGTTCGGGCTGGATCAGATCGAAAGCGGGTAAATCATCGGTGTTCAGTAAAGGATTCATGCTGGCTCGCGGTGTTTGCAGTAGAATTCCCTGCAGCATTCGTTAACTGGAGTTGATTGCCTTATGACGCAGCATTATGACCTGATTGCTATCGGTGGCGGTAGTGGAGGATTGTCCGTGGCCGAACGCGCCGCGCGCTACGGAAAAAAATGTGCCGTCATCGAGAAAGGGCCATTGGGCGGAACCTGCGTCAACGTCGGCTGTGTGCCGAAAAAAGTCATGTGGCTGGGGGCGAGTATCGCGCACACCCTTGAGCATGCCGCCGGCTATGGCTATTCGCTCGGCGAGGTGAGCTTTGACTGGTCCGCTCTGAAACAGGCGCGCGATGAATATGTACACGGCATCAACGACTGGTATCACACTTACCTGGCCGATTCGCAGATCGATGAAATCGTCGGCAGCGCGCGCTTTGTCGATGCGCACACCGTGGAAGTCGACGGCCGGCGTTACAGCGCCGAGCATATCGTTATCGCGCCCGGCGGAGTACCGACGCTGCCGCAGACCGAAGGCGCGGAGCTGGGCATCACTTCTGATGGTTTCTTTGCTCTGCAAAGTCTGCCGAAACGGGTCGCCGTGGTGGGTTCCGGATACATTGCCGTGGAGCTCGCCGGTATGCTCAATGCGCTCGGCGCCGATGTCACCATGCTGCTGCGCCGCGAACACCTGTTGCGCAATTTTGACGCCATGCTGCGGGAAAATCTGATGGAGGAAATGCTCGGCGACGGTATTGACATCCTGGCGCGTACCCAAGTCAAACGAGTAGTACGGCAGGACGGCCAATGTCTGAGCATTGAGTGTGAAAACGGACAGCGCCTGGAAGGCTTTGATGTGCTGATCTGGGCCATCGGCCGTCGGCCATTGAGCGAGGAGCTCGACCTTGGCGCGGCGGGCGTGGAGAGCGATGCGCAGGGCTATATTCCCACCGACAAGTTTCAGCAGACGAATGTAAAAGGTATCTACGCTATTGGCGATGTGACCGGCCGGGCACAATTGACACCGGTGGCGATCGCCGCCGGGCGTCGCCTGAGTGACCGGCTGTTCGGCGGCATGGCTGAGCGCTATCTGCCCTACGAAAACATCCCCACGGTGGTGTTCAGTCACCCACCCATCGGCACCGTGGGTGTCACCGAAAGTGAAGCGCGCGAGACCCACGGCGAGGCGGTGAAGGTGTACCAGACGCGCTTCACGGCAATGTACGATGTGTTTACCGAGCGTAAACAGAAAACCGCCATGAAGCTGGTAACTGTCGGTGCGCAGGAGCGTGTGGTCGGCTGCCATATTATCGGTCCGGGGGCCGATGAAATGCTGCAGGGCTTCGCCGTGGCTATCCGCATGGGTGCCACAAAACAGGATTTTGACGATACCGTGGCGATTCATCCGACCAGCGGCGAAGAGCTGGTAACCATGCGCTGAGGCGCTCCTCGGCACATAGGGAACCTCCTCTGATTGGTTCCTTTTCCGTCATTCAGACCTATTCCATCATACTGGCGTAGGCCAGACAAAAGCGTTTGCGCGTTGCACGCCCGCAGGGCTAGCGAAGCGAGCCATCCAGGGGTTTCAATAACCTGGATACCGGCCTGCGCCGGTATGACGAATTGATACGCCGGTATGACGTATTGATCATAGGTTCCTTAAATTAGACCGCGGCTTTAAGGCAGGGGCTGTTAGCCGGTATTTTTACGTAGCGCGGCGATCACCTCTGCGGTGCGCGGCATCACGCCGCGCCACAGTGAGAACGACTCGGCGGCCTGCTCCACCAGCATACCGAGTCCATCGAAGGTATGACGGCTGCCGCAGCGTTGGGCATAGCGCATGAAGGCGGTTGCTTCGTCGGCGTAGACCATGTCGTAGCAGCGGGTCTCGGCGGCAAGGGTTCCCTGCGGCAGTTGGGGGACCTCATTGTCCAGACCGGCGGCGGTGGCGTTGATGGCCAGGTCGTAGTGCAGTGAGGGGATGTCCTCGAGGCCGCTGGCCGACAAGCGTCCAAGATCGCCGAACGATCCGGCCAGATCGAGCGCCTTGAAAGGGGTTCGGTTGGCGATGTGCAGAAGTGCCGGACGTTGCGCCAGCAAGGGCGCTATGACGCCGCGGGCGGCGCCCCCGGCGCCGAGCAGGAGAACCGTTTTGCCCTCCAGGTCGAGGTGCAGATTTTGCGTCAGATCGCGGATCAGTCCGATACCGTCGGTGTTGTCGCCGAACAGCCTGTCGTTTTCATCCGGCATCAGGGTGTTGACCGCACCGGCGCGACGCGCCCGCTCGCTCAGAGCGGCGGAGATTTTGCGCGCCTGCTGCTTGAACGGTACGGTGATATTGAGCCCCCGGCCGCCGTGACGGAAAAACTCGCCGACCGCCGCGGCAAAGCCGTCGGCGGCGACCAGTAGCGCCTGGTAGTGCAACCGTTCGCCGGTCTGCGCGGCAAACAGACGATGGATCAAGGGGGATTTGCTGTGTGCGATAGGGTTGCCCATGACGGCATACCGATCCGCCCCTGACCCCTCGCTCATTCCTCTCGCAGCCACTGCGCGGCGCGTTTGGCGAAGTAGGTCAGGATACCGTCGGCGCCGGCGCGCTTGAAGGCCAGCAGCGACTCCATCACCACCGCACGCTGGTCCAGCCAGCCGTTTTGCGCCGCCGCCATGAGCATCGCGTATTCGCCGCTCACCTGGTAGGCATAGGTGGGGGCACCGAACTGGTCTTTGACCCGCCGCACGATATCCAGATAGGGCATGCCGGGTTTGACCATTACCATGTCGGCGCCCTCCTCCAGATCCAGGCTGACCTCCCATAGGGCTTCGTCGCTGTTGGCGGGATCCATCTGGTAGCTGTACTTGTCGCCCGAGCCGAGATTGGCGGCGGAACCGACGGCGTCGCGAAACGGTCCGTAGAAAGCCGAGGCGTACTTGGCAGCATAGGCAAGAATGCGGGTGTGCCGGTAATCGGCCTGCTCCAGCGCCAGGCGGATGGCGCCGACCCGGCCATCCATCATATCCGAAGGCGCAACCACATCGGCGCCGGCGGCGGCGTGTGACAGGGCCTGTTTCACCAGTGCCTCGACGGTCTCGTCGTTGATGACATAACCGCTGGCGTCGATCAGTCCGTCCTGGCCGTGGCGGGTGAACGGGTCGAGCGCCACGTCGGTAATCACGCCCAGCTCAGGGCAGGCCTGTTTGACCGCACGCACCGCGCGCTGCGCCAGTCCTTCCGGGTTCCAGGCTTCGCGGGCATCGTCACTCTTGCCGGCGGCCGGTGTGACCGGGAACAGGGCGATCGCCGGAATGCCGAGCGTCTGTACCGAGCGCGCTTCGTCACCCAGTAGATCGATGCTCAGCCGCTCGATGCCCGGCATCGAGTCCACCGCTTGACGTTGCCCCTCGCCTTCGCAGACGAACAGCGGATAGATCAGATCGTCGACGTGTAAGCGCGATTCGCGCATCAGGCGACGGGAAAAAGCGTCGCGCCGCATGCGCCGCATGCGCACGCCGGGGAAACGGCCACGTCCGGTTTCGAATGCAGACAAAACGGAACTCCTGACAGATCTTTGGGATTATCGACCACAGAGTGTACATTGACCGCGACTCGAGGCACAGGTGGCAGGGCAGTGGAGCACGTAGACAGACTCAGGCGACTGGCCGCAGGCAGTGAGGTTTCCCTGGCCAGTTGGCTGGCAACGCCCATCGAGGCCGGGCAGGCGCAAGCCCTATTGGCCGAAGTGCGATTGCGCCTGCGCCATGGGCCGCTCGAAGCAAACGAACGTTTTGGTCTGGATCTGACGGCGTTGATCTGCGGTTATTGGGCAGGGCGTGATATCCAGGCGAGCTACCAGAACCTGGCCGCCCTGCCGGTCACGGCGCGCGAGCGCGCACTGCTCGAGCTCTGCTGTGGACAGTTATTTGTAGCGCGGCGTTATGAGCCCGCCTGGCGGCATCTCGACCGCGGCTTTCAGATGGCAACCCATCTGCTCGGCGCGCAAGACTATTTTCTGGTTCTAAAGCGTCACCAGCTGCTGCGTCAGTTGCCGCTGGCGACAACCCCGAAGGCGGCCGCGGCCCTCGAGGCGCTGCTCGAAGAGGCCAGGGTTATCGCCCGTCTCAAGGCTGCCGGCAATCCGCCCAGGCCTGCCGATGGCCGCCATCGGGATACCCTCGACTAGCTGTCCGGCGCCGGCGGCGTGGCGCCGATAATCTGTCATTATTTGACGGCACTTTGGCGGTTTGCGGTGGTCGAAACTTTCACAGCCACGGTAACGAAAGGGAGTTTCGCGGGTTTCCAACCGGCAGTTAGTATAAAACACAGTGGGTTAGAGGCGCTCTGTACATGTTGGCATCGGGATTGCATTACTTAGACCAAGGAGCAGGGAACGGTACCGATGGATCGCTAAAGACTTTACCGGACCGGCCGCTCAAGGAATTAGGTCGGGACTCCTGATCCAGGGACGGACGCTTTCGGACTGCGTCTTCGCAGGGATGTCGAGGATGCAATCCGAAAGACAGACGAACAGATTTTTTTGTTGTGTGACGACTCCTCCGACGCTGAAAAGCGTTTTTACCCCACCTTTTAGGTGGGGTTTTTTTTGTCTCTGTCTCCCGACGCGCCCAGCTTGAGCCACGGTCTGTCACAGGGGCAGTTCCTGTCGCCCCGTGTTGTACCAAACCCTACAGTTCTGGTAGGTTAGCTGGCTACATTGCCGCGCACGGCAATATATCCGGCTATCGGCGAGGATCGACGGTTCATGCGAAGACCGCAAAGCCAAGCTCCGTTGTGGTTTCTCGACGGGGAGGGTGTATGCGCGGCCGCGGCACGCGCCATAGATTGGTCGCGCTCCTCGCTGGGCGCACCCGAGGACTGGCCCTCAAGCCTTAAAAGCACCCTGGCGATGTTGCTGCATTCGCGCCACCCGATGTTCCTGTGGTGGGGGGAGGAACTCATCCAGTTCTATAACGACGCCTACCTGCCAAGTTTTGGCCAGGGAAAGCACCCTGCTGCGATGGGCCAACGCGGCGCCGAGTGCTGGGGGGAGATCTGGCCGATCATCGCCCCGCAAATCGAAGATGTCATGCAGCGCGGTGTGCCGAGCTGGAACGAAGACCACCTGGTGCCGATTTATCGCAACGGGCGCCTCGAGGAGGTCTACTGGACCTACGGCTACTCGCCGGTGTTTGGCGACCAGGGCGCGGTGGCCGGCACCCTGGTGGTGTGCACGGAAACCACTCCGCGGGTACTGAGCGACCGGCGGCTGCGCGCTCTCCAGACACTTGCCGAGGTTGTCAACAGCGCCGCTGGCGCTACCTCGGTTTTCAACCGCGTGGCGACGGTGCTGGGTCAATTTCCGCATGATCTGCCTTTTGCGCTGATTTTTAAGGCTGCGGCGCAACACGGCGTCGAACTGGCCGCCTCGGTAGGGCTGGATGAAGGCGCTCGACAACAGCTGAGCACCGAGTTAGGCCCCTACTTATCGGCCCCGGAAGCGGACGCCGGGTTGCGGCCGAGAGGCATGCAGCTGCTCACGCTGACCCTCGAGGTACCGGGCAGCCCCTGGCCAGAAGCGGTCACGCAGGTCTACATGGTGCCTCTGGCCCCCTCCGCGCCGGACAGTATGCCCAGTTGGATCGTGTTTGGGCTGAGTCCGCGCCTGCTTTTCGATGCCGGCTATCGGGAATACCTGCAACATCTGGCGGAGCGAATCGGCCAGGCGTTGGCGCGCCGGCATGCCGCGCGCGAGCGGGCAAGGCTGCTGCGCGAAGTTCGCCTCGAACAGGAGCGTCTGGCCGATCTGTTTGCCCAGGCGCCCGCTTTCATGTGCGTCGTAGAAGGGCCCGAGCATATCTACTCGCTGGCAAACAAGCGCTATTACGAGCTCATCGGGCGGCGTGACATCATCGGCAAGAGCGTGGTCGAAGTTCTGCCTGAGATGAAAGATCAGGGGTTCGTCCAATTATTGGACGAGGTTTATCGCACCGGTCGATCGCATTTCGGTACAGATATGCCGGTCCAACTGTCACGCCAACCCGATCAGCCGGGAGAGCAACGCTTTGTCGATTTTGTCTATCAGGCCTTCCGCGGATCCGATGACGCGATACTCGGCATTGTCGTTCATGGAATCGACCAGACCAAGCGTCACCATGCCGAACAGGCGATGCTGGAAGCCGATCGCCGCAAGGATGAGTTCCTGGCAATCCTGGCGCATGAGCTGCGCAATCCGCTGGCCCCGATTAATAACTACGCTCAGCTGCTGGAGCAGCGAGCGCATGAGCCGGCGGTGGTTGCCACGGCCGCCGCCGCAATGTTGCGCCAAGTGCGCCAGATGGCCAGGCTGATCGATGATCTGCTCGATGTCAGCCGCATCAGCAGCGGCAAGATTGAGCTGCGCCGTGACAGGGTCGCAATGGATTCGGTGGTGCAGCAGGCCGTGGATGCCACACAGCTGTACTACGAGCGTGGGCGCCGGCAGCTGGAGGTGGTGCTCCCGGCGCAGCCTATTTACATTGATGCCGATGCAGCGCGCGTCATTCAGATAATCGGCAATTTGCTCCACAATGCGGCCAAGTTCACCGCTGAAGGGGGGCAAGTGTGGTTGGGCGTAGACCGGGAACAAGCCACCGCGGTGGTGCGGGTGCGCGACGATGGTATCGGCATTGCCCCGGCCCAGTTGTGCACTATTTTTCAAATGTTCTCGCAGGCCGACACGTCTCTGGAACGTACCGGCGGCGGGCTGGGTATCGGTCTGGGTTTAGTGCGCAGTCTGGTCGAGCTGCACGGCGGGACGGTAGAGGCGCTGAGTGAAGGCATCGGGCGGGGTAGCGAGTTCGTGGTGCGCTTGCCGGTGGCACTCGAGGCGTCAACGCGAGACAGTAGCGAATATTCTCTTTATGCCGCTGCCGTGGCGCAGACTCGCATCCTGATCGTGGACGATAATCGAGACGCCTGTGACTCCATGGCACAGTTGCTTCGAGCCACCGGCCACGACGCGCAGACCGCCTATGACGGTCTGGCAGGCGTGGAGATGGCCGAGCAGTATAAGCCGGACGTGGTCCTGCTCGATCTTGGTATGCCCAAGCTCAACGGCTACGGCGCCTGTCAGCGCATCCGCGCACAACCTTGGGGTCGGGCCATGACTGTGGTCGCGCTGACCGGATGGGGTCAGGCCGAGGATATGCGCCGCACAGAACAGGCCGGATTCGACGCGCATCTCGTCAAGCCGGTGGATGTTGCCGCCCTGGAGGATTTACTGCGCTCGATGAAAGCGGTTAAAGGGGTCGGCTAAGTGACGTGTCTGCGTACCGGTCGTTAGGATGCGCTAGAGCGCGGCTCATCGCGCTAAACAATGACCATTTCAAAATCGCTTTTGGTCACTCCACACTCCGGGCATTCCCAGTCCTCCGGAATGTCTTCCCAGCGCGTACCCGGGGCTATGCCGTCCTCGGGCAGGCCCAGCGATTCGTCGTAGATAAAGCCACATACCACGCATTCCCATCTTTTCATTGTCTAGTGTCTCTTGAGTGCAAAATTAAGTGAATCAAATCCAATCCCTGGGCTTCAGAAACCTCTCGTAGAGTTCGGCTTCCGGGGTGCCGGGCAGCGGATGCCAGTCGTAGCGCCAGCTCACCTGCGGTGGCAGCGACATGAGAATGGATTCAGTACGCCCGCCGGTTTGCAGGCCGAACAGCGTGCCGCGGTCATAGACCAGGTTGAACTCCACATAGCGTCCGCGCCGGTACAATTGGAATTCGCGCTCGCGATCGCCGTAGCCCTGGTGCATGCGCCGCTCGACAATCGGTGTATAGGCACCGATAAAGTGATCGCCGACGCTGCGCATCAAAGCAAAGCTGCGATCGAAGCCAGGTGCGTTGTAGTCGTCGAAAAAGAGTCCGCCGATACCGCGGGGTTCCTCACGGTGACGGAGAAAAAAATAGTCATCACACCAGGCCTTGAAGCGCGTATAGACGCCCTCGCCAAACGGCTCGCAGGCCTCCCGGGCGCTACGGTGCCAGTGCACAGCGTCCTCTTCATACCCGTAGTAGGGCGTCAGGTCGAAGCCGCCGCCAAACCACCAGACCGGTTCCGCACCCGGCTTATCGGCGATAAAAAAGCGCACATTGGCGTGCGAGGTTGGCACGTAGGGGTTGCGCGGGTGCACCACCAGAGAAACGCCCAGCGCTTGAAAACTACGCCCGGCGAGTTCCGGGCGCTGAGCGGTGGCCGAGCCGGGCAACTGCGCCCCGTGGACGTGCGAGAAATTGATGCCGGCTTTCTCGAACACCGCGCCCTCCTCCATCACCCGCGAGCGGCCGCCGCCGCCCTCCTCCCGCCGCCACTGGTCTTCGCGAAACGTGTTCTGCTGGTCGAGTTGCTCCAGCGCCAGGCAGATGCGGTCCTGAAGCTTCAGCAGGTAATCGGAAACGGCGTTGATAGCGGCTGGGGTCATCCGACAAGTATACGCGAGTTGGCTATCCCACCGCCAAATTTACGCCGGTGATAATCTGCGCTAGCGCGCGGCTTAGGCCACTGCGCCAAGTCGTCAGAGGGTGATAAGACAATGCATTTGAAGCATTAAGTTTAAGTTCGAACCGTTTTACCGGTGGCCAGGTCGCGAATGCAGGTGGGGTTTGTGTAGCCGCCGAGCGGGCCGGGCAGCCAGTCGTCGATTTTGTCGGCAAAGCGCAACTGAACCTGCAACAGCGTTCGCGCCGGGCGTTGCCGGCTGATATTGGCGCTGGTCGACACCAGGGCGCTACCGACGCGGCGGCACAGGCGACTGACCAGGGGATGATCGCTGACCCGCACGGCGAGCGTCGTATGCTCGCCGGTCAGCCAGCGCGGGCAATCGGTCGCAGCCGGCACCAGCCAGGTGACGGGGCCTGGCCAGCTCTCGCGCAACCGCCGCAGGCGCTCGCCGGATTGCGGTTGCAGCCAAGGTTGCAGTTGCGTCCAGTCCGCGGCTACCAGTATCAACCCCTTTTTTTGCGCGCGGCGCTTGATCGCCAACAGGCGTGAGACCGCCTCCGGGTTGGCCGGATCGCAACCCAGACCGAAGACCGCTTCCGTGGGGTAGGCGACAATACCGCCGCCGCGGATGCACAACGACGCCTTGCGCAAGCGGAAACTGTCTCCCGAGTTGCCGCTCATGGCGCGATGAGGCAGCGTTTAGTTCGCGGCATCGGTTTCGGTGGCGTCCTGCTCCTCACACGGCTCGGCGAACTTGCACTCCGGTTGCGGGCAAACGCGTTCGGCGCCGCGTTTCTTGGTCGTTTTCAGCGTCAGGATCGGCCAGTTGCAGTCCGGGCAGGGGCCGGCCACCGGTTCGTTCCACACCGCGTAGTCGCAGTCCGGGTAGGTCGAGCAGGAATAGAAAATCTTGCCCCGCCGGGATTTGCGCTTGAGCATGCTCCCCTTGCTGCATTTTGGGCAGGCGACGCCGGTATCGGCGGGTTTTTCCAGCGGTTCGATATATTTGCAATCGGGGTAGCTGGAACAGCCGATGAATTTGCCATAGCGCCCGCTGCGAATAATCAGCTGCGATTGGCACTCCGGGCAATTGCGTCCTTCGACTATTTCCGGTTCAGCGGATTCCGCGCTGTCGTCGAGGTTGCGGGTGTAATCGCACTCGGGGAAGCCGCTGCAGCCGATGAAGCGCCCGCGTCTGCCGAGGCGGATGTTCAGCGGCTTGCCGCATTTCGGGCAGTCTTCGTCGAGCGCCTCGGTGGTTACTTCGGCACGCGAAACGCTCTGTTCCTTGTCCTCGACCAGTTCCTTGAACGGATACCAGAACTCTTTCATCAGCGGTACCCACTCTTTTTCACCGCGCGAGACTTCGTCCAGTTCGTCTTCGAGGCGCGCGGTGAAATCATAGTCGACGTAGCGGGTGAAATGGTTGGTGAGGAACTTGCTGACGATGCGCCCGACGTCGGTGGGCGCAAAGCGGCGTTTTTCCAAAATCACGTACTCACGCTGCTGTAGCGTCGAGATAATCGTCGCATAGGTGGAAGGGCGGCCGATGCCATGCTCTTCCAGAGTCTTGACCAGACTGGCTTCGCTGTACCGCGGAGGGGGTTCGGTGAAGTGCTGTTCGGGGCGGATTTTGAGCAGCTTGGCTTTGTCGCCTTTTTCCATCGGCGGTAACCGGTTTTCGTCACCGGCGAGTTTTTTAGCGTCGTCGACGCCCTCTTCGTAGACGGCCATGAACCCGGGTTCGACTACGGTTGAGCCGGTGGAGCGTAGAATATTGCCCTCGCCGACGGCAAAATCGACGCCGACGGTGTGGATCGTGGCATGGATCATCTGACTCGCCACCGTGCGCTTCCAGATCAGGTTATAAAGTTTGTACTGGTCCGAGGATAAATGCGCCTTGATGTTCTCCGGTACGTTGTGCGCAGAGGTCGGGCGCACCGCCTCGTGCGCTTCCTGGGCATTTTTGGCCTTGGTTTTGAACGTGTGCGGCTGTTTCGGCACCTTGTCCGCGCCGTAGCGTTCACTGATCATCTGGCGCAGCTCGTCGAGCGCTTCGGTGGCGAGCGTTACGGAATCGGTACGCATGTAAGTGATCAGGCCGGTGGCGCCCTCACCAATATCGATACCTTCGTACAATTGTTGGGCCACCGTCATGGTGCGCTTGGTGCTGAAACCCAGCTTGCGCGAGGCCTCCTGTTGCAGCGTCGAGGTGGTGAAAGGCGCCGCCGGATTGCGTTTGCGCTGTTTCTTTTCGATGCTGCTGACGATCAGTTCGCCGTTGGCCGCGCCGGTCAGTTCCTGTTCGGCGGCGTGCGCCTGGTCTTGCTGGTGAATACTGAACTGGGTGAGTTTTTTGCTGTGCAGGTGGGTCAGCCGGGCGGAGAAGGCCTGCCCGTCTTTTTCAGCATCGGCCTCGATGGTCCAGTATTCGCGCGCTTTGAACTTTTCAATTTCGTCTTCGCGCTCGACGATCATGCGCAGGGCGGGGCTCTGTACGCGGCCCGCCGACAGGCCGCGGCGGATTTTCTTCCACAGCAGCGGCGACAGGTTAAAGCCCACCAGGTAGTCGAGCGCCCGCCGCGCCTGCTGGGCGTTGACCATGTCAGTGGAAAGTTCGCGCGGGTGTTGGATGGCTTCGTTGATGGCCCGCTTGGTGATCTCATGGAACACTACCCGATAAACGCCTTTATCCTTGAGCGAGTTACGGTCTTTAAGGAGTTCATAAAGGTGCCAGGAGATGGCTTCGCCCTCGCGGTCGGGGTCAGTCGCCAGATACAGGTTCTCGGCTTTTTTCATCGCCTTGGCGATGGCGTCCACATGCCGCGCGTTACGTTCTATCACCTGGTACTTCATGGTGAAGTCTGCCTGGGGGTCGACCGCGCCCTCTTTGGGGATCAGATCGCGCACGTGACCGTAGGAGGCGAGCACTTCAAAGCCCTTGCCCAGATACTTTTTTATAGTCTTCGCCTTGGCGGGCGATTCGACGATGACCAGATTCGCGCTCATGTGCTCTATAGCTAAAAAGCCGCACCAGGGTGCGGCTTGGTAAGTGGATACGGTTGCCGCGGCTAGTGGAGGTGGCCGCCCGGCATACTGTCAAATACCAGGTCTTCCATCCAGGCGTAAGCGGCTTCGGCGCCGGGCTGATTGAACAGCACCATCAGCACCACCCATTTCAGTTGGCCGATGTCAAAATCATCGGTGTCCAGAGCCATGGCGCGGTCGATGACCCGTTCGCGCGACTCCGGGGTCAGAATACCCATTTGTTCCAGAAACAGCAGAAAACCGCGGCTTTCGGTGTCCAGGCGCTCGCTTTCGCTCTCGGCATAGATGCGCAGCGCGTGTTCGGTCTGGGGTGCGTGTACCTGGTGCGGTTGTACAGCCAGATCCTCCAGCCACTCAAAGGCCTGATTGATATCGCTGGCCGGGAAGCCGGCTTCCACCAGCTCGGTGTGCAGAGACTCCCGATCGGAGCTCAGTTCAGTCTCCTCATCCATGTAATAGTGCTCGAACAGGTACATGAGCACATCAAACATATTTTCTTTCATATCAAGCCTCTACCTTGCGCGTATATAGCGCCCGCCGGCACTGGAGTGTACCCTGCCCTCGAGCTCCAGCAGAAGCAGCATGGAGGAAACCTCTTCCGGCGTCAATCCGCTGCGCTGCACCAGCTGATCCACGGCAACCGGATCGTAACCCATGGCATCGAGCAGTTTCCGGTAGTCGCCGGCGAGCGCGGACGCCTGGGCGGGCGGCTCGCCAGGGTGCATCGACGGGGGCTGCTCGGGGGCTCGGGCAACGCTCAATAAGGGTGCCAATTCCTCCAGCACATGCTCACCGTTCTCCACCAGTTTCGCCCCTTGGCGTATCAGTGCATGGCAGCCGCGCGCCAGCGGATTGTGGATCGAGCCGGGGATAGCGAAGACTTCCCGTCCCTGTTCCAGCGCCTGTCGGGCGGTAATCAGCGAACCGGAACGCAGTGCCGCCTCGACCACCAGGGTGCCGACACTCAGACCGCTGATGATACGGTTGCGGCGCGGGAAGTTGGCCGCCAGCGGCGGCGTGCCGGGCGCAAACTCGCTGACCAGGGCGCCCTGGTCGGCGATCTGGTGGGCCAGCTGACGATGCTCCGCCGGGTAAACACGGTCCAGGCCGGTGCCGGTGACCGCTACCGTGCCGGCGGCGCTGCGCAGGGCGCCGCGGTGCGCAGCGGCGTCGATACCGGTGGCCAGACCGCTGCAAATAGTCAGCCCGCAATGGCCCAGAAACGCAGCAAAATCCTCGGCCAGCGCCTGTCCTGCCTGGCTCGGGTTGCGGCTGCCCACCATCGCCAGCATGGGTTGCTGCAGATAATCGGCATCGCCGTGAACGAACAGCAGCGGGGGCGGATCCGCGATGGCGGCGAGCAGCCGCGGATAGGCGGCGTCGGTGAGGCGCAGCAGGTGATTGCCGCTGCTGTTCAGCCAGGCCAAGTCGGTGTCGACCGCCCGCCAGTCGGGTTGTTTAAGGGCCTCGACCGTACGCTTTGGCAGGCCGAGCGCGCTCAGGTGGGCGGCGTCGGCGGCCAGAACGTCTTTGGCCAGCGCGAAGTGGTGCAGCAGCCGCAGCACGCTGCGCCCGCCAATACCGGGGGTGTGATAAAGCGCCAGCCAGGCAGGCGTGTCTTCGTCCGCGGGCGTCGGGGTGGTTGCACTCATCCTTGAGTCTCCTGGCATAAAAAACCGGTGCCTCGGTGCATGGTCTTATACCATGCCCGAAGGTAGCGGTGTTTACCAGTCGTTCAGGGAGTGCTCAGGGCGTGCGGACGCGGTCCCCCACGTGCAGCGCGCTGGTGGCTTTGAGTACCAGCCCGAAGCTGACCTTGTCAAAACTGCGGAACACCATCAGCAGGCCGGCCTCTTCGTCGGGAAGTTGAACGGTGCTTTTGCGTGCCCCGTCGCTGCGCACCTGATCGACGATCAGGTCGCCGCGCTGGTCGATGGCGAACACAGTACCCACATCGACGCCTTCGCGCGTGCCGCGATTGAGCACGACGATCTGGAACTGGCCAATCTGGCTGACACCGTCAAGCACCGAAATGATGGTGCCAGCGATCGGGGTGTCCGGCGCATGCGGGGTGAAGTACGCGTAGACGTCCTCTCGGGTCACCGGCAGGACGCGGTCGCCGATATTGATTTCGCGCGTGGTGCGGGTGAGCTTGAGGGTCGCCGGGTCGCCGAATTTTTGCGCGTCGGCTTCACCCAGAAAGAGCGCTTCGTAGCCGAGAATTTCACCGCTGTCGGGATCCGTGTAGGGCCCGCCGGGACGGAAAACGTTATATCGGTTGCCCTGGTCGGCGGTGATGCCGCGGACATAGACGCGGTCACCGGAGCCGACTATCAGGTGCTCGTCGGCGCTGGACACCACGTAGGCAGCGGCTTTCAGGGTGGCGTCATCGGCCACCAGCGGTTGGGTCAGGAATTGCTGGATGGCATCGATGGGAATTGTCGGAATGGCTTTGTCCAGGCGTTCGGCTCGCGCCCGCGGTGAGAGCTTGAACGAGCCCTTGCCGCGCTGCACGCGTAACTGCGGCTTGCCGTCGATATACACCAGACTGATGATGTCGCCCGGATAAATAAGGTGTGGATTCTCTATCTGCGGATTGACGTACCAGACTTCGGGCCACAGCCAGGGGCTTTGCAGAAAACGTGCGGAGATATCCCAGAGTGTATCTCCCTTGACCACTACGTAGCGGTCCGGGTGCCCATCCTTGAGTGCCACCTGATCGGCAAAGGCCGCGGTGCCCAGCAGCGCCAGAGCCAGCGCCAGCGATTTGAATATCGACATAAGGCGATCCCTTTTATTAAGTACCGAATTTATCCGTTCCCGGCCGCGGCGAAGCCGCAAGGCATCCTAATTCGATGATATATAACGGCAGTTGGCGCATGGAGTGTAGCGGAATTTGCTGCCTGGCAAAATATTCGCCCCGGCTAAACGCGCCTACGATCATTATGTTAGAGTATAGGGGTGTGCAGAAAGCTTGATTTGTGACCTTTATCACATGGCGATTCTCGATATTTTACATTTTCCCGATCCTCGCTTGCGCCAACGCGCCCTCGAGGTAGAGCGGGTCGACGCGTCCTTGCGGGCGCTCATCGACGATATGTTTGCAACCATGTACCAGGCACCCGGCATCGGCCTGGCGGCCACCCAGGTGAATGTCCACCAGCGGCTATTGGTCATTGATGTTTCCAAGGACCAGGATCAGCCGCAGGTGTTCATCAACCCGGAGATCCTCGCGCGCGAAGGCGTCGAGGAAATGGACGAAGGTTGTCTTTCGGTGCCGGGCTTTTACGAGCGCGTGCAGCGCGCCGAGCGCATCACGGTGCGCGCCCTGAATCGTGACGGCGAAGCTTTCGAGCTGGAAGCCGACGGCCTGCTGGCTGTGTGCATCCAGCACGAGATCGACCACCTCGATGGGAAACTGTTCGTCGACTACCTGTCGCAACTAAAGCGCCAGCGCATTCGCAAAAAACTGGAAAAGCAGCGACGCCTGGGTATCGAGGACAACGTGGACCACGACCGGCACGCCGAACCGGTCATCTAGCCGGTTTGGCCTGCCGGTCGCCGATCGAGAACATTGGATGTCTATTTCACCCGCGACAGCGACGCAGTATCTGCCTGTGCCCTCCCTAATCCTGACGCCAGGTTTGCCGGTGGTCACCGTGGCAAACCGCTGAGCCCGGGTCGAACCCGCAATGCGCATTGTCTTCGCCGGAACCCCGGATTTTTCCGTGCCCGCCCTACAGGGGCTTGTGCACAGCGGCCACCAAGTGGTCGGCGTGTATACGCAGCCGGACCGGCCGGCCGGCCGGGGGCGCAAGCTCGCGCCCGGCCCGATAAAGCGCCTGGCCGAAACCCAGGGTCTGGCGGTATTTCAACCGGCCACGCTGAAAGAAGTCGAGGCGCAGCAGCGTCTGGCCGCGTTGCGGCCCGAGCTGATGGTGGTGGTCGCCTACGGCCTGTTGCTGCCCCAGGCGGTGTTGGATATTCCGCGTCTTGGCTGCGTTAATCTGCACGCCTCGCTGTTGCCGCGTTGGCGTGGCGCGGCGCCGATACAGCGCGCCCTACTGGCCGGTGACAGCGCAACCGGGGTCTGCCTGATGCAGATGGAGGCCGGGCTCGACAGCGGCCCGGTGCTGGCCGAGGTGCGCACGCCCATCGCCGCCGATGAAACCGGCGGCTCGTTGCATGACCGTCTGAGCCAGCTCGCCGGCGAGCTGCTGATGCAACAGTTGCCGTACCTGGCCGCCGGCGAGCGGCAGGCACGGCGTCAGGACGAGGCGCTGGTTACCTACGCGCATAAGCTGGACAAGCGCGAGGCGGCCATCGACTGGCACCAGCCGGCGCGACAAATCGAGCGCCAGGTGCGGGCGTTCAATCCCTGGCCGGTGGCGCAGGCGCGCTACCAGGGGCAGCCGCTGAGAGTGTGGCGGGCGCGTGTCGGCGCCGGGCCAGAGGCCGCGCCTGGGACGGTAGTGGCGAGCGGCAAACAGGGTATCGATGTGGCCTGCGCAGAGGGGTGTCTGCGGCTGTGCGAAGTACAACTCCCGGGCGGCAAGCGGTTGGATGCCGCGGCGTTTCTCAATGCCCGGCGCCTAGACGGCGCTGTACTCGGGTAGCCGTGCCGGTGCCCGCCGAGCGTACCCACGTGAAAGGCTCGGCCGATGCCGTGAGCAACCCGCGCCTGCTCGCCGCGCATCTGGTAGTGGCCGTTCTCCAGCAGGGAAATTCCCTCAATAGAGTGTTGGCGGCGCAGCTCGGCGAGGTGACCGATCCGCGCCAGCGGGCTTTGGCGCAGAAACTGGTTTACGGCACGTTGCGCTGGTATCACCGGCTGGAGGCGGTGCTGGCGCAATTGCTCGGCAAGCCGATGAAGAGCCGGGATCGAGACTTGCACGCCCTACTGCTGGTGGGTTTGTACCAGCTGCTGGTGATGGAAGCGCCAGCTCACGCTGCGGTGAGTGAAACAGTGCAGGCGACGCGCGCGCTCGGTAAGGAGTGGGCCCGCGGCCTGGTCAACGGCGTGTTGCGCAACGCCCTGCGCCGAGGTGAGGCGCTGCTCGCCCAGGCCGATGCCGAGCCCGTGGCGCGCTGGTCGCATCCGCGCTGGTGGTTGCAGCGCGTACAACAGGACTGGCCGCAGCACTGGCAGGAAGTGATGCGGGCAGATAACTGCCAGCCGCCCATGACACTGAGGGTCAACCTGCGCCAAGGCAGCCGGGAGCGCTATCTTGCCCGGCTGGCCGCAGAAGGCTTGCAGGCGCGGCCGCTGCCCGATTCCGCCACGGCGCTGCAATTGGCCACGCCGAGTGCGGTGGACAAGCTGCCCGGTTTTTTTTCCGGTGCGGTCTCGGTGCAGGACGCCGCCGCGCAGCTCTGCGCGCCCCTGTTAGAATTGCATAGCGGCCAGCGGGTGCTTGACGCCTGTGCCGCGCCGGGTGGCAAGACCGGGCATATTCTGGAGTCTGCGCAGTTGGACGCGGTGCTCGCCCTAGACAGCGACGCGCGGCGTCTGGAGAAGGTCGCTGAGAACCTGAGCCGTCTGCAGCTCTATGCGGAGTGTGTCTGTGCCGACGCCGGCGCGCCGGATACCTGGTGGGACGGGCGGACGTTCGAGCGCATTCTGCTCGACGCTCCCTGCTCGGCCAGCGGCGTGGTGCGCCGTCATCCGGACATCAAAATACTCAGAAGAGACGAAGACGTGGAACAGCTGGCGCGCCAACAGTTGCGTCTGTTGGAAGCGTTATGGCCCTTGCTGAGCTCTGGCGGTATCCTGCTTTACGTGACATGCTCCGTATTCAGCCAGGAGAACGGCGAGGTTATCCGGGGGTTTTTGCGGCGCCACGCCGACGCCCGCACAGCGCCGATAGAGGCGCACTGGGGGCTGGCGCAGGCCGGGGGGCGTCAACTACTGCCTGGGGAGCATGGCATGGACGGATTCTATTTTGCGCGACTGGTAAAAAACTGATACCAAAACCGGTGACGGAGCACTCGACAACCACCACACAGTACCGGCCAGTGCCTCGCTCTGGCTCGCACTTGCCCTTGTTGTTGGTGCTGATGTTGGCGTGCCTGGTGATAGCCAGGCCTTCCGCGGCGCGGGAGACGCGTATTGTCGATGCCCGCACCCTGCTGGTGGAAGGCGTCTATCGCCTGGGCGCCCATGTGGATTTCGATTTTAACGACACCCTGAACGATGCGCTGCAAAACGGTGTGCCGTTGTTGATTGAGTTGCGGATCGAGGTGTTGCGCGAGCGGGGGTGGCTGTGGCCGGAGTTGATCGCCGAATTGCGCCAGCGCTTTAAGCTGGAATACCATGCGCTTAGCAGACGTTATCTGGTGCAAAGTTTCAGTACCGGTGGCCAGCAGAGTTTCGCCACCCTGAGCGAGGCGCTGGACAATATCGGCAATATCTACGACCTGCCTCTGATCGACGCTCAGCTGCTGAACCCGACACAGCGATATCTGGTGCGAATGCGCGCCGATATCGATGTTGAGGCGCTGCCGACGCCGGTACGTCTGTGGGCCTATCTCGGCTCCGAATGGAGCCTGAAAAGCAAGTGGTACGAATGGCCGCTGGTGCCGTGAAAAACCGGCGCCTGGGCATCTGGCCCATGCTGCTTCTCTTTGTGCTGTTGCTGATGTCGCTGTCACTGATGAGTGACGCGACCAACAACTCGGAACGGTTCGGACGGCTGTATTCCTGGTTACTGCTGATCAACGCGCTCGGTCTGGTGGTGCTGATCGGGCTGATCGGCTCGAATCTTTACTGGCTGGTGTCGCAGTACCGCGCCCGCGCGCCCGGCGCCCAGCTGACCTCGCGCTTGGTGGTGACCTTCGTCATACTCGCGGTCGTGCCGATCGGCGTGGTGTATTATTTCTCGCTGCAGTATTTGCAACGCGGTATCGATTCCTGGTTCGATGTGCAAATCGAACAGGCGCTGGACGATGCGCTGGAACTCGGGCGCGGCGCCCTGGATGTGCGCCTCAACGATCTGTTGCGGGTGACGGAAAAAATCGCCGACGAAGTGGCCGATATGTCGCCGGCGACCATTCCTATCGGTCTGTATGACATGCGCGTGCTCAGCAGCGCCGCGGAACTCACCCTGTTCGGCCGGGATGGCCGGATCATCGCCTCGAGCACCGCCGAGGGCATCGACATTGTCCCGGACCGGCCGAGTCAGCAGGTGCTGATGTCGCTCTCCCAGGGGCGCTCGTATGTCGGCATCGACCCGGTGGGCGATTCGGGCTTGCACGTGCGCGCGGTGGTACCGGTGTTGACCGCCAAAACCGGTGCTGAGCCGCAAACGCTGCAGGCGCTCTATCGGATACCCAAGCGTCTGGACGTGCTGGCGAACAACGTCGAAAGCCAGATCATCCGCTACAAGAAGCTGGCGTATCTGCGCACGCCCCTGAAGTACAGCTATATTCTGACACTGTCGCTGGTGCTGGTGCTGAGCCTGTTGTCGGCGGTCTGGGCGGCATTTTATTCGGCGCGACGCCTGGTCGAACCAATCGCGATTCTGGCCGAGGGCACGCGCGCCGTCTCCGAGGGTGATTACAGCAAGCGTCTGCCGGTGACCAGCGAGGATGAGCTCGGTTTTCTGGTGCGATCGTTCAACGACATGACGCGGCGGCTGGCCCGGGCGCGCGAGCAGGAGCTCAGCAGCCAGGGTGAAGTGGAGCGCCAGCGCGCCTACCTGGAGACGGTACTCGCCAGCCTGTCATCGGGGGTGATCAGTATCGGGCAGGATAACGAACTGCGCACGGTGAACGAGGCTGCCAGCCAGATACTGGGCATGGATTTGAGCAGTCAGCTGGGTCATCGGTTGAGTGAAATAGGCAGGCGTTTCAGCTTCGTGGAGCCGTTGCTCGCTTCGATCGAGGGCCACCAGGCGAGCGACGAGAGCGACTGGCAGGGGCAGGTGGAGCTGGCCGATAGTGCCGGGCGCCGGGTGCTGATGTGCCGCAGTACGGCCCTGCCGGTCAGCGAAGATCTGGCCGGTGGCCAAGTGGTGGTGTTTGACGATGTCACTGATCTGATACGCGCACAGCGCGATGCCGCCTGGGGTGACGTGGCGCGGCGTCTGGCCCACGAAATAAAAAACCCCCTTACCCCGATCCAATTGTCGGCCGAGCGGCTGCGGCGCAAATACCTGACCTCGATGCGCCCGGAAGACGCCGAGGTGCTCGATCGCGCCACGCGCACCATTGGTCAACAAGTCGAAACCCTGAAAGAGATGGTGAACGCTTTCGGCGATTACGCCCGCGCGCCGCAGTTGCAAATGGAACCGGTGGACCTGTACGAATTGATCCGTGACGTCGCCGATCTTTACAAGGGTTCCAGGCTGCGCATTAAACTGGATCTGGCCGACCCAGCGCCGATGATGGAGGCCGATGCCGGGCGTTTACGCCAACTCCTGCACAATCTCTACAAAAACGCGCTGGAGGCGGTGCGCGAGCGCTCGCGCGGTGAACTGAAGTTGCGCTCGCGCTGGGTGCTGGAAACCGGTGAGCGGTTCATCGATTTGAGTTTCGAGGACAACGGCAGCGGCTTTTCCGAACCCGTGCTGGAGCGGCTGTTCGAGCCTTATGTCACCACCAAGACACGCGGCACGGGACTGGGTCTGGCGATCGTGAAAAAGATCGTTGAGGAGCACAATGGCCAAATCCGGGCGCACAACAGCGCCGCGCATCACGCCGTTATTGATATCCGCTTTCACGCCGAAACACAAAGCACTGTTACCTGACCGGGGCTGCTCCTATAATGGCCGCACGCGTACGCACGACAATAGAACTCCCGGACAAGAGAAGAGAAACAGGAAGCCTTATGTCATCCGGCCACATCCTGGTGGTAGACGACGAACCGGATATTCGCAATCTGGTCAAAGAAATCCTTGAAGACGAGGGCTTCGAGGTCAGTGTTGCGCACAGCGGCGAGAGCGCCCGCCAGGCGCGGCGCATGCGCCGCCCGGACCTGATCCTGCTGGATATCTGGATGGATGACGTGGACGGCATCACCTTGTTGCGGGAGTGGGCCGAAGGCGGCAGCCTGCCCTGCCCGATCATCATCATGTCGGGCCACGCCACGGTCGAAACCGCCGTCGAGGCCACCCGTCTCGGCGCCTATGACTTTATCGAAAAGCCCATCTCTCTGGCCAAGCTGCTGCTGGTGGTCAACCGCGCGCTGGAGGCGGGAAAACTGGAGCAGGAAAACCAGGGGCTCAAGCGTCAGGTGCTGCCGGTGTCCGAGCCGGCCGGTAAGAGCGACATCATGCAAAGCCTGCGCGAGCAGGCAAAGAAGATCGCTCAGCACAACACCTGGGTACTCATCAGCGGCGAACCGGGCGCCGGCAAGGAAGTGGTGGCGCGCTACATCCACGCCCAGAGCCCGTTGCGCGAGCGCCCTTTTGTCGAAGTCGCCGTCGGCTCGATGTCCGCCGAGCATTCCGCCGCCGAGTTGTTCGGTTCCGAGGACGGTGATCGTGTCGTCTACGGTCGGCTGGAGCAGGCCAACGGCGGCACCCTGCTGCTGGCCAGTATCGCCGATATGGATCTGCAGACGCAGTCCCGGTTGTTGAGCGTGTTTCAGACCCACTCTTTTTTGCGCATGGGCGGTACCGCGCCGGTGCCGGTGGATATCCGCGTCATCGCCACCACCTCGCGTGACCTGGATCAGGAAGTGCGTGAGGGGCGTTTCCGTGAAGATCTGTACTATCATCTCAATGTGGTGCCGCTGACAGTGCCGCCCCTGCGCGCGCACGCAGCCGATGTTCCAGAGCTGCTGAACTTCTATGTCGACCGTTTCGTCATGCAGGAGAACCTTCCCTACCGCGAGTTTTCCATCGCCGCGCAAAACCGGCTGCGCCACTACAACTGGCCGGGAAATAACCGCGAGCTAAAAAATCTGGTGCAGCGCCTGCTGATTCTCGGCCAGGGGCCGGTGATCGATACGGAGGAAATCGAAGGCGCCCTGCAGCAGTTCAGCGAAACGCCCGAGCCGCCGGTTGCCGCCAGCGCCAGTCTGCCGCTGAATCTGCCACTGCGCGAAGCGCGCGAACAGTTCGAAAAGGTGTATCTGGAACACCAGTTACAGGAGGTGGGGGGCAGCGTTGGCAAGCTCGCCAAGCGTGTTGGCATGGAGCGTACACACCTCTACAGAAAACTGCGTGGACTGGGTATCGATTTCAAAAAAGGCAACGATTAGGCGGTCCGCTGGATGAAAATAATTATTCTTGGCGCCGGCCAGGTGGGCTCCTCGGTGGCGCAGAACCTGGCCAGCGAGGCCAACGATATCACCGTCGTCGACAGCCGACCGGAGATCCTGCGTGATTTGCAGGATCGCATCGATATACGCACCGTGGTCGGTGCCGCCTCGCACCCCGAAGTGCTGACCCGGGCCGGCGCCGAAGACGCCGATATGATTCTGGCGGTGACCAACAGCGATGAAACCAACATGATCGCCTGTCAGGTTGCCTATACCCTGTTCCACACTCCGATCAAGGTGGCGCGGGTGCGTGCCCAGCCGTATCTGCGCTTTCCCAAACTGTTCACCCAGGACGCCCTGCCGATTGACGTGTTGATCAGCCCGGAACAGCTGGTCACCGACTATATCTGCCGCCTGATCGAGCAGCCGGAAGCCCTGCAGGTGCTCGATTTTGCCGGCGGCCGGGTGCAACTGGTGGCGGTGCGCGCGGTGCAGGGCGGGCCACTGGTGGGGCAGGAGTTGCGCCAACTCAAACAGCATATGCCGGGTGTCGAGGCGCGCGTGGCGGCGATATTCCGCCGTAGCCGGCCGATTCTGCCCAAGGGCGACACCGTTATCGAAGCTAATGACGAGGTGTTTTTTGTCGCCGCGCGCAAGAATATCCGCGCCATCACCAGTGAGTTGCGCGACCTCGATAAACCGGTCAAGCGGGTGATGATCGCCGGCGGCGGCAATATCGGTCTGCGCCTGGCTGAGTCTATCGAAGCGCGTTATCAGGTAAAACTGATCGACTGCGACGCTGAAACCGCACGCCGTCTGTCGGAACAACTGGATCGGACCATTGTGCTGCTCGGCGATGCGGCGGACGAGGAACTGCTGCTGGAAGAGAATATCGAGAACACGGACGTGTTCTGCGCGCTGACCAACGACGAAGAGGCGAACATCCTGTCCGCGATGTTGGCTAAGCGCCTGGGCGCGCGCAAAGTGATGTCGCTGATCAACCGGCCTTCCTACGTCGACTTGGTGCAAAGCGAGGCGATCGACATCGCCATCTCCCCGCAGCAGGCCACCATTGGCAGCCTGCTGACGCACGTGCGCCGTGGCGATGTCGCCGCGGTACATTCACTGCGCCGCGGCGCCGCCGAAGCGATCGAAGCCGTGGCCCATGGGGACAACAAAACCTCCAAGGTGGTGGGGCGCGCCATCGATGAAATCAAGTTGCCGCCGGGCACCACTATCGGTGCGATTGTGCGCGGCGAGGAGGTCATCATCGCCCACGACGACACCGTGATCGAAAGCGAGGACCACGTCATCCTGTTCGTCGTCGACAAGCGGCAGATATCCAGCGTAGAGCGGCTGTTCCAGGTCAACGTCACCTTCTTCTGAGCGGCCATGCGTTTCGCGACCATACAGCGAATTCTCGGCCTGCTGCTGATGTTCTCGGCCGTGACCATGTTGCCGCCGATGGGAATCGCGCTGGCTATGGACGAGCGCGGCTACAGCGATTTTTCCCTGACCATGCTGGTGGTGCTCGCCGCGGGGCTGTTCGCCTGGTATCCGGTACGCCGGCGGCGCCAGGAATTGAGGGTGCGCGACGGTTTCGTGATCGTTTCGTTGTTCTGGGTCGTGCTGGTGGTGGTCGGAGCGTTGCCTTTTCTGTTTGCCGACCAGCCCGAGATGAGCATTACCGATGCCATATTCGAATCCACCTCCGGGCTGACCACCACCGGCGCCACGGTGTTGGTCGGTATCGATCATCTGCCCTGGTCCATTCAGTTTTATCGACAGGAGCTCCAGTGGCTAGGCGGCATGGGCATCGTCGTGCTGGCAGTCGCCGTGTTGCCGATGCTGGGCATCGGTGGCATGCAGCTGTATCGCGCCGAAACCCCCGGGCCGATGAAAGACAACAAACTGACACCGCGGATCACCGAGACGGCCAAGGCTCTGTGGTATATCTACCTTGGGCTGACCGTCAGCTGCGCGGCGGCGTATTGGCTGGCGGGAATGGACGTGTTCGACGCCGTCTGTCACAGTTTTTCCACCGTGGCGATTGGCGGCTTTTCCACCCACGACCTGAGCATCGGTTACTTCAACAGCCCCGCCATCGAAATGGTCGCCGTGGTGTTCATGTTGCTGGCGGGAGTGAATTTCTCTCTGCACTTCCTGTCCTGGCGGTCGGTGAACCCACTTACCTACTTCCGCGACTCGGAATTCAAAGCCTATATTTTTGTCTTGGGCACGGTGGCGGTGGTCACCGTGGCTTATTTGTACCTCAGCGGCGCCTTCCCCAACATCGGCGATGCGCTACACCATGGGATTTTTCAGGTGGTTTCGATCGGCACCACCACCGGCTTTACCACCGCGGCCTATTTTCACTGGCCGGGCTTTCTGCCGGTCATGCTCCTGTTTACCAGTTTTATCGGCGGCTGCGCGGGTTCGACCGGCGGCGGCATGAAAGTGATTCGCTTCCTGCTGTTGTTCAAGCAGGGTATGCGTGAAATTAGCCGCCTGGTGCACCCCAATGCCCAGATCCCTGTCAAAGTGGGGAACAAAGCCATGTCTGAGCGCGTTGTTGAGGCGGTATGGGGGTTTTTTGCGACATATATCGGCGTTTTTACGTTGATGATGCTGATTCTTTTGGCTACCGGCCTCGACCAGGTCACGGCTTTTTCCGCCGTGGCGGCCTGCCTGAACAATCTCGGGCCGGGCCTGGGTGAGGTTGGCTACCATTACGGCAACCTTAATGACACTGCCAAGTGGGTGCTGAGCTTCGCGATGATCCTCGGTCGTCTGGAAATCTTTACCCTATTGGTGCTGTTGACGCCAGCTTTCTGGCGCCGCTAGAGTGATGCCAGCCGACCTGGAGCGACTGCCCGAATGGGTTGCCTGGTTGGCGCAGGATGCCGATGGCGCCTGGTGGGGCTACGAAGTGGAGCCGCTTCAATACCATCGTGGCTGGTATGAAAACGAAATTGGCCGCCGGGTGAGCCTCGGCCAGGGCGTTCCAGATGCTAACTGGCGCGAAAGTTTGCGGAAAATGCGATGAATATGATCGATAATCTTAAAAAGATGCTCGAGCGTGGCGAGGATTCGGCGCTGTTGCGCTATAGTCTGGGCACGGCGTGCCACAAGGCGGGCGATTTGCCGCAGGCGCGCGAACATCTGGCCGAAGCCGTTCGCCAGGATGATGCCTATTCGGCCGCCTGGAAGGCTTATGGCAAAGTGCTCGCCGAGCTGGAGCTGCCGGCTGAAGCCGCCGCGGCCTTCGAGAGCGGCATTGCCGTGGCGGAACAGAACGGCGATATCCAGGCGGCAAAAGAAATGAAAGTGTTTCTGAAACGGGCAAAGAAGAAGTCGGCGCACGAAGGCTGAGTTGCAATCTACAGCTGCTGCGTATATGCCCGTATTTAGTATAAATACCCCACATCGATAAAATATGCGTGCAAATATTCTAAAGGTGGGAATTTATTTAATTATCGGCGGTAGAAACTTTCATTAGTGGGCGCATTGAGGCTAAAAGGCTCTTAAACAGGCCTGGATTCTGCTTTTCTTCTGCGCTCAACAGCATTTTCATGTGTTGGCGCTGGGTGGGCATGGAGAAGCACGCCGGGCAGCTGTCAGCAATCACCGGCAGCGCCGCGCTGGCGGCAAAGTCCCGGGTCTGGCGTTCGCGCACATAGACCAGTGGGCGGATCACCCGCACATCGCCGGCGCTGATGCGGTAATGGGCTTTCATCGTTTTCAACCGTCCGCCGTGAAAAGCCGAGAGCAGAAAGCTTTCCGCCAGGTCGTCGAGGTGCTGGGCCAGCGCCAGCACGTTGTAGCCTTCGCGCCGGGCGGTGGCGTACATCACGCCGCGCTTCATGCGTGCGCACCAGCTGCAGTAGGAGTCGCCGTTGATATGTTCCATGGCGCGCTCGAGAATCGGCTGGCGCTGGTAGAACCAGGGAATCCCGAGCGCCTCCATATGCGGGCGCAGGCGTGAGGGGTCAAAACCTTCGACCATCGGGTCAACGGTCACCGCGCCGAGATCGAAGCGGATGGGGGCGTGGCGTTGCAACTGGTATAGGATATGCAGCAAAGACAGCGAATCCTTGCCGCCGGAGACACCCAGCAACACCCGGTCGTGCTCGCGAATCATGTCGAAGTCGGCGATCGCACGGCCTGCCGGGCGGATTAAACGTTTGTTGATTTTCAGCATGAGGATGGGTCCCGGGGCATTTCGGCCACCGGATCACTATACTTGGTTCATTTCGGGAAGGGGCAGTAGCAATGGAATCGGTCAATACCCTAACACCCCAGCAGGCTTGGCAACTCATGCAGGATGAGCCGCGCGCCGTCCTGGTGGATGTACGCTCCGACATGGAATTTCTGTTCGTCGGCCATCCGGTAGGTGCCATCCACATTCCCTGGATCGATTACCCGGACTGGAAGCTGAATCCGAATTTCGTCACCGAAGTGCGCAAGCTCTTGCTCGGTGGTGTCAGCCATGACGGCAGCCGCACGAGCTCGCCGGTATTGTTGCTTTGCCGTAGTGGGAAGCGTTCGCTCGAGGCCGGCATTGCCTTGATAAACGAAGGATTTACTGACGTCTATAATATTAGAGACGGGTTTGAGGGAGAGCTGGATGAGCACCATCACCGGAACACCCTCGGCGGCTGGCGGCACACCGGATTACCCTGGGAGCAGTGCTGAATCAGCCGCTAAATGACGCGAATCTGTAGCCATTTGTTTGACCGAGTAAAAAAGCGTTCCTATAATCGATAGACGGGCGCCACCCAGCCATATCTGTCCAGGCAGACACTGGATCCATAAAACGGGCCGCGGCGCCACGGACTCTTGGGGAAAAGGGTGTGTCCCTGGTAACTCCGGCACATCATATTATTTAAATGACTATCCGTGGATACACGGCTAGGGAGGAGAGACATATGTCAACGACTGCTGAAAGCATGAATGCAACGCAGATGGACGAATGGTTGAACAGAAAGCTCGACGAACTGCTGCCCAGCAAGCTGCAGGAAATCGACGAGGCGCGTACACCCTCCATGTCCATTATCGCCACCAAAGGCACGCTTGACTGGGCCTACCCGCCCTTCATTCTGGCCTCTACGGCATCGGCGCTGGGCTGGGACACGGCGATCTTTTTCACCTTCTATGGTCTGCTGTTGCTGAAAAAGGAACTGCCCTGCGAGGTCAGCCCGCTCGGCAATCCGGCCATGCCGATGAAGATGCCGTTCGGTCCCAAGTGGTTCCAGAATTTCAGCTGGCCGATGCCGAACCTGCTCATGGCCGGCGTGCCGGGCTTTGAAAAAGTCGCTACCGGTCTGATGAAAAAGACGTTCAAGAATAAAGGTGTCGCTACGGTCGAAGAGTTGCGTGGCCTGTGCCTGGAGGCGGACGTGAAGATGGTCGCCTGCCAGATGACGGTCGACGTGTTCGGTTTCAGTCACGATGAATTCATCGATGAAGTGACCGATTACGTCGGTGCCACTTACTTCCTTCCGGTGGCCAAAGACTCCGACGTCTGCTTGTTTATCTAAATCCCGGCAGAGTTAAGGACTGGCAAGGCGCGCCTTAACAGGCGCGTCTTTTTTTGTGTCAGAATGTCCGTTCATGAGGACACTGTATCCACCTCTGGAACCCTATGTGCGCCACTGCCTGAAGGTTGATGACGTGCACACGCTCTATGTAGAGGAATGCGGAAACCCGCGGGGCATTCCAGCCATTTTTGTCCACGGCGGCCCCGGTGGCGGTTGCGAAGCCTGGCACCGGCAGCTTTTCAATCCCGATCTTTATCGGATTGTATTGTTTGATCAGCGCGGCTGCGGCCGCTCAACACCGCACGCCGAATTGCGCAACAACACCACGCCGCTGTTGCTCAAGGACATGGAAACCGTTCGCTGCCACCTGGCGATCGATCGTTGGCTGGTTTTCGGTGGCTCCTGGGGGGCGACGCTCGGCCTGTTGTATGCCGAGCAGCACCCGCAGCGGGTGCTGGCGCTGATCGTGCGCGGAATTTTTCTCTGTCGGCCGGAAGATATAGCGTGGTTCTATCAGCACGGTGCTTCCCGCCTGTTTCCGGATTACTGGCAGGATTTTCTCGCCCCGGTCGAACGCCACCAGCAGCACGATATGGTGGCGGCCTATTACGCGCTGTTGACCGGCGAGGACGAATTGAAGCGGCTGGCCGCGGCAAAAGCCTGGGCGGGTTGGGAAGGTCGTACCTCGACGCTGTTGCCCAAGCCCGGTCTGGTCGAGCATTTCTGCGCCAGCCGCCTCGCCCTGAGCATGGCGCGTATCGAGTGCCACTATTTTATCAACCACGCCTTCATCGCGCCCAACCAGATACTGCAGCAGGCCTACCGGCTAAGCGCTATACCCGGGGCGATCGTGCACGGGCGCTATGACGTGGTGTGCCCTCTGGATCAGGCGTATGCGCTGCACCAGGCGTGGCCGCAGGCAAAGCTGCACATCATCCCCGCGGCCGGTCATTCGGCCGGCGAGGCCGGTAACGCCGATGCGCTGATCCGCGCCAGCGATGAGTTCGCGCAACGCCTGGGATGATTGCACTGTTACAGCGTGTCAGCCAGGCGTGGGTGGATACCGCCGGGGAGCGCATCGCCACTATCGGGCCGGGGCTGCTGGTCCTGCTGGGGGTGGAAAAAGGCGATTCGAGGCGCGAAGCGGACCGGTTGCTGGAGCGCGTGCTTGGCTACCGGGTGTTCGCCGACACCGAGGGGCGCATGAACCATAGCCTGGCCGATACCGGAGGCGGCTTGCTGATAGTGCCGCAGTTCACCCTGGCGGCCGATACGCGTAAGGGGCGGCGGCCGGGCTTTAGCGCGGCCTCGACCGGGCCAGAGGGACAACGGCTGTTCGAGCATGTTGCCCGCCAGGCGGCGTTGCAGCATGGCGCGGTGCAACTCGGGCGGTTCGGCGCCGACATGCAGGTCGGCCTGGTCAATGACGGCCCCGTCACTTTCTGTTTGCAGGTGGCACCGGCAGGGCGATGAGCGCCGCCAGGCGCGCGCCCGGTGGCAGGGCCGGTTAGTCGCGCTGGCAGGGTCGCTGGAAATAGCAGCTCAGCGCGCATGAGGTGACGGTCAGAATCCAGAACAGAAAGAAACCGACGCTGTAGATACCGGTTCTGCTGCTGTCCGGACGGTTGATCAGGGCAGCCAGATCGAGCGGATCAAAGACGGTGAAAAATACCGCGGTGGCCAGGCCCGCGACCAAAAACGACGGCCACAGGATGGCGATAACACGTTGGATCACCGGAATAGAGCGGGCGCTTGGCGTACGCCCGGGCGAATTTTTGGCGCTGTTCATGGCGTAAATCCCCGGCGTTAATCCCTGGCCGTCGACAGATGAGACTGGAAGGCGCCGTCAATGTGCGTCCGCGAACGAATCTCCCAGGTCCGGCCCGGGTTCTGCAGCAACAGGTACCAGTAGCCCCGCTTCAGCTTTGCGTATTGCCCGCGGTAACTGCCGTCGGCGCCACGCTTCACCATTATAGTCTGATCCAGTTCAGAGCGTGTGGCGTGAGTGATCCGCAGCTGCAGCGTATTTTCGCTGATCGGCTCCCGGGCGTACAGGGAAAGGGTCAGGTTATTGCGATCGCCACGGAGCAGACCGCTCAGTTGCATCTCGGCGGCGTGCTTCAGGCGGTGTTTTTCCTGATTGATCGCCAGACCTTCCTTGTAATAGTCGTCGACCACCAGCGCGTTGGGACTGTGCAAGGCGATGATAAGCGTCAGAATGCCCGCGACCACCGCGCTGGCAGGCAGGGCGATTAATAACCACGGCCACCCCTGTCGGTACCAGGGTGGGATGGGTCGCTGCAGGATGGTCTCGTTCATGGCCGTCTCCCCGACGTCGGCGGGCCGAGAAAACGCGCGACTTCACGGTGGCGAAGCTCGGGGTTGTCCTCGGCATAAAGCGTAAATACGATCTGATTGACCGTGTGTTGCACCTCGTCCCGGGCGGCGCTGACCGAGACCGGCAGACTGAGCACCTCCCCGCCAGCCACCTTGATCTGATGGCCGCCCTTTGCCAGCCGTAGCGTTTCCATTCCCGACTGGCCGCCCGAGACCTTCAGCTCGTAGCGGTGCGGTTTGTCGTCCATATTGATGATCTTCAGCGTGTAGACGTTTTCCACCAGCCCGGTATCGGTCTCGCGGTACAGGCTGTTACGGTCACGGATGATATCGAGTTGCAGGGCGGTGCGCTGGCTGACGGCATAAATCAGACCGCCGCTGAGCGTCAGCAGAAGCAAGCTGTACATAACCGTGCGCGCGCGCACGACGCGGGTAGGCTGGCCTGACAGGGCGTGTTCCGTGGTATAGCGTATCAGGCCGGGGGGATAGTCCATTTTTTTCATCACCTGGTCGCATACGTCAATACAGGCGGCGCAGCCAATGCACTGGTATTGCAGACCGGCGCGGATATCGATGCCGGTCGGACACACCTGCGCGCACAAATTGCAGTCGACGCACTCACCAAGGCCCGCAGCGCGGGGGTCGCTGCCGCGCCGGCGTGAGCCGCGCGGCTCGCCACGCTGGTCATCGTAGGCGATAACCAGCGTGTCCTTGTCGAACATGGCGCTCTGGAAGCGCGCGTAGGGACACATATAGATGCAGACCTGTTCGCGCATCCAGCCGGCATTGCCATAGGTGGCGAAACCATAAAAGAAAATCCAGAAGGCTTCCCACGGACCCAAATTGAATGCCGCCAGCTCGGTTGTCAGTTCCCGTATCGGGGTGAAATAGCCCACGAAGGTAAAGCCGGTGTACAGCGAGAAGAGGATCCAGACAGTATGTTTCAGCGCCTTGAGGCGAAATTTTCTCGCCGTCATGGCGCCGCTGTCGCGTTTGATCTGTTGATTGCGAGAGCCTTCGATCTTGCGTTCAATCCACAGAAAAAGCTCGGTCCACACCGTCTGCGGGCAGGCGTAGCCGCACCACAGGCGGCCGGCGAGCGAGGTGACATAAAAAAGTGTCAGCGCCGCGATGATCAGCAACCAGGCGAAAAAGAAAAAATCCTGGGGCCAGAACGTCAGACCGAAAATGTAGAATTTTCTTGCCGGAAGATCCAGCAACACGGCCTGATGGCCGTCCCAGTTTAACCAGGCGACGCCGTAAAACAGGCCGAGCAGCACGGTCGCACCCAGGACCCGCAGGTCGGCGAACCGGCCATGGACTTCCCGTGGGTAGACTTTTTTATGCTGCGCGTAGATCTCTTCAGGCGGCTCCGCCGGGTTGGCGGCCGCTGCCGAGGGAGCCACAGGTGGTGTACTTGACATCCCTCGCCCTGTTTACCTGCCGGAGAGGCTGTAGATGTAGGCTGCCAGCACATGCACTTTGTCCTTGCCAAGAAAATCCCGATGGGCCGGCATGTGTCCGCTGCGGCCCTTGGTGATAGTTTCGCGAAGAGTGCTCGGCGAGCCCCCGTAGAGCCATATCCGATCGCTCAGGTTAGGGGCTCCCAGCGCCTGATTGCCGCTCCCGTTGGCGCCGTGGCAGGCGGCACAGTAGCTGGCAAAGAGCGTTTTACCGGCCGCCGCCTGCGCGCCATCCGCTTCCTGACCGCTAAGCTCGCGGACGTAGGCGCTCACCTGATCCACACCCTTGGCGCCGAGTGCCGCACCCCAGGGGGGCATGACCCCGCTGCGGCCATCGAGAATGGTGGTCTCAATGGCCTCTGCGCTGCCGCCGTACAGCCAGTCGTTGTCAGTCAGATTCGGGAAGCCTGGGTTGCCCTGCGCATCGGAGCCGTGACAGCCGGCGCAGTAATTAACGAATAACCGTTGCCCGACTTTTACCGCCTGGGGGTCTTTGCTCAGGCTGGGGATGGGGGTTTGTGCAAACTTGGCGAACAGCGGGCCGTAGGTTGCATTGGCCGAAGCGATTTCGCGCTCGTACTGCTTTTGCGGGGTCCACCCGAGTATGCCGGGAATTTTACCGAGGCCCGGGTACAGCGCCAGATAAACGAGGGCGAACACCAGGGTGAGATAAAACAACCACAGCCACCAGCGCGGCAGCGGGTTATTGTATTCCTCCAGGTTTCCGTCCCATTTATGCCCGGTGACAGCACCGCTTGCCGCCTCCCCGGGACGTTTCTTCGAGGACCAGGAGATCAACCACCAACAGGCGAGGATGTTGGCCAGTGTCAGCGTTATAATCCACCAGTTCCAGAAGTCACTCGAAAACACGAATTCAGGGTTCATCGTTGGCCTCTTTACTGTCTGCGTCCAGCTGGTCGTCTGCGAAAGGCAGGTTGGCTGCTTCATCGAATGCGCGCTTGCGTTTACCGCTCCAGGCCCAGATCCAAACGCCGATGAAGGCTATCAGCGCCAGTGCCGTGAAAATTCCGCGCAGTGTACTGATGTCCATTGTTACCTCCGTGAAGAAAGCACGGTGCCCAGGTTCTGCAGGTAGGCCACCAAGGCATCCATTTCGGTCTTGCCCTCGACGGCGCTGCTGGCCGCGGCTATCTGTGCATCGGAATAGGGTACGCCGAGCGTTCGCATCGCCTTGAGCTTGCTGGGGGTGAGACTGGCATCGATAGTCTGTTCGTTCAGCCAGGGAAAGGCGGGCATAATCGACTCGGGCACCACGTCGCGCGGATTGTTCAGGTGCACGCGATGCCACTCGTCGCTGTAGCGACCGCCGACGCGCGCCAGGTCGGGCCCGGTACGTTTCGACCCCCACTGGAAGGGATGGTCGTAGACGAACTCGCCAGCCACCGAATAGTGACCGTAGCGTTCTGTCTCGGCGCGAAACGGGCGGATCATCTGCGAGTGGCACAAATAACAGCCCTCGCGGATATAGATGTCGCGTCCCTCCAGCTGCAGCGCGGTGTAGGGCTTGAGACCTTCCACCGGTTCAGTGGTGCTCTTGAGAAAAAACAGCGGCACGATTTCGACCAGGCCGGCGACGCTGATAACCAGTACGATGAGTACCGCCATCAGTCCGATATTTTTTTCGACAACTTCATGGCTCATGACATTTCTCCCCGCTCAGGCCGTCTGTGCGATCGGGGCGTCGACAGGGCGGGCACCGGAGACAGTTTTCAACACGTTGTAGGCCATCAGCAGCATGCCGACCAGAAACAGTGCGCCGCCAAGGAAGCGCACAAAGTAGAACGGGTGCATCGCCTGAACGGACTCAACAAAGCTGTAGGTCAGGGTGCCGTCGTCGTTGACCGCGCGCCACATCAGGCCCTGCATCACCCCGGCGATCCACATTGCGACGATGTACAGCACCACCCCGATGGTCGACATCCAGAAGTGCCAATCGATCAGCCGGATGGAGTACATTTGTTCACGCCCGAACAGCCGGGGTATCAGGAAGTACACCGCGCCGATCGATACCATGGCCACCCAGCCGAGCGCGCCGGAGTGCACGTGGCCGATGGTCCAGTCGGTGTAGTGCGACAGCGCGTTCACGGTCTTGATCGACATCATCGGGCCCTCGAAGGTCGACATGCCATAGAACGACAGCGAGACGATGAGGAACTTCAGTATCGGGTCGGTGCGCAGTTTGTGCCAGGCGCCCGAGAGCGTCATGATGCCGTTGATCATGCCGCCCCAGGAGGGCGCCAGGAGGATCAGCGAGAATACCATGCCGAGTGACTGCGCCCAGGCCGGCAACGCGGTGTAGTGCAGGTGGTGCGGGCCGGCCCACATATAGGTGGAAATCAACGCCCAGAAATGCACCACCGACAAGCGGTAAGAGTACACCGGTCGTCCAGCCTGCTTGGGGACAAAATAATACATCATGCCAAGAAAGCCCGCGGTAAGAAAAAAGCCGACCGCATTGTGTCCGTACCACCACTGCACCATAGCGTCGATGGCGCCCGGATAGACCGAATAGGATTTGGTCATGCTTACCGGCAGCTCGGCGCTGTTGACAATGTGCAGTACGGCGACCGTCAGGATAAAAGCGCCATAGAACCAATTGGCCACGTAGATGTGTTTCACCCGTCGCTTGACGATGGTGCCGAAAAACACGATCGCGTAGGCGACCCACACCACGGTTATCAGCAGATCGATGGGCCACTCGAGTTCCGCGTACTCCTTACTGGTGGTGATGCCGAGCGGCAGCGTGATCGCGGCGAGCACGATCACGGTCGTCCAGCCCCAGAAGGTGAACGCCGCCAGTTTGTCGCCGAACAGGCGCGTCTGACAGGTGCGCTGGACGACGTAGTACGAGGTGGCAAACAGCGCCGAGCCGCCGAAGGCGAAGATCACCGCGTTGGTATGCAGTGGGCGCAGGCGGCCGAATTGCAACCAGGGCAGATTCATACTCAGCTGTGGCCAGACCAGTTCCGCGGCGATAAGCACACCCACCAGCATGCCGACAATGCCCCAGACAATGGTCATGACGGTGAACTGTCGTACGACCTTATAGTTATACGTGGCTTGAGCGTTCATGGCGTGTCTCTGTGATTGAAGGTTGTTTGCTTGAGATGTCAGAACTTGGTGCCCACTCCGAGCATGAACACCCATGGGTCGACGTTGACGTTGACGTCGCCGACATTGGTTTTAGCCTTGGTGTCCATATTGACGTACCAGAGCTGTGCGCTGAGCAGCCAGTTGTCGGCCAGGTTGAAATCGACACCGGCTTCGGCGGCCAGGCCCAGACTGTCGTCCAGCTTCACATCGGTGACTGTGCCGCCGCGGCCCTTCTCGTCCCAGAACAGCGTGTAATTCAGGCCGATGCCCGCGTAGGGTTGAATCCGTCGGCTGCCGATATTGGGAAACCACTTGGCGGTGAGCGTCGGTGGCAGCGCTTTGGCTTCAGCGATTTTGCCCAGTGAGGCAATGCTGCCGGCGCCTTCGATGTCGATGTTGAACGGCCACGCCGCCAGCAGGCCGATGCCGAAGTTGTCCGTCAGCAGGACGTCGAAGGTGAGGCCGAGGCTGTCACTGTCCTGCACGTCGACTTCGCTGCCGGCTATAGCCCCTACTTGCCCCGAGTCGACGTTGGGCATGACGCGGGCCCAGCCGGCACGGGCGATGAAGTCCCCCTTCTCATAGGCAAAGGCTGAAGAGGCGCCCAGCACCGCGGCCATGGCGGTGAATAGGACCGATTGTTTAATACCAAGCATAACATTCTCCCCACAAGGTTGTAACACTGGGGTGAACTGTGAGGGTTGTGGGCCGCGACGACATTGACGCAGATCAAAATCACCTCAGCGCGGAGGGTGGAGCGGGTAGAATTAGCGCGTTGGCGGGTAGGACGGACTCGGGTGTAGAGGGATTCGGCGCGGATGCCGGTCTGGGGAAGTAAGCTTAGGGGGTATGGCCGGAAGTTTTCCTCGGCGGCTGGTGGGCGCAGTTCGCGCCGGCAAACAGACAGAGTTTTTCCCGGTCCAAGAGTTCTACCTCCTTGCGGTCTACGCGCAGCAGGCCGTCATCGTGCATACGCGTGAACAAACGACTGACGGTTTCCAGCGCCAGGCCGAGGTAATTGGCAATATCGCCGCGCGACATGCTTAGATTGAAGCGTACGGGCGAGAAACCGCGCTGGTGGAAGCGCGTGGAGAGGCTGATAAGAAAAGCCGCCAGCCGCTCTTCGGCGGATTTCTGCGCCAGCACCGCCATGGTTTTTTGATCGTCGCGGATTTCCTGGCTCATCAGGCGCAACAATTGGCGTTGCAGGCTCGGCAGCTCGCCGCTGAGCGATTCCAGTTTGCTGAAAGGGATTTCGCAGACACTGGCGGTTTCCAGGGCGACGGCTGAAAGGGGATGAGCGCTGTCAACGATAGCGTCCATGCCGACCAATTCACCGGGCAGTTGAAACCCCATGACCTGTTCCTGCCCGTCTTCCGAGGTGGCGTAGGTTTTCAGCGAACCGGAGCGCACCGCGTAGATGGCCTGAAAGCTATCGCCGCAACGATACAGATGTTCGCCGCGTGCGATCGGACGCTTGCGATCGATGATGGCGTCCAGCCGTTCGAGGTCGGCCGCCGCGATACCCAACGGCAAACACAAGCTGTTCAGGCTGCATTCGCGACAAGCAACCTTGAGGCTGTTGAGAGAGACGACGGTTTCAGATTTGGATGTCGACATGATAGATATCGCTCACGGTGGTGCTAGTATAAACGTAGAGAATTCAAATGGCTATATTATGAGCGCGATAAGTTTCAGCGAAACGGTTCTCTACCGCCGGGATTTCAGCTAGGATGCGGAACTGGTACGATTATATTGAATTGATTGAATAAAAATGTCCTCTCGAACAGCGCGGGTGCAGCGCGACACCCTGGAAACCCGGATTGAGGTCAGCGTGAATCTGGATGGCAGCGGCAAGACGGCGCTGGATACCGGTGTGCCGTTCCTCGAACACATGCTCGACCAGGTGGCGCGCCACGGCCTGCTGGATCTGGAAGTCAGCGCCAAGGGTGATCTGCATATCGACGCCCACCACACTGTCGAGGACATCGGCATTACTTTGGGGCAGGCGTTTGAACAGGCGCTGGGTGAGAAAAAGGGCATCCGCCGCTACGGCCATGCCTATGTCCCGCTCGATGAGGCGCTGTCGCGCGTGGTGCTGGATTTCTCCGGACGCCCGGGGCTGGAGTACGGTGTCACTTTCACCCGCGCGCGTATCGGCGAGTTCGACGTCGATCTGTTGCACGAATTCTTTCAGGGTTTCGTCAACCACGCCCGATTGACGCTGCACATTGACAGTTTGCGCGGGGATAATGCCCATCATATTGCCGAGACGGTATTCAAGGCCTTTGGCCGCGCCCTGCGGATGGCGGCCGAGGCTGATCCGCGCATGGCTGGTATGATGCCTTCCACCAAGGGCAGCCTGTAACTCAGCGAGCAACCGCAGACAGCGGACCATAGATTTTCACTTCCATGTCTACTATCGCCATTATCGACTACGGAATGGGCAACCTGCACTCCATCGCCAAGGCGATGGAACGGGTGGCTGGAACAGCGCGGGTACTGATCAGCGCCGAGCCCGAAGCTATACTGGCGGCCGACCGGGTGGTGTTCCCCGGCGTTGGCGGCATTGGTCATACCATGGACGAGTTGCAGCGCACCGGTCTGGGCGAGGTGGCCCGCGAGGTCGCCGCCAGCAAGCCCATGCTGTGTATCTGTGTTGGCATGCAGGCGTTGTTCGAGCGCAGTGAAGAGAGTGGCGGCACGCCCTGTCTGGGTCTGATTCGGGGCCAGGTGAGGCGTTTTGCAGAACCGATGGGAGCCGATGGGCAGAAGCTGAAAGTGCCACATATGGGCTGGAACCAGGTGCACCAGCGGGCGCACCCCCTATGGCGCGATATCGCCCAGGATAGCCGATTCTATTTTGTGCACAGCTATTATGCGCAGCCCGTGGAAACCGCCCTCGTCGCCGGTGAAACGGACTACGGAGTCCGGTTCTGTTGCGCGCTGGCCCATGAAAACTTGTTTGCGGTACAGTTCCACCCTGAAAAAAGCCAGCACGCCGGTCTCGCCTTGCTGGGCAATTTCAGTCGCTGGGACGGCGAGTAAATACCAGGCTACGTGATGGAAAACAGATCATTGAGGATTTAACGCATGTTGCTGATTCCTGCCATTGACCTCAAAGACGGCAAATGTGTCCGCCTCCGCCAGGGGCGCATGGACGAAGAAACCGTGTTTGCCGATGACCCACTGGAGGTGGCCAAACGCTGGGTGGAGGCGGGCGCCAAACGGCTGCACCTGGTGGATCTGAACGGCGCGTTCGCCGGCAAGCCGGTGAATGCCGAGGTGATCCACCGGATTGCCGATGCATTTCCGGACGTGCCCATTCAGGTCGGCGGTGGTATTCGTGACGAAGACACCGTACAGCTCTATCTGGATGCCGGGGTGCAATACGTGATCATCGGCACCAAGGCGGTCAGAGCGCCGCATTTCATCAACGATCTGTGCCTGGAGTTTCCCGGCCATATTATCGTTGGCCTGGACGCCAAGGACGGCAAAGTGGCCATCGACGGCTGGTCAAAGCTCTCCAATCATGACGTGATCGACATGGCGCGGCGTTTCGAGCGCGATGGCGTGCACGCCATCGTCTACACCGACATCAGCCGTGATGGCATGATGCAGGGTCTCAACGTCGAGGCGACGGCCAAGTTGGCCGGCGAAATCAGTATTCCGGTCATCGCCTCGGGGGGCATCAGTACACTGGAAGACATTCGGGCGCTGCTGGCGGTCGCCGACGAGGGAATTAGCGGCGTCATTATCGGCCGCGCGCTGTATGAAGGGACGGTCGATCTGGCCGCAGCGCAAACACTGGTCAACGGCGGCTAGCGCGGCTTTCATGTCCCTCGCCAAGCGCATTATTCCGTGCCTGGATGTCGACGCCGGACGTGTCGTCAAGGGCGTCAAGTTTGTCGATATCCGTGATGCCGGCGACCCGGTCGAGATCGCCCGGCGTTACGATGCCGAGGGGGCCGATGAGCTGACGTTTCTGGATATCACCGCCAGCCACGAGCGGCGCGAAACCATGGTGAGGGTGGTCGAACAGGTAGCCGGTGAAGTGTTTATCCCTCTGACTGTCGGCGGTGGCATCCGCGAACTGACCGATATCCGCCGTATGCTCAACGCCGGAGCCGATAAAGTGGCGATCAACACCGCGGCGGTGTCCGACCCGGAATTCGTTCGTCAGGCCGCGGCCCGCTTCGGCTCGCAGTGTATCGTCGTCGCCATAGACGCCAAACAGGTCGATGAGGGCGCGACGTCCGGCCGGCCGCGCTGGGAAATCTTCACCCACGGCGGGCGCAAGCCCACCGGGCTGGACGCCCTGGAGTGGGCAAAAAAAATGGCCGCCTACGGCGCCGGCGAAATCCTTTTGACCAGCATGGACCGCGATGGCACCCGTAACGGCTTCGATCTGGCGTTGACGCGCGCGGTCTGTGAGGCGGTCGACGTGCCGGTGATCGCCTCGGGGGGTGTCGGCAACCTGGAGCATCTCGCCGAAGGCGTGCTTGAGGGTGGTGCGGATGCGGTGCTGGCGGCGAGTATTTTCCATTTTGGCGAATACACTATCGCCGCAGCCAAACAGAACATGGCTGAACACGACATTGAGGTCAGACAATGAAAAGCGGGGCGCCCATGCGCTCTGCTACGCTAGTCGTCGCCTTGGGGTATCGACAACCAGCACAGTTCGCCGAACTTTGCTTAACGGCACCCAGCACCTGCTCCCCTTCAGCGGGATTCGACCGGTTGTGGGTTTTTGGTGCATGCGCCGCCCGCGGCGCCCTAAGCCAAAAACCAACAACCGGTCGAATCCCGCCTGCACCGAAGCCGGTTTGTGTGAGCCCGTTCGGTAGCTCCGGTTCGAAGTTCAGCCGGGTGGGCCATCGATGGTGCATGTGCCGCCCGCGGCACCCTAAGCAATCGATGGCCCACCCGGCTGAACTTCTGAGTCTGGCGAGTACGAAATGCGGTGCTCCCGTTAACCCTCTGAGCGGCTAGCGCGTGGCTGAGAATTGGCTCGACACGGTGAAATGGGATGACGATGGCCTCGTCCCTGCCATTGCCCAGGACAGTGGCGATGGCCGCGTGCTGATGGTCGCCTGGATGAACCGCGACGCTCTGCGCCTGAGCGCTCAGGACGGCTACGCTGTCTACTGGTCGCGCTCGCGACGCAAGCTCTGGCACAAGGGTGAGGAATCCGGAAACCGGCAGAGCATTAAGGAAATCCGCCTGGATTGCGATAATGATGTCATTATTCTCCAAATCGAACAGATCGGGGGTGTGGCGTGTCATACCGGTAGGCGCAGTTGTTTTTTTCAGCGACTGGAGGACGGCGAATGGAAAACCGTAGAACCGGTATTGAAAGACCCGGCCGAACTTTACGGCAGGCGCTGAGATGACCGGGCAGACCTTGCAGAAGCTCGCCGAAGTGCTCGAACAGCGCAAGCAGGCCGATCCGCAGTCCTCTTACGTGGCCGGTCTGTATCATAAAGGGCTGGACGCGATTTTGAAAAAAGTCGGCGAGGAAGCGACCGAGACGGTGATTGCCGCCAAGGGTGGAGACACCGAGCAATTGGTGTATGAAACCGCGGATCTGTGGTTTCATACGTTGATATTACTGGCCCACCAGGGTGTGGGCCCCGACCAGGTGTTGCGCGAACTGGAGCGCCGCTTTGGTCTTTCCGGCCTGGAAGAGAAGGCCGCGCGCTAGCGCGAGCGGCACTCTTGCAGGCCCATATGACTCGGGAGATAGTTCAGTATGGGTATCAGTATCTGGCAATTGTTGATTATTCTCGCCATCGTTCTGGTGCTGTTTGGGGCCAAGCGCCTGCGCAACGTCGGCGGTGACCTGGGCGGCGCCATTAAGGGCTTCCGCCGGGCGATGAAAGAAGATGACAACGAGGAGAGCGGTGGCGAGGGCAAGCTTGATGGCCATGGCAGCGGCAACATCATCGACGGCGAGATCACCTCCAAAAAACAGGACAAAGTCTAAACAACGAGCGGTAGATCGCGATGTTTGACATCGGTTTCTGGGAATTGGCGGTTATCGGCGTGGTAGCGTTGCTGGTGGTCGGCCCCGAACAGCTGCCACGACTGGCGCGTACGGCCGGCCTCTGGGCGGGTCGTGCGCGGCGTTTCGTCGGCTCGGTAAAAGCCGATATCGATCGCGAGTTGGCCGCCGACGAGCTGAAGAAGTCGTTGGCCAAGCAGGCGGATTCCGAGGGCCTCTACGACATTATCGAAGAGACCAAGCGCAGCATCAGCCCGCACCGCGGCGATACCCATACCGGCAACGAGCACAAACCCGGAGCGACGCTCGCGGATACCTCAGCCGACACTTCAGCCGACAAGCCCGATGACCGCAACGGATAACCCGCCGCCGCCCGAATCCTCCGATGAGCAGCCCTTCGTCTCACACCTGATCGAGCTGCGCGATCGTCTGCTGCGCGTGGTGCTGGTGGTGGTGGTGGTGTTTCTCGCTCTGGCGCCGTTCGCCAACTGGCTGTTCAGCCGATTGGCTGGCCCGCTGACCGCACATATGCCGGCAGGCACCTCGATGGTGGCCATCGATGTCGCCTCACCGTTCTTCACGCCGTTCAAGCTGGCCATGGTGGTGGCCGTGTTCATCGCCATGCCCTTTATTCTCTACCAGCTATGGGCCTTCGTGGCGCCGGGTTTGTACCGCCACGAGCGCACCCGCGTCATGCCCTTGCTGGTCTCGAGCACCCTGCTGTTCTATATCGGAGCGGCGTTCGCCTATTTCGTCGTGTTTCCGCTGGTGTTCGGCTTTCTAACCAAAACCGCGCCCGAGGGCGTGGCGGTGATGACCGACATCAGTCGTTATCTGGATTTCGTGCTGACCATGTTTTTCGCCTTTGGCATCGCTTTTGAAGTGCCGGTGGCGGTGGTTTTGCTGATGTGGACCGGCGTGGTTACAGCCGAGTCGCTGAAGAGCAAACGGCCCTACATCATCGTGGCCGCGTTCGTCGTCGGCATGGTATTGACGCCACCGGATATCATCTCCCAGACCCTGCTCGCTGTGCCGATGTGGGTACTGTTTGAAATCGGTGTGTTCATGGGCACCCGGTTTGCGCCGAAAAAAGCCGCCGAAGACGCCAACGACAGCGGTCACGGAGAATACGAACCCATGAGCGACAGCGACATGGAAAGCGAGCTGGACCGGATCGAGGATGAGGAGCGCGGCGGCGGTCCGTCACCCTGACCCTCAGCCCTGGCTTCAGCGGTAACGCAAGCGCGTGCCGTGCAATAACGACAGGGTGATCTCTTCGGCCGACAGCGCCTTGGGAAAGTAGGCGCCGGAGATCTTCGCGGCGTTGAGACTGGCGCCTTCGAGGTTGGCGCCGGTGAAATCAATACCGCGTAGATCCGCCTGGCGGAAATAACAGTCGCGCAGATCCAGCCCGTCTGCATCCAGCTTGCGCAGATCCATCGTTCTCAGATCGCAGCCGACCAGGTTGCAGGCCTCGCCGGCGCTGCGACGCGAGTTGAAATCCTCGATCGCGCCTTCGCGCAACAGGCGGTACATCGGGTCATCGGTGATTTGCGGCGTATTGGTGGTCATTGGGCATTCTCCTTCCGGGCCGTGTCAGCTTCGTAGCCGTAAGCGGCATGAAAGCATAGTTTGGCCGGATTACAAAAGCCTAAGCCTATAGGAATGATAACGGCGGGTTCGGGCTAGAGGTTTAGGGTGAAAAACCCCGGGTTGGAACAGTTATTTACTGTAGGCGCCGTAAGTGAAGCTGGTGGGCCCGCCAGGACTCGAACCTGGGACCAAGGGATTATGAGTCCCCTGCTCTAACCAACTGAGCTACAGGCCCTGAACAGGGCGGGAGTGTACCTTCAACCAGAGGGCGCGTCACCCGGTGGGTGGCGCGCCGAGAGAGGGTTTACTCGATTTCCAGGAAGCTGCGCAGCTGTTCCGAACGGCTTGGATGGCGCAGTTTGCGCAGCGCCTTGGCTTCGATCTGACGGATACGTTCGCGGGTGACGTCGAACTGCTTGCCGACCTCTTCCAGTGTGTGGTCGGTGTTCATATCGATACCGAAACGCATGCGCAGTACCTTGGCTTCGCGCGGCGTGAGGCCGGCCAGGACGAACTGGGTGGCCTCCTTTAGGCCGGCGCCGGCGGCCGAATCCACCGGCGAATCGATGCTGGTGTCCTCGATGAAATCGCCCAGATGCGAGTCCTCATCGTCGCCGATGGGGGTTTCCATGGAGATCGGCTCCTTGGCGATTTTCAGCACTTTGCGTACTTTGTCCTCGGGCATGTCCATGCGCTCGGCCAGCTCTTCAGGGGTCGGTTCGCGGCCCATTTCCTGCAGCATCTGACGGGAGATGCGGTTGAGCTTGTTGATGGTTTCGATCATGTGCACCGGAATACGGATGGTGCGTGCCTGGTCGGCGATCGAGCGGGTGATCGCCTGGCGTATCCACCAGGTGGCGTAGGTCGAGAACTTATAACCGCGGCGGTATTCGAACTTGTCGACGGCTTTCATCAGACCGATGTTGCCTTCCTGGATGAGATCGAGGAACTGCAGACCGCGGTTGGTGTATTTTTTGGCGATCGAGATCACCAGTCGCAGGTTGGCTTCGACCATTTCTTTCTTGGCACGGCGCGCCTTGGCCTCACCGATGGACATGCGGCGGTTGATGTCCTTGATTTGGCTGATGCTCAGGCTGGAGTTGTTCTGGATATTTACCAGCTTGTTCTGCGCGCGCAGAATCTCGTCTTTGTGCTGTTCGAGCACCGGCGAATACTTGTGTCCGCCCTTGATCTGCTTGTCCAGCCAGGTGAGGTCGGTCTCGTTGTCCGGGAACGAGGTGATGAAATCGCGCCGCGGCATTAAGGCGTTGTGCACGCAGATACCCATGATGACGCGCTCGTGACTGCGGATACGTTCCACTGTCTGGCGCAAATTGTCAGACAGTAGCTCGACCATGCGCGGCGCCAGCTTCAGCAGCATGAGGTGTTCGACCACCGCGGCGTGCAGCTTGGCGATACGGGCCTCGTTCTTGTTCTTGCTGTTCAGCGCCGCCAGCAACTTGTCGTGCATTTTTTTCAGTTCGGCGAAAAAGGCGCGCGTTTCCTCCGGATCGGGGCCCGTGTCCACGGGGGCGGCGTCCTCGTCGTCCTCGTCGTCATCCTTATCCTTTTTGTCACTGTCGTTGCGCTCGGCGCTGCTCTGCTGCACCGGCGAGGGAATCGGCTCATCGGCGGCATTTGGATCAATAAAGCCGCTGAACAGATCAGCGAGGCGCGATTCGCCTTGTTCCACGCGCGCATAGTCGGCGAGCAGAATGTCGGTGGATGCGGGGTAGCTGGCCAACGCGGAGAACACCTGGGCAAGGCCGTCCTCGATGCGCTTGGCGATTTCGATTTCGCCCTCGCGGGTGAGCAGCTCGACAGTCCCCATTTCACGCATATACATGCGCACCGGATCGGTGGTGCGGCCGAACTCACTGTCCACGGTCGCCAGGGCGGCTGCCGCCTCTTCGGCGGCATCGTCGTCAGGCGCGGCTTCGTTCGACAGAATCAGCGTATCGGCGTCCGGCGCGGTCTCGTGTACCTGGATGCCCATATCATTGATCATGCCGATGATGTCTTCGATTTGCTCCGGATCGACAATATCGTCCGGCAGGTGATCGTTGACCTCGGAATAGGTCAGAAAGCCCTGTTCCTTGCCCTTGGCAATCAGCAGCTTAAGTTGTGACTGTTGGTCCTGATTCATCACCTGAAAGTGTCCCCGTTAATGCACATAAGGCGGCCAAACTCAAACGACCTAGTATAGCGGAAAGCAGCAATATTAGCCAGTCATGTTAGATGTCAAGTATCCGCGTCCTGATGCGGTCGAGTTCCCGTAACCAGCTGTTTAAGTTCATCTTTCTCCGACTCGCTGAGTCCCGTGCGGCGCTCTTTCTGCAGCAGATACTCCGCTTTTTGACTGTTGCGCTGCTCAATGAGACGTTGGACCGCGCCGCGAAATTCCGGTTCATAGCCCTCGCTGGAGATATCCAGCTTGGTCACCGCCAGGCGCGCCAGGTGGCGCTCCTCGGCGCGTCCTCGCCAATGCTCGAGAATACCGCCGGTGTTTAACTGTGGGCGGCTGCGGGTCAATTCAAGCAGTTCGAGCAACAACGGCACGCCGGGTAATTGCAGATCCGTGAGCTCGACGGGTGTCTGCAGGCACTGGCCGAGGGCGGGCTGTTCGAGCAGCAGGCGGATGGCCGTGCGCACCGGGCTGCGCTCGGAGGGTCGCCGTGACTCGGCGGCCGGCTCACCCGCCGGCGCGCTCGAATGCGCCGAAGCGAAAATACGCGCCTGCAACTGCGCTGTTTTCAGTCCGCTGATTTGCGCCAGGCGCTCCAGCATCAGGTCGCGGAACACCGAGTCGGGCAGCTTGGCCAGCAGCGGCTTGGCCTGTTCCACCAGCCGGTGACGTCCCTCTACGCTGTTGATATCGACCTGGAGACTCAGCTGTTCATACAGAAACTGCGAAAGTGGAATCGATTCCACAGTTTTCTGCCGGAAAGCCTCTGCGCCGATGTCGCGGACCAGTGTATCGGGGTCTTCGCCGTCGGGCAGAAACAAAAAGCGCGCCTCGCGGCCATCGCGCATGACCTGCAATGCGTTCTCCAGCGCCCGCCACGCGGCCCGCTGACCCGCAGCATCGCCGTCGAAACAGAACACCACCTCGTTAACGGTGCGATAGAGTCGTTCCAGGTGCTCCTGGGTGGTGGCGGTACCCAACGTGGCGACCGTCTCGGTGATGCCGAATTGGGCTAGCGCGACTACATCCATATAGCCTTCGACCACCAGCAGGCGTTCCAGTTTCTGCCCCGCCTTGCGTGCTTCGAACAAGCCATACAGTTCTTGGCCCTTGTGGAACACCGGGCTTTCCGGGCTGTTCATATATTTGGGTTTTTCGTCGCCCAGCACACGACCGCCGAAACCGATACAGCGCCCGCGGCGGTCGCGGATGGGAAACATGATGCGCTCGCGGAAGCGATCATAAAGGCTGCCGTCGTCTTTTTTTATCAGCAGCCCCAGTTCTACGGCGATCTCGCGCTCGGCATGGCCGGGTAGCAGTTTGAGCAGATTGTCCCAGCCCGGGGGCGCGTAGCCGAGGCCGAAGGTCTGGGCGATTTCTCCGCTCAGACCGCGCTCTTTCAAATAGTCGACCGCGCGCGCCGCCTGCCGGTGCTGACGCAGCTGGCTACGGTAGAACTGGTCGGTTTTTTCCAGCAGGCTGAAATGGTCGAGGCGACGGTTGTCGGTTGCGGATGCCGCGCCGGTTTCGCGCGGCACTTCCATGCCCACGGCGCGCGCCAGTTCCTCGATGGCTTCGGGAAAGCTCAGGTTCTCGTAGTCGATGAGAAAGCTCACCGCGCTGCCGTGGGCGCCACAGCCGAAACAGTGATAGAACTGCTTGCCCGGGCTGACCGTGAAAGACGGTGTTTTTTCGTTGTGGAAGGGGCAGCAGGCCTGAAACTCGCGCCCGGCCTTTTTCAGTGGCAGGCGGGATTCGATCACCTCGACGATATCGACGCGGTTGAGCAGTTCATCGATAAAGCTTTGCGGGATGCGGCCGGCCATGCCCTAATGGTATGCAAAGGCGGGGCCGGCGTCAGCCAGGGTGGGCGCGGCCTGCTGGCGGCGGCGGTTCAGGCGGACAGGCGCTGCTTGATGCGGGCGCTGACCGCGCCCATGTCGGCGCGCCCGGCCAGCTTGGTCTTCAGCTGACCCATGACTTTGCCCATGTCTTTAATGCTCGCCGCGCCGGTATCGCTGATGGCGCTGTCGATCATGCTGTCGATGTCGCTGTCCGAGAGTGGCTCCGGCAGGTAGCTCTTGAGCACTTCCAGCTCGAAGCGCTCCTGCTCGGCGAGATCATCGCGGCCGGCCGTTGCGTACTGGTCTATCGATTCACGGCGCTGCTTGGCCATTTTATCCAGCACAGACGTAATCTGCGTATCATCCAGCTCGATACGTTCGTCGACTTCGCGTTGTTTGACGGCGGCGTTGATCAACCTGATAACGGACAACCGTCGCTTGTCGCCGGCGCGCAGAGCCGCTTTCATATCCTCCCGGAGCGTTTCCTTCAGGGACATGGCGGTGCGGACGGCGGGGCTCAGTACAGGCGGGTGCGGCGGGCGGTTTCGCGCGAGACTTTCTTGGCGTGACGTTTGACGGCGGCGGCCTGTTTGCGCTTGCGTTCCTGGGTGGGTTTTTCGTAGAACTCACGGCGGCGCACTTCGGACAGAATGCCGGCTTTCTCGCAGGAGCGCTTAAAGCGGCGCAGCGCGACCTCAAAAGGCTCATTTTCGCGGACTTTAACTTGTGGCAATGCCATTACCTCGTAAATACGGGTGCAAAAGGGCGCGTATTGTAACAGTGCCGGCGACAAAGGTAAAACCCTGATTGGGGTACGGAACTAGGCGGGGACGGCGCGCGCGGCTACCATAGCGGCATGTTAGTACTGGGAATTGAATCGTCCTGCGACGAAACCGGCGTGGCGCTGTTCGACAGCCGCCGCGGCCTGCTGGGGCACGCGCTGCACAGCCAGATCGCGCTGCATGCCGACTACGGGGGTGTGGTGCCGGAGCTGGCCTCGCGGGATCATGTGCGTAAGGCCCTGCCGTTACTCGAACAGGTCATGGCGCAGAGCGCCACCGAGCGCGGCGCTATCGACGCCATCGCCTATACCGCCGGCCCCGGGCTGATCGGCGCCCTGCTGGTGGGCGCCAGCATCGCTCGCAGCCTAGCCTGGAGCCTGGGTGTGCCGGCTTTGGGCGTGCATCATATGGAAGGGCACCTGCTGGCACCGATGCTGGAAACGCCAGCCCCGGCGTTCCCCTTCATTGCCCTGTTGGTCTCCGGGGGCCATACCCTGCTGGTGCGGGTTGACGCCATCGGCGCCTACCGTATCCTCGGCGATACCCTTGATGATGCCGCCGGGGAAGCCTTCGACAAAACCGCTAAACTGCTGGGTCTGGACTACCCCGGCGGGCCGCAGTTGGCGCGGTTGGCCGCAGGCGGCGACCCGGCGCGCTTCCGTTTCCCGCGGCCCATGACCAACCGCCCCGGTCTGGATTTCAGTTTCAGCGGCCTGAAGACCTTTGCCCTGACTACCAGCCAGGAAGCCGGGGACGACGCCCAGACACGGGCCGATATAGCCCGGGCGTTCGAGGACGCCGTCGTCGATACCCTGGTCATCAAGTGTCGCCGGGCGCTGGAACAAACCGGCCTTTCCCGTCTGGTTGTGGCCGGCGGCGTGGGTGCCAACCGGGCCCTGCGTGAAGCCCTGCAGGACATGGCCTGCCAGCACTCCGCCGAAGTGTTCTATCCGCGGCTGGAGTTTTGTACCGATAACGGTGCCATGATTGCCTACGCCGGGGCTTGCCGGGTGCAGGCGGGCCAGCGCGACGGGTTGGAAGTCAGCGTGCGGCCAAGATGGTCGCTGGAGGAACTGCCGGCGGTATAGCTGCCCCGGCGATGAGATGGCCTGCGCCGTGCTGGTGGGCTAAGTCGAGGTTGGGGACGGTAGTGCCTCGACGGCTTAGGGCGCGAGCGCATGCACCGTTTCCGTCATTCCGGCGCAGGCCGGAATCCATAACGACCGAAACCCTGGATGCCGGAACAAGTCCGGCATGACGAATTGATCAGATGTGCCCTCAGTTTTTATTGCCGATCTGCCCTTCGGTTCCCTGAATCAGGTTTCTGATATTGGCACGGTGACGCCAGAACAGGAGCGCGACCATAAACACCATGGCGATGATCAGCGAGCGTTCGGGAATCAGCCACCACAGGTACAGCGGTGCGACCAGTAACGACAGCAGCGCGGCCAGAGAAGAGACCTTGAACACCTTGGCGATCAGCAGCCAGGTGGCGATAGTCAGCAGACCGACCGGCCAGTGCAGGCCTAGCAGTACACCCAGCGCCGTGGCCACCCCCTTGCCGCCGCGAAAGCCGAAAAACACCGGGTACAGATGGCCGAGGAAGGCCGCGACCGCCACCAGCGCCTGCACGCTGAGGCTGGCGCCGAGCAGCTTGGCCACTAATACCGGCAGCAGACCTTTGAGCATGTCGCCGATCAGCGTGATGGCGGCGGCTTTTTTGCCACCGATGCGCAGGACGTTGGTGGCGCCGGGGTTACCCGAGCCCTCGCCGCGCGGGTCCGGCAGACGCAGCACACGACAGACGATAATGGCAGAGGAAATCGAGCCCAACAGGTAGGCGAAAACTATCAATACAAGGTCAAGGCGCATGGGGGCTATTGGACTGCCTCAGCGGGTCGCGGTCAAGGCGCGCGCCATAGCGCGACTGGAGCCGGCCACCCACCTGTAATATAGTGGACAGAATTGACCGGGTGGTTATCAGCACAGCATGGATATTATTTTTATCCGCGACTTGCGCATAGATACGGTGATCGGCATCTATGACTGGGAGCGGGCCATCAGACAGACTCTGTCGCTCACACTGGAAATGGCCACCGATATCGCCCGCGCGGCGTCCAGCGACCATATCGACGATACGTTGAACTACAAGGCGGTGGCCAAACGCGTCATCGCTTATGTCGAAGCCAGCGAGTTTCAACTGGTGGAAACGCTGGCGGAGCGCGTCGCACAACTGGTTAGAGAGGAATTTGCCGTGTCCTGGTTGCGTCTGACATTGAATAAGGGGGGCGCCGTGCGCGGTGCCAACGGCGTGGGAATCATCATTGAGCGTGGCGAAAGGAGCTGAATCCGTGGCCAGAGTCTATGTCAGTATCGGCAGTAATATCGACCGCGAAAAGCATGTGCGTGGCGCGCTCGACGAATTGGCTGAGATCTTCGGCGAGCTGCGGCAGTCGCGTATTTACGAAACCACGGCAGTGGGCTTCAGCGGTGACCCGTTTTACAACCTGGTAGTGGGCCTGGAGACAGAGCAGTCGCCGCAACAGGTTGCCGCCGTGCTCAACGGCATCGAGGACGCCCACGGGCGTGACCGCAGCGCGGGTAAGTTCAGCAGCCGGACGCTCGATTTGGATCTGCTGCTCTATGACGACCTGGTGCTGGATGAGGAAGGGTTGCACCTGCCGCGCAAGGAAATCACCCGCTACGCCTTCGTGCTCCGGCCGCTGGCGGAAATTGCCGGGGACGCCAAGCACCCGCTCACCGGTTTCCGGTTCGCTTCGATCTGGGATCAGTTCGATCCCACCGCGCAACCGATGTGGCCGGTTGAGAGCGACTGAAAAACCGCGCATGTCCGCCGCTGTGTCGCCACCGGGCGCCGAAGCGCGGGCCGTCAGTGAAACACTGCTGAAAAAAATTCACCAGGCCTGCGACGCCGAGCAGGGCTGCCTGTCTTTTGACAGCTACATGAACATGGCGCTGTACCACCCGGGGCTGGGCTACTACAGCAACGGTCTGATGCCGTTCGGCGAGCAGGGGGATTTTGTCACCGCGCCTGAATCCGGGGCGCTGTTCGGCCGCTGTCTGGCGCGCAGCATTGCCTCGGTGTTGGAGCAGGTCGAGGCCGGCTGTGTGTTGGAGCTCGGCGCGGGCAGCGGCGCCTTGGCGCGGGTCGTGCTGCAGGAACTGCACGCTCTTGACTGCTTGCCGCGGCGCTATTGGATTCTTGAGCGCAGCGGCGCTATGCGCACGCTGCAGCAGCAGGCACTGGCCGATCTGCCCCCGCAGTTGGCCTCGCGCGTTGCCTGGCTCGAGGCGCTGCCCACGCAACCGCTGCGCGGCGTGGTGTTCGGCAACGAAGTGGCCGACGCGTTGCCGGTGTCGCGCTTTCGCTGGCAAGACGGTACCGTGCAGCTCGAGGGCGTCGCCGCTGAACAGAACGGATTGATCTCCTGCGCCCGGGAGGCGGATCCGGCCAATGCGCAAAGGATCCGGCAGCTCGCCGCGGATTACGGCTGGGAGGGGGTTTACGTTTCCGAGTACTGCCCGGGCCTGCCGGCCTGGGTGGGCGCGCTGGCCGAGTGCATCGCCGCGGGGGCTTTGTTACTCATCGACTATGGTTACGGGCGCGCCGAGTACTATCACCGGCAACGCGCCATGGGCACCTTGATGTGCCATTATCGGCATCAGGCGCACGCCGACGCCTTTTGGTTTCCTGGCCTGCAGGATATTACCGCTTTCGTCGATTTCACCGCCATCGCCGAAGCGGCATGCGCGGCCGGGATGCGCTTGACTGGCTATACCAGCCAGGCGCAGTTTCTGCTCGGTTGCGGCATCGATCGGTTGCTCGCGGCGGCCGATGCGGGCGACACCCGCGCCTACCTGCAGCTCAGCAACGAGGCCAAGCGCCTGATGCTGCCGGGGGAAATGGGTGAGCGCTTCAAGGTCATCGTATGTTCACGCCATCTTGAGCGCGACGTGATAGGCTTTGCGGCGCGTGATTTACGCAGTCGCTTATAAGATTTGAAGAACCCTCATGGACATGTTTCATGCCGTCGTCCTGGCGCTGGTCCAGGGGCTTACCGAATTCCTGCCGATTTCCAGTTCCGCCCACCTGATCCTGGTGCCCGTTCTGACCGGTTGGCCGGATCAGGGGCTGGCCTTCGATGTCGCCGTGCATTTTGGCACTTTGGCCGCCGTGGTGATTTATTTCCGCGAAGAGCTGTCGGCCATGACCAGGTCCTGGACCCGTTCACTGATCACCCGCAATCCCGACGACGAAGCGATGCTCGCCTGGGCGGTCTTGCTGGGCACCATTCCGCTGGGTCTGGCCGGATTGCTGTTGCACAATTACGTCGAAACCGTATTGCGTTCGCCGCTGGTGATTGCTACTACCACCGTGGTGTTCGGGCTGCTGCTGGGTTATGCCGATAAAGCGGGCGCGCAAACGCGCTGCGAATACCGCCTGGGCGCCGGACGGGTGGCGATTATTGCTCTGTCTCAGGTACTGGCGCTGGTCCCCGGTACTTCGCGCTCGGGGATCACCATCACCGCCGGCTTGATGGTGGGGATGGAGCGCAAGGCAGCGGCGCGCTTTTCGTTCTTGCTTTCAGTGCCGGCCATCGCCATGGCCGGCCTGTATGAAATCACTAATCTGCTCGAAGCCAGCGAACCGGTCCTCTGGACCGATCTTCTCGTGGGTGTGCTGGTATCGGCTGTCAGCGCCTATGTGTGTATCCACTATTTTCTCAAGCTGCTGGACCGAGTTGGGATGCTGCCGTTTGTGATCTACCGGGTGCTGCTGGGCGTGGTGTTGTTTGCCCTGTTCCTCTGAGCGGTGCTATCCGGTGGCTTGGGTGCGGATTACCCGAGCGATCAGCTGTCGGCGTTTAGCCTCGATGGCCTGTCCCAGTGCCGCTCCGGAGAGAGTGTCATCGCGCAGATCGCCGGGCCTGACCGCGGCCGCCTGAGCGCGGGCGCCTTCCAGGGTCGCGGCCTGCCGCGGATCGATCAAACCGCATAAACGGTATACGGTCAGCAGCTGTTGCCAGCGAGCGCTATCGCGAAATGCCCCGGCGGCGTGCATGCAGCTCAACAGGCTCTCGGCGTCCTGTCCGGCGATAGCGGTGCGCAAGCGCACGGCGAGCGATGCCAGTCGGGCGTAGTCTTTGGGAACCCGCAGGCGCGCACACAGCGCCTCGACCTGGCGCAGGCGCGCCTCCTGATCGAGATCGCCGCCCAGCGCCAGCATCAGACTGGCAAAACGCACGTGCGGGTCATCACTGTTTGCGGCGACGCTCTGCAGCTGCTGCAAGGCGCTAGGCAGTTTCTGCCCGTGGGGGGGGTGCTCTGTGTATTCGCCTTCGATTTCGGCGAACAGTACGCCCAGCGCGTGGCACCCGTGCAACACACTGAAAAACCGCTCCGGGGTGTCGCTGGCGAGCGCCTTGGCCAGTTCCGCCCAGACCCGCTCGGCTACCAGGTGGTCGACCTCGCCGGCGGCGACCATGGTGCGCATCAGGGCGTTGGTGGCGTGGGCCACGCTGAAGCCCCATTTGCCGAAGCGGGCGGCGAAACGTGCCACCCGCAGAATGCGCACCGGATCTTCGGCGAATGCCGCACTGACGTGGCGCAGGCGGCCTGCCTCCAGATCCTGGCGGCCACCGTAGGGGTCGATGAGCGTACCGTCTGCGCTTTCGGCCATGGCATTGATGGTCAGATCGCGCCGCAACAGATCCTGTTCGAGCGTGACGTCGGCCTCGGCATGAAAGGCAAAGCCCCGGTAGCCCGGGGCGACTTTGCGCTCGGTGCGCGCCAGGGCGTATTCCTCTTTAGTGAGCGGATGCAGAAACACCGGGAAATCCTTACCCACTTGCCGGTAGCCCAGGTCGAGCATTTCCTGCGCGCTGGCTCCGACCACCACCCAGTCGCGTTCCTGCACCGGCAGGCCCAGCAGCTTGTCGCGCACCGCGCCGCCGACCAGATAAATATCCATCAGGGCGAGCGGCGGGCCCGCGAACGGTAGTCATAATAGCGCGCACGACTGCTGGCCGATCCCAGATACTGCGGTACCACGGCTTCGACCGAGCGCGGCTGCAGGCCCATTTTCGGCCACACCGGCTGGCTACAGACGCTGTCTTTTTTGAGCGAATAATAATTGTCCAGGGTGAAAGGCTGGCCCGGCAGCAAGCTCATGATGCGGCCCTGCGCACGCGCGATAATATCCGGCAGACCGACCACCCGGGTGTGCCTGCCGATCAGCCTGGCGGTGTATTCGACCAGTTGCGCCAGAGTGTATTGTTCGGGGCCGCACAGCTCGAGGCGCTGGCCGGAGGTGGCGGGATGTTCGAGTGCGTAGACAAAGGCCTCGGCTACGTCACCGACGTAGACCGGCGCGAACCGCGCGTCGGCGCAGGCCAGAGGAAACACCGGCAGGGGCATCAGTTTGAGCAGACCGGCGAAGCGGCGGAAAAAGCTGTCACCCGGGCCGAAGATCACCGAGGGGCGAAAGCTGGTGACCTCGATGCCCGGTGACTGATGGACCAGATTTTCCCCTTCGCCTTTGGTTTTCAGGTAGCGGCCGCGGCTTTCGTTGACGTCCGCGTTGAGCGCGCTCATGTGTAACAGGCGTGGGACACCGGCTTCGCGCATCGCCTTGACCAGGCAGCGGGGCAGTTCGACGTGGGCGCGGCTGAAGCTGTTGCCGCCCGACTCGTTGAGGAGGCCGACCAGATTGATGACGCAATCGCAATCGGCCAACAAGGGCACCAGTTGCTCGGTATCGTAGGGATTGGCCTGAATCAGCTGCACCTTGGCACCGATACGATACTGCCGGTGACGTTCGGGGCGCCGTGTCAGCACGCTCACTTGGTGGCCCAGGGCGGCCAGGCGATGGACCAGGTGGCCGCCGACAAAGCCGGTGCCGCCGATGACGATTATGCGCTGAACTGACATGCTGCTCTCTTGACCCGGGCGGGGGCTATAGCCTGCGCATAAGCCCGGTCGAGGTCAAGTTTGGGACGGCTGGAACCCCTTTGTGCCGGAACGCGTTGTGCGCCCCGGTGGCCCGACGGTGATTTCAAGGCCGGGTAGGCCGTCGATGGTGCATGTGCCGCTAGCGGCACCCTAAGCCATCGACGGCCTACCCGGCCTTGAAATCACCGTCGGGCGTCAGCGGGTGCGGCGTTAGGGGGACGCTGGCGCCGTCTAAGCTAATACCGCTGGCGCACTATGGGCAGGCGACTGCTCAGGCGGGTAAGGGGTTGTTCCAGGCGCCAGTCGAAAATGGTCGCATAGGTCAGTACCCGGCGTACATATTTGCGCGTCTCCTTGAACGGGATCAGTTCGGTCCACAAGGTGGCGTCCATGTCCTTATCGGCGGGCAACCAGCGGGAGACGCGCGTGGGGCCGGCATTGTAGGCGGCCGCGGCCAGTACCGGCGAGCCGTTGTAGCGGGTCATCAGTTTGTTCAGGTAGGCGCTGCCCAGTTGGATGTTCTGATCGGACTGCAACAGCGCCTGGGTGCCGCGGTAGCGGATGTTCAGCGCCCGTGCGGTCTGTTTGCCGGTGGCGGGCATCAGCTGCATGAGCCCCAGCGCGCCGACCGAGGACACGGCGTCCTCCATGAAGGCGCTTTCCTGACGAATCACCCCGTAGATCAGCGCGGGGTCGAGGTCATAGTGCCGCGCCGTGGCGAAAATGGAGTCGCGGTGCGGTAACGGAAAGCGCAGGGTCAGATCGGACCAGTAGTTGGCCTGGGCTGCGGCGATAATGGCTCGATCGTGCCAGCCCCAGCGGTGCGCCAGCAGCGCCGCTGGACGCAGATGTTCGGCGTTGAGTTGGCGGGTGGCATAAAACCATTCGCGGCGGGCATCGAGTCGTTTGCCGGCCAGATACAGCTCGTGCGCCCGCTGAATGCCGGGCAGGGCGCTGACATGGTCCAGGGCCTGCTGGTCGTTGGGCTGGCGCCGGTCGCCCATCTGGTAGGGTCGTTGCAGCCGGTCGGCGGCGAGGAAGCCGAAATAGCTGCGCTCGCTGCTCAGGCGCGCGTACTCGGTATAGGCATCACCGCTGGCGCCGCGTGCATCCAGCGCGCGCGCGTGCCAATAGCGCCAGGCGTCATCATCGCGGCTGCCCGCATCGAGCTCCGCGATGCGCTGCAGTGCTTGCGTCCAGTCGGCGTTGAGCAGCGCGACGCGTACGCGCCACTGGCGCACGCGGTTGTCGGCCGCGCTATCGGGCACGGCGGCCAGCCAGTGCGCGGCGTCGGCGTAACCGCTGACCGCTCCATTGAGCGCGATCCGTTGCACAATCTCGCCCTGTTGACGGGCCGAGAAACGGTGTCCGGCCGACAGTGTTTGCCAATGCTTCCAGGCTTGATCGGGCTTGTAGCGGGCCAGGCGTTGCAGCGCATGGGCCAGTATATCGCGCACCAGGGGGGTGTCAGGTTCGGCCCAGGCGGCCTTAATCGCCGTGGTCGGGCGACGGTGCGCCTGTTGCCAGCGCTTGACCCACAGACGGTCTTCGGCCGACAGGCCTTTGGCCAGGTATCCGGCCAGACTGGACTTCTGCGCGGCGAAAGCCAGGCGAATGCGCTGCCAGATCAGCTCGCTGTTGATCATGCCCTCGGCATACAGTTGGCCGAAGGCCGGATCGCAGGCGTCAGGCTGTGACCGGCCTACCAGCCACAATTTCAGTGCTTCGCGCAGGGCCGCTTTGCGTTCTTTGCCCTGCAGGCGCGCGCGTACGGCGTAGCATTGCAAAGTCATGGAAGATTGCGGCGTGTAGAAGGCCAGAAAGGTTTTCCAATCCTTGCGCCGGCCCAGGCGGTGCAGCCAGCTGCCGCGCAGACGCACCGCTACCGGCTGGTCCTGGTAGCGGTGCAGAAATTCGCGCACCTGGCGGGGTTTGGCGGAATCCAGCGAGGCCCGCAATTCCCAGTAGTCCAGGTAGGGGTAGAGCGGGTAGGCGGCGAGCGCGCGTTTCAGTTTACGGTAATCGGCGTGACGTCCCTCGCGCAGCGCCGCTTCGGCCTGTAGGAACTGTTCGCGCTGTTTGTCGTTACGGTCAGCGAAGGCGCTGTCGGTAACTAACAAGAGGATGATCAGAATGAGCCGTGGTAGGTGCCGCAACATATCCTTCGTGCGTTCAGCTTGGGGATTGGTCCCGCGTGCACCTAACAATAGAAGACTCCTACTCCAGGTACAATGGCGCAGATGAATATTTTTGTATTGCTGGCGGCCTGTCTGCTGCTGGGTGGAGTTGCCGGCACCCTTGCCGGGTTGCTCGGCGTGGGCGGCGGCCTGATTATTGTGCCAATGCTCGCCGCCTTGTTCAGACTGGTGGGCTTCGATAGCGCTCATATCATGCAGCTTGCCGTCGGTACTTCGCTGGCGAGCATTGTCTTTACCGCGCTGTCTTCCGCTCTGGCACACCACCGCCACGGTTCGGTCGAGTGGCCGCTGGTCCTACAATTGTCGATGGGGATTCTGGTCGGCGCCTGGCTGGGCGGCTGGCTGGCGGTGTGGCTGGGTGGCCTGCTACTGGCGCTGCTGTTTGGGCTGTTCGAGCTGCTGGTGGCCGCGCAGATGGCCTTCGGGCGGGCACCTGCGGCACATCGAGCGGCGCCCGGAGCGGTACGAAATGCCGTCGCCGGGGCGGTGATCGGCGCCATTTCGGCGTTGCTGGGCATCGGCGGCGGCACCCTGACCGTCCCCTGGCTGGTGTGGCACAACATTGGGGTACGCCGGGCGGTGGCGAGTGCCGCGGCCTGCGGTCTGCCGATTGCGCTGGTGGGTGCGATGGGCTTTGTCGTCGCGGGGTGGGGGCAGAGGGCATTGCCCGCGGGCAGCACAGGGTACATCTATTGGCCGGCGGTGGCTGCGCTCAGCGCCGCGAGTGTGTCGAGCGCGCCGTTCGGTGCCAGACTGGCGCACCGCTTGGCGCAGCGCCGGCTGCAACAGATCTTCGCCGGGTTTCTCGCCCTACTCGGAGTCTTGATGCTGGCGGCGGTACTGAAATCTGTCTGGAACGGGTAAGCGCCCGCGCCTCAGCCGCCGGTCAGCGACATCAAGCGTACCACCTGTTCCGGTTTTTCGGTGAACTGGTGGCGCTCGGGTTTTATGGCGATGGCCGCGATCAGCGCCTGCTCCAGTTCTGCATCGCTGATGCCTTGGCGCAGCAGCGGTCGCAATTCCAGTTTGTCTTCCTGGCCCAGGCACAGATAGAGGGTGCCGTCGACCGCCAGCCGCACGCGGTTGCAGGTAGCGCAGAAATGCCGCGAGATTGGCGTGATGAAGCCAATCCGGAGTTCGGTACCAGCCACTTGCACGTAACGGGCGGGCCCGCCGCCGGGCATCACGCCGGGGATCAGTTCAAACTGTTGCTCCAGGCGGGCGCGCACCGTCTGCAGATCCATATAGCGTGAAGTGGCGCTGCGACCGGTATCCCCCATGGGCATGGTTTCAATGAAACGCAGGGTGAAATCGTGCTCCAGGCAAAAACGCACCATGTCCTCGACTTCGTCGTCGTTGACACCGCGCATCACCACCATGTTGATCTTGATCGGCTTGAACCCCGCCTGTTTGGCCGCCATCAGGCCGTTCAGGACTTTATCCAGCTTGCCCTGCGTAATGGCTTTGAAGCGCTCGTGGCGCAGCGTATCGAGACTGACGTTGATGCGCGAGATGCCGGCGCTATTGAGCGCTTCGGCCTGCTTGTCCAGGCGCGTGGCGTTGGTGCTCAGGGACAGGTCGTCGATACCCGGTAGCGCGCACAGACTCGCGGCGAGTCGGGCGAGCCCTTTGCGCACCAGCGGTTCGCCGCCGGTCAGGCGCACCCGGCTCACGCCCAGGCGTCCAAAGGCGCCGATGACGCGCTCGATTTCGGCGAAGCTCAGCCAGTGTTCCGGTTCCTCGAAGTTGCTGAAGCCTTTGGGCATGCAATACTCGCAACGCAGGTCGCAGCGGTCTGTGACAGACAGCCGGACGTAATCAATGCGTCTGCCAAAAGGGTCGATTAATGAGTCCATGGAAAGAGCATAGTCCAGGTGGTTGAAGGCGACAAGCCTGGTACCTGAGACATCCAGGCGCCCGGAACGTTGCGGCTGCCGGCCGGCTTTCCGGGTATTTTCGTGGCCTGGACAGCCGGGCCTCATTCAGCCTGTGGGCGGGCGGCTGTTTCAGCCGACCGCCTGGTAGTAAAGGTTCTGCGGATGATTCGCCTGGGCAAAGAAAAACCAGCGATCGGCCAGCAGGCCCAGATACTGGATGGCAAAGGCGAGGGCAAATACCGCCACGCCACTGTGCCCCATTCCCAGCGCCAGCAGGACAATCGGGATGGGGAAGACCGTGATCAGGAAAAACCATTTTATCCCCTTGAACACCGCCTGCGGCGCGCCGTGGAAAAAATCCCGTGTGTTGAACGAGCCGGTCATGAAGCCCTGCGATTTTTGCCGGATGCGGCTGTCGCGAATGCCGATGGCGGTGGACAGCGTGGACTTGTGCTTGATGCGTTGGTTGCGGATCAGGCTGGCAACCCGGGTGACCAGCGCGGCCAGGGTAAGCAGCAGCGCCCAGCCGGCGTAGAAGTCCGTGAGTTGCGAGCCCTGGGAAGCGGCAAACGCGGTGGCCAGGGTGAACCCCGAGGCCGCGCCGAGCAGGGTGTAGTTGACCACCGTCAGCGGCGTGGCCCACTCCTGCAGAAACTTGATACAGGCGTAGATCATGCCGGTGCACAGAAACAGGGTGAAGGCGAGCACCGTGGTCAGCGCGCCTATGACCAGTGACAGGTCGATGCGGAAAGTTTCGCGCAGGGTGAACAGAACCGGGTTGAGGTCAAAATAATGTACCAGGCCGTACAGTGCCACCATGCCCATAAACGCCGGTAGGACGATGACTTCGCGCGACAGCCAGGAGGTCCGCCAGCGGGCGATGGCGCGCCAGCCGCGCTCCGGATGTCCGAGGTGGAAAAATGAGGCAAGCAGGCCGAGGCTGAGGAACACCACTGCGATCAGTGCGCCGATGCCGTAGTGATGGTGGGAATCCTCGACCGGCACCACTTCGACGACAGAATACAGCTGGCCGGTGTACAGGGCCAGAAACAGCCCCTGGCCGACGCCGATCAGGGTGGTGAGAAAGATTACGGAAAACGCGGGATGCATGCTTCGGCTCCTGAAACGGTTACCACGAAGTGAAGTCGTCGAGGGTTGGCGCATCCTTGTCCGGCATGGGCAACTGGCGCTCCTTGTTCAACGGATTGTCGACGCGTGTCAGCTCGTCGTCATGGATGGTGATGCGCGTCTTGCTGCGCGGCAGGTAATGGTTGGCCGGACGGGTGCCCCATTCGGGCATCAGCTGGTAACCGCCGCGCTCGCGAATTGCCTCGGCGACTTCCGATTCGGGGTCGTTGACATCGCCAAACAGGCGCGCGCTGGTCGGGCAAGCCAGCACGCAGGCCGGCTTACGCTCCTTTTCCGGCAACGCGGTGTCATAGATGCGGTCCACGCACAAGGTGCATTTTTTCATCACCTTCTGATGCTCGTCGATTTCGCGCACGCCGTAGGGGCAGGCCCAGGCGCAATATTTGCAGCCGATGCACTTGTCGTAATCGACCAGCACGATGCCGTCGGCCTCGCGCTTGTAGCTGGCCCCGGTCGGGCAGACCGGTACGCAGGGCGGGTCTTCACAGTGCAAGCAGCTTTTGGGGAAATGTACCGTCTCGGTGTTGGGGAATTCCCCCACCTCGAAGGTCTGTACGCGGTTGAAGAAGGTGCCGGTGGGGTCGCGGCTGAACGGGTTCATGTCCGACAGTGAGCCGGCGCTGCCGGAGGTGTTCCACTCCTTACAGCTGGTGACACAGGCGTGACAGCCAACGCAGACGTTCAGATCGATAACCAGTGCGAGTTGAGTCATGATTCAGGCCTTTTTCTTGCCGGCAAAATAAGTCAGCCAACGAACGCGTTTTTTCTCCCGCGTCTGGCCGGGCACGGTATGCAGCGTGTTGAACTGCGGCGAGGTGAGCTTGGCTTCGTCGGCCGCGGCCGGGTAGATACGCACGTGCACGTCGTACCAGCCCGCCTGACCGGTGACAGGATCCGAGTTGGAAAGGTGTTGACCGTCCTCGCAGGCGGGCAGCTCTTCGCTGATGACGTGGTTGAGCAGAAATCCCTGGTTGGCTTCGTTGGCGCTGGGATCCAGGCCCCAGGCGCCCGACGCCTTGCCGATGGCGTTCCAGGTCCACACCGTGCCGGGCTCCACGGATTCTGAATAGCGGCACAGGCAACGGACTTTGCCGTGCATGGATTCCACCCACATCCAACCGCCGTCCTCGATGCCGGCTTCGCGCGCCGTTTTGCTGTTCACGTAGAGGAAGTTGTAGGTGTGGATCTGGCGCAGCCAGGCGTTTTGCGAATCCCACGAGTGATACATGGCCATGGGCCGCTGGGTGACCGCGTTGAGCGGATACTTGTGCAGATCCGTGGCCTGGGACTCCAGCGGCTGGGAGTAGAACGGCAGCGGATCGAAGTGGGTGTCAATGCGTTTGCGCAGGCGTTGCGGCGGCTGTTTGCCGTCGGATTTGCCCTGCGCGGCGAGGCGGAATTTCTGCAGGACCTCGGAGTAAATATGGATGTTGATCGGCTCGGCATAGCGCGTCAGGCTGTGGCGCTTGGCCCACTCCAGGTAGCCCTGGTTCCAGTTGCGCATGTACTGGTAAGATTTGGGTAGCTCGTAGTGGAACACGCAGTTGTTCTTTTCGTACATTTCCCACTGTTTGGGGTTGGGTTCGCCTTTCATGAACTTCTCGCCGCCCTTGCCGCGCCAGCCGGCGAGAAAGCCGATGCCGGAGTTGGGGGCGGTTTCGTAATTGATCACGAAATCCGGGTAGTCGCGGAACTTGCGGCTGCCGTCGTCCTTGGTAAACGCCGGCAGCTTGAGGCGTGAGCCCAACTCAATGAGCACCTCCTGGAAGGGTTTGCACTGGCCGGTGGGCGGCACTACCGGGATGCGCACCGAGTCGACCGGGCCGTCGTACTCGGAGATCGGCCGGTCGAGCATCGACATGCAATCGTGGCGCTCCAGATACGTGGTGTCGGGCAGTACCAGGTCGGCGTAGGCCACCATTTCCGACTGGAAGGCGTCGGCGACGATGAGAAACGGAATTTTATATTCGCCGTTTTCATCCTTGTCGTTGAGCATCTGGCGTACTTCAGAGGTGTTCATCGACGAGTTCCAGGCCATGTTGGCCATGAAAATCAGCAGCGTATCGATACGGTAGGGGTCGCCGCGCCAGGCATTGGTGATGGCGTTGTGCATCAGGCCGTGCACCGACAGCGGGTATTCCCAGGAAAACGCCTTGTCGATACGCACCGGTTCACCCTGCTCGTCGACAAACAGATCGTCCGGATCGGCCGGCCAGCCCAGCGGCATGCCATCGAGCGGCGTGTTGGGTTGTACGCCCGCGGGGCCGGTCGGGGTCTTGGCGCAGGGTGGTATGGGGCGCGGGAACGGCGCCTTGTGGCGAAAGCCGCCGGGGCGGTCGATGGTGCCCAGAATGCTCATCAGGATGGACATGGCGCGGATCGTCTGGAAACCGTTGGAGTGCGCCGCCAGGCCGCGCATGGCGTGGAAGGCCACCGGGTTGCCGGTGACGTGATCGTGCTCGTTGCCCCAGACGTCGGTCCAGGCGATCGGCAGTTCAATTTTTTCATCGCGCGCGGTGATGCCCATTTCGTGCGCCAGGCGCCGAATGGTCTCCACCGGAATGCCGGTGATCCGCGACGCCCACTCGGCGTTGTATTGCTTGACGCGATCGACCAGCAGCTGGAAGGCCGGTTTCACCGGCGTGCCGTCTTCCAGGGTGAATTCTCCCAGCAGGTAGGGATCGACGCCCTCGGTGTGCATGGAAATCGGTTTATCGAGTTCGCGGTCCCACCACAGTTTGTTCTGCGGATCGAAGCAGCCCTCTTCCGGTGGTACTTCAAAGCGCACGAACATACCGTATTCACTGGAGTTTTCGTCCAGATTGACCAGCTCCGCCGCATTCGAGTACTGCACCAGATAGTCGCGATCGTAGAGACCCTGGCGGATAATCTCGTTGGTCAGCGCCAGGAACAGCGCGCCGTCGGTGCCCGGCTTGATGGGGATCCACTCATCGGCGATGGCTGAATAACCGGTGCGCACCGGATTGATGGAGATGAATTTACCGCCCTGGCGCTTGAACTTGGAAATGGCCATTTTCAGCGGATTGGAGTGGTGATCCTCGGCCGTGCCGATCATGACGAACAGCTTGGCGCGATCGAGGTCCGGGCCGCCGAATTCCCAGAACGAGCCGCCGATAGTGTAGATCATGCCGGCGGCCATGTTGACCGAACAGAAGCCGCCGTGAGCGGCGTAATTCGGTGTGCCGAACTGGCGCGCAAACATGCCGGTCAGCGCCTGCATCTGGTCGCGCCCGGTGAACAGGGCGAACTTCTTCGGGTCGGTGGCGCGGATGTCCGCCAGGCGTTCCTCGACCATGTCGAAGGCCTTGTCCCAGGGAATTTCGACGAAATCGTTGTCGCCGCGGTCGCTGCCGGGCTTGCGCATCAAGGGCTTGGTGAGGCGCGCCGGCGAGTACTGCTTCATAATGCCGGCGGAGCCCTTGGCGCAGATAATCCCTTTGTTGAGGGGGTGGTCGGGGTTGCCCTGGATGTACCGGACCTGGCCGTCGCGTAGCGTCACGCGGATACCGCAGCGGCAGGCGCACATATAGCAGGTGGTGTTCTTATTTTCGATGCGGTGACCCTCATCGAGGCTTTTGGACAAAGGGTCATGCAACGGCTTGGACATAATTATTGATCTCTGTGGGCGCTCGGCAGTCGCCGAAAGACTGAGTAATTTACTAGACTATTGTCGGTATTGGCTAATAAGCGTTTCTGAAATACGCATAAGATATCGTAATATACTAATATACTAAGAGGTTTTAACCAAATAATAACAAACGCTTGCGTATAGGGTATAGCATAAAGAAAAGAATAAGATGCCTTTATGCTTGAGTAAATTAAAACTGCTGGAATTCCGTCAAAACATCAGTAAGGTAACACCCCCTGCGGGGCGCCGGGTGGGTCGGCGCACCCGAATATAACCTCTTAATAGATAGAAATCACACGGGTAAGGAGTCTTATGTCCAGTCTTGTGAAGCCACACGGTGGCGGTAACCTCAAACCGCTGCTCCTCTCAGGCGACGCCCTGGCGGCCGAAAAGCAGCGTGCTGCCTCCTTGTCACGCGTTAACATCTCGTCACGAGAGGCCGGTGACATCATCATGATGGGCATCGGGGGTTTCACTCCGCTGGAAGGTTTCATGACGCGCGCCGATTGGGAAGGTGTGTGCGACGGCATGAAGATGGCCAACGGCCTGTTCTGGCCGATCCCGGTAACGCTCTCCACCGATCAGGCCACCGCAGACGGTATTAAAGAAGGCGACAGCGTGGCGCTTTACGACAGCGAGCGTGACGAAGTGCTGGCCACCATGACGGTGACGGAAAAATACAGTATCGACAAAAACCACGAGTGCATGATGGTCTACAAAACCACCGATACGGAGCACCCGGGGGTGAAAATGGTCATGGAGCAGGGCGATGTCAACCTCGCCGGTCCCATCAAGGTGCTCTCGCAAGGCGGTTTCCCCGAGCAGTACGGCGAGCAGTTCATGACCCCGGCGCAAACCCGCGCCGAATTCGAAAAACGCGGCTGGAAAACCATCGCCGCTTTCCAGACCCGCAATCCCATGCACCGCTCGCACGAGTATCTGGCGAAAATCGCCATCGAGACGCTCGATGGCGTGCTGATCCATTCGCTGCTGGGTAAGCTGAAGCCGGGCGATATTCCCGCCGATGTGCGCAGCAACGCTATCGGCACCCTGATTGAAAATTATTTTTCCGATAACACGGTGATCCAGGCCGGCTATCCGCTGGACATGCGCTACGCCGGGCCGCGCGAGGCTTTGTTGCACGCCCTGTTCCGGCAGAACTACGGCTGCTCCCACCAGATCGTCGGCCGCGACCACGCCGGCGTCGGCGATTATTACGGCCCCTTTGACGCCCACCACATTTTCGACGAACTGCCGGCTGATGCCCTTGAAACCGAGCCGCTGAAAATCGACTGGACCTTCTGGTGCAATAAGTGCGACGGCATGGCGTCAATGAAGACCTGTCCGCACGAAGGTTCCGACCGCATCCTGCTCTCGGGCACCAAGCTGCGCAAGGCATTGTCGGAAGGCGAGGACGTGTCGGACAAATTCTCGCGCCCCGAAGTCCTGGAAATCCTGCGCGCCTATTACGGCAGCTTGAAGGACGAGGACAAGGTCGAGATCAAGATGTCGGGGCACTCGGCCAAGTAACGACTCCAGGGGGCCATGCGGTTAATCGCAGCTAAGGCCTTCTTTGCACGCTCAACTGTTCCCATGAGCGCGGGCCTGTGGCGGGTGTCCGGCACCGGCTGACGAGGCCGGCTGCGTACTCGGCGTCTTATCCGGCGCCGCCCTCGCCGATACCAGTTGGTCGCGCCCGGCCGCCTTGATTAAGGCGTCGCCGCTGGCGCCGGTCAAACGGAAGTACTCCGGCCGGTTGGACACTTTCAGGACGTAATCCTTCTCCTGGCCGCGGCGACCCAGTCGATAGCTCAGGGTACTGCCGTTTTTACGCTCGACCTTGAACGTCAGCTGCGGTGCCTGCAGAGCGTAACCGGGCAGCGCCTTGGAGCCGAGCACCGAGGCAAAATTCAGCGTCGCGACCTCCTGCACCAGATCGGCCGTGTGAGCCTGATTGAGCGCCTCGCCGTCGGGTAAACCTTTCGCCGTCCACGGGCGGTCAGCGCCGGGCGCGCCGGTCTTGTTGGCCGTGCTCGCCGAGGACGGTAGGCGCGACAGGTCGAGCCCCGCCAGATCGATCTGTTCAATATCGGCCGCCGGTAGGTGCAGCAATGCCTTGTCTTCCCAGTTCTCGGCGCTCAATGGTACGTCATAAGTCCCCAGCTGCGTGGTATACACGGCATCGTCTTTTGCTGTACGTGCATGCACCCGCCGCACGCCCGGGGATGTGCCTAGGTAGAGGGTGGCCAGGGTGGAGCCGTCGCCCGCCAGCACCAGCTTGCGCTCGTAGTGCGTGTCACTCACTTTAAAGCGTTTCTGCGCACCCGCCGTGGTCGCCACCGCGAAGCCGCGTCGCAGGCCTTGCAGTAGGCTTATTAGATGCTCGACCTTGCTCTGGTCGGCTGGAAAGTTCTCGGTGTCAGGCAGTACCCAGAGCTTGTCGTGCTTGGCCAGTAGCAGATGTTGTTGGTCCGGCCCGTCGATTTCCAGTCGATCGGGGGTATGTCCACCGAGGTTGAGCAAAGGCGTGTTCGGTCGCGCCGCGGCAAGATCCGGGGCGCTGAAACTCATGCTCACCGCCAACACCAATTGTACCGCCAGTAACGCGGCCAGTAGTTTTACAGTTTTTTGCATGCCTCATACCTCCGCAAGAATCAAGCGATAACGCCGCTGGGCGTTACGCCGCGCCCAGGTCCGCACCAACCCTACGGCGAGCAGCCCCAACAACGCCAGCGCGTAGTTGAGATATTCCCAGAACATCTGGGTGCTGCGGTCCATCGGTAACAGCGTGCGCGCAAACTGCGCCCGACTGCGGATACCTAACAGGCCGCGGTCTTCCAGCGACCAGTCGATGGCGTTTTGCAGAAAATCCAGCGGTCGCGTGTAACGCGTGCCCAGCCCTTCGGAAGCCAGGTTCAATACTGCGTCGTCGGCGAACGTATCGGAAGCCACCAGAATAATACGGGATGACTCCGGCGATCGATTGATGACATTGGTGATCGGGGGCGGCGCTTCGGCCGGCGAGGTCTCGTCCGCTTTGGCATCGGTGTTGACCGTTTTGCTATCCGTCTTGGCTGGCGCGACCTTATCCGGCTGTTTCGCCAGCGGCGATTCAGCGCCCTTGAAATAGGAATCGAACCGCCCCTCCACGGCGACGGCCAACAGCTGCGCGCCGCGCTTGGCGCCGGGTTTGAAGCCGGTTTTCGGCCACACGCGGTAGTCGGGCACGAGGTTTAAATCACCGGACAACCAACTGCCTGGGGACGAACGGAGCAACGGTGTGACTTTGCGTTCTTTGTTGGGCTTATCGTCCAGCACGATCGGTGAAACCCAATTCAGCGTGATCTGGCCGAGCGAAGCGGTGATGGCGTTGTTAGCATTCAGCCCTGCGGCGCGGATATCGGGGAAATGCGGGTAGGGAAGCATGCGGATTTCGTTAATCGGCAGCCCGCCAAGGTTGCGCCGTACCGGCACCGGCAGCGAGGCGTCCTGCGGGTCGAGCACCATGGTCTCGCCGATACTGATACCGTTGTGCTTAAGCCATTTTTCCAGTCCCGAGGAATGCCGGTGCGCGCTCAGACTGTCGGTCACCTCGATGCTGAAAGGCGAACTGGCCAACACTACACTGCCCCCCTGCATCAGGAACTGATCAACGGCGAATATCTGTTTCTCATCGAGCGCGTCGGGAGCGAGAAGCAGCAGGAGATCGGCGTCATCCGGCACGCGGCCGTTCTTGAGGTCGGTATCTTCGAGCCGCGTATTGGCCGACAGTGCATCGCTAAGCTCAGAATAACGCTGGGCGTGCGGGCCGTACGCCGCCGGTTTGACCACCGCCACCGTTTTCAGAAAACCGGGTGCCAAACGCTGCAGGGCGGCTTCGAGCGATCGCTTCAGCGCGGCGCGGTTGAGCTGCGCCGGCAGCGGCACCTGGATTGTCTGGCCGTTGTACTTGAGCAGCATGTAAAACCAGAAGGGCTGCGGATCCAACAGGCTGGCAACCTGCGGCGAGAATCCATAGTCGTGCTTAAGAGTCTTTGCCAGGTTGCCGCCGTCAGCGTCGGGATCCTGAAAATGGGCGGTGAACTTGCCGCCGGATTCTTGCTTCAACTCGGCCAGCACGGCGTCGAGCTCTTTACGCAATGCCACCAGTTGTTGTGGCAGCCGTGCGTCCGGCGACATATAGCCCTCGAAGTGAACCGGTTTGCGCAGCGTTTCGAAGGGGCTGCCGCCCGCCTGGTAAGCATTCAACACTTTGCGGATCGAGCGGGTAATCGCGTATTCCGGGTTCTTTAGCCCTACCTCCAGATCGCCCTCACCGCGCGCTTTTACTTCGACCAGGTCGCGGTAGTTCAACACCTGGTACTGATCACCGTAGGCAATGAGAATATCGAAATAGGAACTGACCACCGAGGACTGGTATCGGTTTGCCACCTGGAAGGGCACGGGTTTGATAGCGTATTTAGCGGCGGCTTGTTCGGCCAGCTGCGGGTCGTCGTGCGGGTCGACGAACTCCACCCGTACATGCCCCTTGGCGGCCACAGCATATTCTTCGAGTAGATCTTTCACTTGCGGCACCAGCGGCGCCAGTAACGGATGAGTCTTGGCGGAGAAATAGCCTCGGATCAGCAGCGGCTCCTGCAATTCACCCAGATAGCGCCGCGTGGCGCCGGACAAAGAGTAAATATGGCCCCGCGTCATATCGGCGCGGGCCCAGGTGATCTGGTCGAGCCACAGGTTAGCGGCGACGAAATTAGCCACGGTGAGCCCAACCAACAGAAACCACAGGCGGTGCCGCGCAGTAGTGGGGTTACCCGCCCAACGCAGCCGCTCGAGCGCAAACAGATTCAGCGCCAGGAACACCCCGACAATCGACAGGTAGTAGTAGAGATCGCGCAGGTCGAGCACGCCGCGGGTGATCGACTCGAACCGCGAGCCGCTACCGATCAATGCCAGAAGATGACCGACCGGCCCGCCGAACAGCGTTGTCAGCGTGGGCGAGCCGAGTAGATAGAACAGACCACAGACAACCACGGTGAGGATCAGAGCGACAATCGGGTTGTCGGTGCGCGCGCTCATGTACAGACCGATCGCGACATAGGCGGCGGCCAGGAACAAGGCCGCCACGTAACCGCCGAAGACCGGACCCCAGTCGAGCGGTCCGAGTTCGGCCACCGTTATAGGTAGTGGTAAGGTCAGCAACAAGGCTACCGCCACCAGCGCCAGACCAGCAAAGAATTTGCCGAACACCAACTGCCAAGGCGCCACGGGACTGGTCAGCAGGCTTTCGAGGGTGCCGGAGCGCCGTTCCTCGGACCAGGCGCGCATCGTCAACGAGGCGACCAGAAAAATCAACAATACCGGCATCCAATGGAACAGCGGCCGCACGTCAGCGAGGTTGCGTGCAAAAAAGGTTTCCACCCAAAAGACGATAAACAGGGTCACCGCCAGAAACGCGCCCAGAAACAGGAAGGCGGCCGGCGAAGCGAAAAAGCCGCTGAATTCCTTGCGCGTAATGCGTAGCGTCTCAGCCATGCGCCACCTCCTGCGTCGCCTCGACGGCGTTGACTTGCGCGAACAGGGTTTCCAGGTCCCGCTGCTCGGGTTGCAGGGCGTAGAGCCGCCGGCCGGCGGCGGACAAGGCGTCCACCACGCGCGGTGCGGTATCGGCATCGGCCTGCAGCGCATAGCTCCAGCGACCGTTGCTCCGACCGCGCGGCTCCACCGCACGAACGCCTTTGACCGCCGATAACGGCGCTTCGGCCTCGGCATCGACACAGACCAAGAGCCGCCCCCCTTGTTGTAATGTGTCCAGGCGCGCGTCCACTACCAGTTTGCCGCTACGCAGGATTAACACCCGGTCACATACCGCCTGCACCTCTTGCAGAATGTGGGTGGAAATCATCACGGTGGCGGTTTTTGCCAACTCGCGAATCAAATCGCGCATCTGCAGAATCTGGGTCGGGTCGAGTCCGTTGGATGGCTCGTCGAGGATAATGATATCGGGTCTGTGCAGGATCGCCTGGGCGACACCGGCGCGCTGCCGGTAGCCGCGTGACAAAGTGTGTATGGGCTGGGTGGCTTTTTCCCGTAACGCTGTACGGCGGATGGCATTGGCTATGGCCTGCGGCCGTTCGGCTGGCGCTAAGCCGTGCAGACCGGCCTGAAAATCCAGGTAGTCGAGCACGCTCATCTCAGGGTATACCGGGCAGTTTTCCGGCAGGTAACCGATGCGCGCCTGAATCCTGCGGGTATCCCGGCCGATCTCCAGACTGTCTACGCGGATAACACCGGACGTCGGTTCCAGATACCCGGTCAACATTTTCATAATACTGGTCTTGCCAGCGCCGTTGTGACCCAGCAATCCGACAATCTCGCCCTGCCCGATTTGAAACGACACATCGTCTACCGCAACAAATTCGCCGTAGCGACGTGTCAGCTGTTCAACCTGAATCATTCCTGCCCCCAAGTCTTTGCATGCCGCTACGTGATAGCGCATAGCGTTCGGTGAAACTGAACTCACGCAGGGAACGAATCCCTGATAGGAGTAAAAACTTCGTGAAGCAACACGGGTAAGGAAAATACTCAGGGAAAACCAATAGCGAAGAACAAACGACGAAAAGGGCGCGGAGCAGGCGCGGACCTAGCCCGTCCTGCCCCGATCTTCATGCACATTAGCTGCTCTTTAACTCTCGTGCCGGTGGATCGAGCCAATAGATTCTGGCGTACCGCAAAAGTTCCCGGTTCATGGCCCGCGGCGCCTGATCGTGAGCCAAGGGCTATAATTCGAGCGCCGGGTACGATTGGTGGGAAGGCGTGTCGGGGATTGATGCGTTCAGGTCTCCGCATCATACGTGCGGATGCATTTTCCGGCGCCAACGAGGGCGCCGTTACTTGCGGTGCTACCAGATACCGCTCAACAACGCCACGCCGTGGGCATTGTGCTGCATGGCGGTATTGAGCAGATCCGTGCGCATGCCACCCAGCGCGTACACCGGCATCGGCAGGTCTGCGCACAACTGCGCGAAACGCTCCCAACCCAGCGCGGGTTGCCCCGGATGGCTGCGGGTGGGCAGTACCGGCGACAGCACGACAAAATCGACGCCCAAGGCCGCAGCCTGCAGCAATTCGTCGCGGGTGTGACAGGAGGCCGCGCACAGCCCGGCGGCGGGCCGTGAGCGAGCGCGCATTAACTGCGCGGACGTCAGATGGACGCCGTCGGCGCCGATGTTTGCATTGACGTCACCGTTGATGAGAACGCTCGCACCGTACGGATGTGCCAAGGCGCAGACCTGGATGGCGAACTCCGTCAGCGCTGCGGCGGGCATATCCCGTTCGCGTACCTGCACGAGGCGTAGACCCTTTTCCAGCGCGCCGCGCAGGCGCGCCATGAAGGCCGTAATGCCGTAGGCGCTGGCGTGGGTGATGGCGTAGATCGGAGGCAGGGCAAGGGCCCGTATAATACTGTGATTGGCCTGCAAGAGCGGGGTAACGGCGGGCGCTCGCGGATCCTCCCAGGACAGGCGTTGACCCTCGCGGCCCCGTGGTTCCCCGCTCCAGCGCAGTACACGGTAGAGATGCAGTCGCACCGATAGATGGGCGTAGGTGTGCCGGCGGGTGATCCAGGGGTAGGCTTGCTCCAGCTCCAGGCCGAGCTCCTCGCTCAGTTCGCGCCGGAGAGCCTCTACCGGGTTTTCGCCGGGTTCGAGCTTCCCCCCGGGAAATTCCCAATAACCAGCCGCGGGTTTGCCGGCGGGGCGCCTGGCCAGCAAGACTTGGCCATCGGCGCGGGTGATTACACCCACTGCGACATCGACAACAGGGCTGGAAGTAGGATGCGGAGGGGTATTCATCGGTGGTTTGGTGGACCGGGTCGGGATTTAGGCGGGCTCAGGCGATGACACAATTCGCCCTAGTATAACCCCCATACCCCCACGAGCCACCGGCGGCCGGCACTCCGGGGCAAGCGGATGTTGCCGCCCCCTACGCATAAGTATTCGTTATAGTTTTGATTATAAATATTTACTTTTAATAATAGGTTTTTAGAGCTAGGATCGCCTCTCAATTTCACCGGCAAGCTACTTGTCGATTGAAGAATCTGACTGCCCCGCTGGGGCGGGGCCCGGCGGACGAGCCGTCAGGTCCGAGACGCATATCTAGACGTTAGGAGACGACAATGGCTGTAAAGACTTATAGCGCGGGTGTTAAGGAATACCGTGAAACCTACTGGATGCCGGAGTACGCACCGCTGGATACCGACATCCTGGCCTG
>JASBSN010000011.1 GCA_030148915.1 Thiogranum sp.
GTCAGCCTATGCAGGCGCCGACGGCGCCAAGGAAAGAGCCGTGTTTATTCGACATGAGTCGGAAGGCCGTCTCCATTGTGAAGCCAAGATCTACTTTTCTCCGCTGTCGGCGTCAGTAGCGAGATCGGTTGGTGCGCTGCCTTGCGAGAAGCCGTCGCCAGACGGTCTGAGCCTGTTGGCTGGCTCACAGGAGTCGTGGCTCGCGCTTTTTCCCAAGCACACACGCTAATGCACGTCTCGCGCCGCGCCTGCGCGGGCCGCACAGAACGGGACGGCGATGGTAGGCTGTGCTGCACTGCGTGGGAGGGTTGAGCATGAAAACCATCGGTCTTATCGGCGGCATGAGCTGGGAGTCGACGCTTCCCTACTATCGCAAGATCAACGAAACGATCAGAGATCGCTTGGGCGGGCTGCATTCAGCGAAGCTCATTTTGTACAGCGTCGACTTTCATGACATCGAACTCCTTCAACGGGCGCTCGATTGGCAGGCCGCGGGTGTCGAGCTGGCGCGCGTCGCGCGCGCGCTCGAATTGGCCGGCTCGGACTTCTTGGTATTGTGTACGAATACGATGCACAAAGTCGCAGCGGCCGTGGAAGCGGCGGTCGCCGTCCCGCTGTTGCATATTGCCGACCCGACCGGCGTCGAAATCAGCCGGGCCGGATACTCGACAGTGGGGCTACTCGGTACGCGCTTCACCATGGAGGAGGCGTTTTACCGCGATCGGCTCAGCGAACGTCATGGCCTGCGGGTGATCACGCCTAAACCGGATGACCGTGAGATCATTCATCGTGTAATCTATGACGAGCTGTGTCTTGGCGTGGTTACGCCCACCGCGCGTAGTGAGTATCTTCGGATTGTCGCAGAGCTCGCGGGTCGCGGTGCGCAAGCCATCGTCTTGGGCTGCACGGAAATCTCGCTGCTGGTCGGTCAACAAGATGCCGAAATCCACTTGTTTGACACCACTGCGATTCATGCCACGGCCGCCGCCGAACAGGCGCTGGCTGACTGATATACGACCGGGAGGCGGTCGATGGGCGTGCGTTGTTTATGAGCAGTTTGCCATTCGGCGATATGATTGGGCAGACACTGGATGGCCTGCGCCATGGCTCCAGTGCCTATCTTGTGGTTGTGTTGGGGATGGTGGCGGTTATCGGCGTCGGAGTTGCGAAACTGCGCCAACAGTCACGGGAGTTGCAGCGCCGCGTCGTCGACCGCACGGCGAAGCTCGAGGCCGAAATCAAGGAGCGTCATCAGACCCTGAAAGTGTTAACCGAGACCGAGGAGCGCAACCGGCTGTTGCTCGACTCGGCGGGAGAAGGCATTTACGGGCTGGACAACACCGGGAGGACCACCTTTGTGAATCCCGCTGCGTGTAGGATGCTGGGCTACGAGGCCGACGAGCTCCTGGGTCAGCCCATGCACCGGCTCGTGCACTATAGTTATCCAGACGGCCAACCCTATCCCCGCGAGAAATGCCCGATGTACGCCGCGTTCACCGACGGGCAGGTGCATCGGGTGGAAAATGAGGTTCTATGGCGCAAGGATGGTTCCAGTTTTCCGGTTGAATACACCAGCAATCCGATACGTAAAGAGGGCGAGTTGGTAGGGGCGGTGGTAATCTTCAACGATGTCAGCGAGCGAAAAAAAGTTGAGCGCATGAAAGATGAGTTCATCTCTACTGTCAGCCATGAGCTGAGAACCCCCCTCACCTCGATAAGGGGCGGGCTGGGCTTGATTGTCAGTGGAAAATTGGGTGACATCCCTGAGCAGGCAAGGAAGGTGTTGTCGATCGCCTACGATAACAGCGAGCGCCTGAGGTTGCTGATTGATGACTTGCTGGATATCAATAAAATCCAATCGGTGGACACCCCGTTTCTGATGACGCCCGTAGTTATCGATGCCTTAATAAACGAGGCGGTTCGTTGCAACCAGGGCTACGCGCACGAATACGGCGTCCAGCTGCACAGACAAAGCGGAGAGTGGGACCATGTTACGGTGTGCGGCGATCCACATCGCCTTAATCAGGTGTTGTCCAATTTGCTTTCCAACGCGATAAAATTTTCGCCGAAGGGCGAGCAGGTGGTGATCGCGATCGCTCAGGTGAATAACGAAGTTTGCGTCTCCATTACCGATCATGGTCCTGGTATACCGCTGGAATTCCAAGATAGAATATACGACAAATTCACCCAGGCGGATTCTTCCGACAGCCGCCAGCGCGGCGGCACCGGGCTGGGCTTGGCGATTAGCAAAGAAATACTTGAGAGACACGGAGGGCGCATCGATTTTCTCAGCACGCCAGGTGAGGGGACAACATTTCGCTTCTATCTCCCGACCAGGCCAGACGCTGAGTGCTGATCCCACCAGGACCCTTTCGGCATGCGGTCTGTGCCAGCGGTTTATCGCCGCGGTGCGGGCGGCTAAAGATTCGCGGCGCCCGCTTGGGCGCCGCGGCTGAGGGGCGAGCGCATAGCTGTCGCCCGACGATGACGCCAGGAGCTTGCGCATGTTGAAGCTTCCGCCACCGCTGGTCGCCTTGTTGCTGGCGGGCGCTATGTGGGCTGCAGCGCTGGTAACCCAACCCACGGACCTGCCTGACTGGGTCCGCTGGGTCCTCGCCAGTGCCGTCGCGCTGATCGGGGTAGGCTTCAGTGGCGCCGGGGTGGCCTCTTTCCGTCGGGCAAAAACAACGCTCAACCCCATGAAACCGGAGACGGCTTCTTCGCTGGTCACCTCCGGCCTCTACGCACACAGCCGCAACCCGATGTACGTCGGTGTACTCACGGTGCTGATCGCCTGGGCTGTATTTCTGTCTTCCCTCTGGGCGTTAGGCGGCCCGTTGGTGTTCTTCATGTACATGAATCGCGTGCAGATCCCGGCCGAAGAGCGCGCGCTTTCGCACCTCTTCGGCGCCCCTTATGCGGACTATCGCGCAAGGGTGCGCCGGTGGCTCTAAGCGAAAGGGCGCGCCTTTAGTTCCTGCCGGCCATCACGCCGCCATCCACGTCCCATACCGCCCCGGTGACCCAGTCGGCTTTGCTGGATAGCAGATAGACGATGGCATTGGCCACATCCTCGGGTGTGCCAATGCGTCCAATAGGATGAAAGGCGTCGAAGCTCGCCAATGTACTGTCCATGTCCTGCGGATCAATGAAGGCGTTGTAGATGAGGGTTTTGACGACCGCGGGCGACACGGCGTTGACACGGATATGGTGGTCGGCCAACTCCATCGCCATGTGTTGGGTCAGCGCGTGCAGACCTGCCTTGGCCATGGAATACGCCGAGGAGGGTGTAGCTTTGACGGCCTGTTGGGCCCACATGGAACCGATGTTAACGATCGCTCCGCCGCCGTGGGCCGCCATATTTTTTGCCACGGCCTGAGAAATAAAAAACAGTGCCTTGTTGATGCCCATGTAGGCTTCATAATCGTTCTCTGAATGATCGAGAAAAGGCGTCGGATTAAAATAACCAGCCGCGTTGACCAGGTATTTGATCTGACGGCTGTGATCATTGGCTCGGTCGATTACGCGCTGGATGCCCCCGGCCTGGCAGACGTTGCTAAACAGTGGGAAGTAGTTTAGTCGGCGCGTTATACTCCTGATTAACCGCCCGGGGGAAATGATTCGAAGCGTGGAGGGGCTGACCACCAAGGTGTTGAATGAGTGCCTGAAAAGAAACGTCGAGTTTGGCATTTTGGAGCGTGTCGCGTTTGCCGAGGTGCCGCCCAGAGTCGAGTACAAAGTGACGCCGTTTGGCAGGAAATTCATCCGTATTCTGGATGAGCTTGAGAAGCTGCAGGTCGAGATTGAGAAAGAGGTACATGTTCTATAGTCTGTCGTTGTCCCGCTTTTAAACCGCGACCTGAACGCGAGGACGTATGATCCTACTGGCTGATGCCCTGGCCGCCTGGGGCAGTGACGACGTTGAGTCCCGACTCAAGATCGAAATGGAAAAGCTCGATAGCGCCGTGCTGCCGTTGCAGCAGGGGCTGTCCACGGGCAGCTATGCCCTAGGCGATAAGTTTAGCGTCATGATCATTAAGGTGGGCGCGCGCGAGAATACCTTAAGCGCCAAAGCGGGGATCTTTTATGCTGGGGCTATCCCCGGGTGCAGTTGCTCGGATGATCCGACGCCCGACGAGGAATACGCGGAATACTGCGAAGTGGAAGTGAGCATTGACAGGTGCACGGGAGAAGCCCTGATTAGTCTGGCGCACACCGCTGAGGATGAGCACGGATAATGACGATGCTGAAGAATCGCTTTACGGTTGCAGCAGCGTCTCGGTGGCAACGGCCTTGAGGGCGGTGCCCGCGGTTAAGCCAGCTCAGCCCACAATCGGTTGATCGTCATAATGGCGGCCGACACATAGCCACTGAGGGTCACTAAGGAAAACTTCCAGGGCTCGGCATTTCGGGCTTGTCTCGCCCACACTGTCGTTGGATGCGGCGATAGGCGACCTGGACGCTCTCGATGTCAGGCACTTTTCGATCCGGCGCCAGTGGTACGTGGTCTACCCGGGCAGGGGGGGCGCTGGTCTATACTATGGCAGATCGCAGTTTTTACGGTCAACATCGAGTTAGAGCCGATCTCGTACAAGCAAGGAGGCTAGGGCAAATGACGATGAACGAACAACAAAAGACGCTGTGCGACGACCACGACTTTGACTTCTCCGGCCTGTCGGCGGTTTTTCTCAATTGCACGCTGAAGCCTTCCGGCACCCTCTCGCATACAGAAGCGCTGATGGGGGTCTCCAAGGCGATCATGGAGGCCAATGGCGTCGCGGCACAAATCCTGCGCCCGGTGGACTATGTATTGCCGCCCGGTGTTTACCCGGATATGACCGAGCACGGGTTCGAGCGCGACGACTGGCCGCAGCTGCGCCAGAAAGTGCTCGACGCCGATATATGCGTGATCGGCACGCCGATCTGGCTGGGCGAGGAAAGTTCGGTGTGTCGCCGGCTGATCGAACGCCTCTATGGTGAATCCGGAAAGCTCAATGATCAGGGGCAGTATCTTTACTATGGACGGGTCGCCGGGTGCATCGTTACCGGCAATGAAGACGGTATAAAACACTGCGCCATGTCGGTGTTGTATGCGCTTCAGCACCTGGGCTATGTGATTCCTCCGCAAGCCGATGCCGGATGGATCGGCGAGGCCGGCCCGGGACCGTCCTATGCCGATCAGGATTCCGGTGGCGCGGACAATCAATTCACCCAGCGCAACACCACGTTCATGGCCTGGAATCTGATGCACTTGGCCAGGTTGTTGCGTGCTGCCGGGGGTATACCCGCGCACGGTAATCAGCGCAGCGCCTGGGATGCGGGGTGTCGCTTCGACCACCCTAATCCGGATTACCGATAGGGAACGATAAATCCAAGCGAGAAGGCGAGACGTCACAATGGATACACTATTTTTTGGTGATTTTGAAACGGCTGGACGCGCCGTGCTGTCGTTTTTGCAACGACGCCTGGGATTTGATCTGTGGATGGTGACGCGCACAGAAGACGAGGACTGGATTGTGCTGCAAACCGAGGGTGAGCGCTACGGTGTCGAGCCGGGCGCGGTATTTCGCTGGGCCGATTCGTTCTGTTCGGAGATGGTCAAAGGTAACGGACCGCGCATCGCCCCTAGTGCCGAGCTGGTTCCGGCGTATGCCTCGGCACCCCTCGCTGCGCAGATGAAAATTGCGGCCTACATCGGTGTTCCTCTGCACCTCGAAGACGGTAAGCTGTTCGGCACGCTGTGTGCCATTCACCCTTCCTCGCAGCCCGAGACGATCCTCGCCGAACAGGAACTGGTGGAGCTGCTGGGTGCTATGTTGAGCACCATACTTCAGTCCGAGCTCCGGGCGAGCGCCGAGGTGCGTCAGCGCGAGAAGCTGAAAGCGGAGACGCTGAGCGATACGCTGACCGGACTGTACAACCGACGAGGCTGGGACCGGCTGCTGAAATCAGAAGAAGACCGTTGCCGTCGCTACGGTCACCCTGCGGCGATCACGGTCGTAGATATCGATAATCTGAAACGCGTCAACGATACACAGGGCCACGCCGCCGGCGATATACTGATCAGTTCTGTCGGCGCGACTTTACGCAACGCCGCACGCCCACCGGATGTAGTGGCCCGCCTCGGTGGCGACGAGTTCGGTATTCTCAGTGTCGAGTGTGACCGTGGCGGTGCTCAGGCGCTGCTCGAGCGCATTCGCGCTAGCCTGGTGGAGGTGGGTGTTCAGGCGTCGGCGGGAGTCGCCATGCGGGATCCTTCCGTCGGGCTTAACGGCGCTTGGGAAGAGGCGGATCAACGTATGTATATAGAAAAGCGTTCCCGATAAACACGGTTTAACGTCTGCAGTGTTTGGCGCATCGCCGCCTCTGGTGGCGCATACCGTTGCGGCGCCACCTTGCGCGGGCCGCCAAAGTCTCGCTGGCAGGATCGTCCTGACTAGTGCGCGCCGGATACGGCCAATTGGACCGGCCGAGTTTCCGCCCATGCCTGGCGCTGTTCGTCGATCAGGGCGTGCGCCCGATTGGACAGCGACGGTTCCAGGTCGGCGGCGCGTTGCAGGGCGTGGATGCCTTCCTCGGGTGCCCCGGTGCGTATCAATGCCAAACCCGCAGCAAAGCAGACTCTGGCGTCGTCGCGGTTGCCGGCGTAGACTTCGCGACAGGCGGTCAGTGTGTCGGCGGGCCTGAGAAAACGCGCCGCCAGTTTGATGTAGCGCAAGGCCGACTCATCGCGTAATGCGGCTTCGCCGAGGCGTTTGTGCAACTGCTGAAAGCGCGTCAGATCCTGCTGAAAGTGGTTATGCCGTTGTCGCCACTGCGGTTCTATGTCATGCTGCCACCAGCTGTCCAGTTGCTTGAGTACGCCGGCGGATTTGAACAGGGCGCCGAAGGCGTCCGCGCTGGGCAGCCCCGACCAGTTCAGATGATCGACGCGCAATTCGGCCAGCAGGTCGCGGATACCGGCTTCGGCTCTGTGTCCGGCGCCTTGAGCTTGCACCAGCCAGCGCTCGGCCAGCGCCGGGTTAAGGGTTTTTTCCAGCAGAATAGGCAGATGGCTGAACGCCTTGACCACCGGACTGGGGCAGCGCTCGGCGCCTTTCAGTACCATCGGCCAATAGTGTTTGTCCATGAACGCCGCAGCCACAATCTGGTTGGCGAGGTACTCCGTAGTATGGCATTCGGCATGGTGTTGGCGCAGCCAGCGCCCCTGCTGTAGACGCCAGTCCGTGCGCAGAGGCGCGCACAGCCGATCGGCGCTGGTGGCGATCCACTGCACGGGGGCGGTGAGCAGGCGCGCGAGTAGATGGCGCTTGGTTTGCAGCGCGGCGAGAATCAGTGCCCAGTCGTCGCTGGCCTGTATCAGTCGGCCGCTCAGCGTGGATTGGTGTTGTGCCGCCGCGGCCGCAGCGGCGGCCAGCACCAGAGAGAACTGACCGCGGCTGAGAAAAAAACTCAGCGGCACACCCACGCACAAGGTGCGGCGGTGCGGCCAGGGCAACGCCAGTCGTGGCGTGGCGACAATGCGCAGCTCGGTTTGGGTGGTCAACACCACGCGATTGACCGAGCGCAGCTTAAAATGCGCCACGCGATGGGCCAGGCTGGCGAATAGCGCCGGGGCGTGCGCCGCGCGCACCGCCACGCCGCCCGGTGCCGCGGGCCGCAACAGCGAGAGCTGCAGGCTCAGGTAGCCGCTGAACACCGCCAGTGCGCCGCCCACCTCGACCAGAAACCAGTCCAGGGGGCCGTGAATTTGGCGGTAAAGGTAGAAGGTGCCACCCGCTGCACCGATGAAGACAATTGGCGCGGCGAGCATCAGCAGGCAGCCGCCGAGGTGCAGCGCCAGCAGCGCGCCACGTCTCAGTGCGGGGATGCGGTGCAGCAGACGTTGCAGCTGTTTTGTGCCGCCGGGTTGTAGCCAGCTGCTGATCAGATGCTCGAGAGTGGCAGTGGTCATGACAGGCTCCGTATGTTTGCCAGGTGACAGCCAGTATGGTGGGCGCGGCGTACAGGATCAGCGAATCGCTTCACACAGTGGCGCCGGCGGCGTGTGAACCGGTTAGCAGAACCGCGATCTGTGCCATAATCCGCGTTTTCGTCACGCTCGCGCCAGAGGACGCCGAGGTTGATGGTGTCGTTGCAGGGAAACAGGGCCGGAAAACTTCATTGGGCCGTGCACAGTCGTTGGTTACGCCCGCGCGTGCCGGTGCACTTGCGCCACTGGCTGCTGGATGCCGGTTCGCTGACCGACCGAATCAGACAGACCTGTCAGGGTCAGTTCCGTGTGCGCGTGATCGACGAGGGCTGGCAACGGCCGCGCCGCGACGAGACGCAGGCGCTATCCATGCGCCCGGCGACGCTCGGCTGGGTGCGCCAGGTGCAGTTGCTGTGCGATGACAAGCCCTGGGTATTTGCGCGCACCGTAATTCCGCTTCGTACCTTGAGCGGTGCGCAACGACAGCTGGTCCATCTCGGCAATCGGCCTCTGGGTGCTTTTTTGTTTGCCGATCCGCGCATGCGGCGAGAAGCCGTCGAGCTGGCGTGCATCACGCCGGGCCGAGCCATGTATCGGCAGGCCTCGACCGGGCTGGCGCGTCAGCCGGAGTGCCTGTGGGGGCGGCGCTCGGTATTCCGGGTTGGCGGTAAACCGTTACTGGTCACCGAGATCTTCCTGCCCGGTTTTGAAACCACGCCCTGATTTCCATTCCTCGAGCGGCTGGATGTAGGGCGGCTGGCCATTGTCGAGAAACCACGAATCCACGGCGTAACGGCGCTGGCTGCGGGTGTCGCGAATCACCGCCGTCCAGTGGACGTTGAAAATCAGCGGGTGGCGTACCTGGCGCTGTTCCACGGCGTGCCATTTCAGCAGGCCGGCATCGCGTATGAGGCGCAAGTAGGTGGTGGTGTTTTTCGACTCCGCTATGCAGTCGAGTTGGCCCGGCTCGCCGGCGCCGGCGACGTTGCCGGCCAGATCCCGCCAGGTGCCGGTGCGCGAGCCCACCTGCTGTTCCAAGAGGGCGATGGCCTGGCGCACGCGCTGTCGTTCCTCGGCCGGCGACGCGTCTCGGGCGAACAGCTCGCGTACCTGCCGCCACTGCGCGGGCTCGAGAAGGACCTCCTGCCCGTTCCGGCAGTGATAGTCGGTACAGCTGAAAAACGCCGGCGGCGCGCTAGTCGCGCTTCGCCCTGTGGCGGGCAAACAGGTAAAATACAGGGCAAGAGTCGTGATCAGAACGGCGGCTTTCATTTGCCTACCATAAAAAAATCGGGGATCTATTACCAGTGTTCAGCGCAGTGACCAGACAACGCCTGCTCGAGTACGCCTACCTGATGCGCCTGCACAAGCCGATCGGCACCTTGTTGCTGCTGTGGCCGACGCTCTGGGCGTTGTGGATAGCCGGGCAGGGTAAACCCGATCCGCTGGTGGTGGCGGTGTTCGTCGCCGGCGTGGTGCTGATGCGCTCGGCAGGCTGCGTGATCAACGATTACGCCGACCGCCATATCGACCCGCACGTGACGCGCACCCGCGAGCGGCCGATCGCCGCCGGCCGGGTATCGCCGCGCGCTGCGCTGATCCTCTTTGTTGTGCTGTGTCTGCTGGCCCTGGCGCTGGTGCTGCTGATGAATCGGCTGACCATCTGGCTGTCGCTGGTGGGTGTTTTTCTGGCGGCCAGCTACCCGTTCGCAAAGCGCTTCACACATTGGCCGCAGGTGTATCTGGGCGCGGCGTTCGGTTGGGCGGTGCCGATGGCTTTCGCCGCGCAAACCGGCAGCCTGCCGCGCGAAGCCTGGTTGCTGTTCGTCGCGACGGTGCTCTGGGCCACCGCCTACGACACCATGTACGCCATGGTCGATCGGGAAGATGATATTAAAATCGGTGTCAAGTCGACGGCGATTCTGTTCGGCGAGGCGGATCGAGCTATTATCGCCGTCGTCCAGATCCTGTTGCTGCTGGCGCTGCTGCTGGCCGGCGCCGCCGCCGGGTTGGGCGGTTATTACGACTTCGGTCTGTTGCTGGCCGCGGCGCTGGCGATTTATCAACAGTACCTGATACGTGCCCGTGAACCGCAGGCATGTTTCCGCGCCTTTCTCAACAATAACTGGTTCGGCGCCGCAGTGTTCGGCGGTATCCTGCTGGATTATCTCGCCCACCTACCCACTTAGCGTCGCACACGGCACTGTCTCTAGGGAAGAACTACGGACGAAAATTGCACCCGCTCCCCCTAAAGCGGGTTGTGGGGGGGGGGGGGTTTTTTTTGGTGAGGGGCCCCACCACACAAAAACCCACAACGCACCCACCCCCCCCCCCCCCCGGG
>JASBSN010000026.1 GCA_030148915.1 Thiogranum sp.
TAGCCTTGGGTTCATATTTTCTCCACTTTGGCCGGCAGCGCCGTTCTCGCCGCACTGCCCACTACCCAGTCACCCAGCGTCGACACGCCTTCGCGTTTCGGGTCGGCCAGACCCACATCGTTGATGTTCACGCCAGCGCCCAGGATTCCACCCGAATCGGGTTGTCGCCGGTCGCCGATCTGATGCGCGCGCGCACCCAGCTCGGTGTGACCGAAGCCGTATTCCATGGCCACGGCACCCGGCGCGATGCCTTCGCGCACCAGGGCGGTGGCCACGACACTGCCGCCCGGCGTGGTGACGCGGATCAGGTCGCCGGGTTTTATGCCGAACTTCTGCGCGTCCTGGGTGTTGATGCCCACGGGGTTGTAGCCGTGCACCTGGGTCAGGCGCGGGTTGATGATACTGTAGGAACTCTGCAGGTTCGATTTGTAGCTCACCAGCAGCAGCGGCCATTGCGATTTCGGGTAGGCCTCCTCCAGCGGCGTTCCGTCGGCGAACACCTGCGGCACATAGGTGGGCGTGCCCGTAAAACGCTTGCCGGTTACGCTGCTGCGGGAAGTGCCGACCTTTTCGTTGTAGATGTTGAGATGATGTTTCTTATAGGCGTGCGTAAGCCGCTTGCCAGTGTACGCCCGCGAGGCATCCTCGAAGCGGCCGCCGCGCGCATAGACATAGGCCACTTTGCGCGTCTCTTCGGGTTTCAGGGTTTTGCTGATGTCGCCCATGATTCGCCCGACGCCGGAAATCGCCAGCTCATCGTCGTCGATGTCGGCGACCGGGGTGCCCGCGTAGGCTACATTGGCCGCCGCGCGCAGATAATAATCCTGCGGCCGGTGCAGCGGGTAGCTGTGGCCTTCGCTGTCGGCGATGGCGTGATCGCCGAAACCGGGCAGCCCCATTTTCTTCGCCACTTCGATAAAGAACAGTTCGGCGTTGATCGGTTCGCCCTGGTATTTGTCCTGCGCCGGCTCCAGCACCGGCCAGCGGGCCGTCGACGCCTTGGTCAGATAACCGCTCCAGATACCGATCCAGCCCCAGGTTTCGTACATCACCGAATCCGGCACGATGTAGTCGGCATAGGCATTGGTTTCGTTGATGAAACCGTCGATGGCGACGAACAACGGCAAGGCCTTGGGGTCTTTGAGCTTGTCTTCCACGGCGCCCCGCAAACCCGCCTGGGCATACAGCGGATTGGTGCGGAATGAGATCAGCGCCTGGAGACTGTACGGATAGCCATTGAAGTGCGAGGTCAGGAACTCGGTCAGCAGCGGTGGTGAAAACGGATACCAGGGCGCCTTGGTCGGATAGGGGTTTTCACCGGCCGCTTTACGGCGTTTGAACTCGCTGGTCTTTTCGTAAGGGAACCGCGAGCGGCTCAGGAACACGCCCTTGGGCTTGACCATGCCTTTGAACTTTTTCAGATTGTAGCGCGGTCCGGGGCCGAAGGCCGGGAACTGGCCGCCGCCGGCGCTCATGCCGCCCTTCCAGTTGTAATTACCGACCAGGTTGTTGAGCGTGAGGATGGCGAAAGCGTTGTAGAAGCCGTTGCTGGCCATGGTGCCACCGTGGGTGTCCACCGCCGCCTTTTTACCGTGACTGGTGAATTTGCGGGCCAGCTGCTCGATCGTGCGCTGCGGAATACCGCAGATCTCGGCATAGTCTTCCAGGCTGTGCCGGTGGGCTTCATCCTTGAGCAGCTGCAGGCTGGTTTTCACCGCCAGCGGGCCATTGGGCGTGTCGAGTGCGCCCTCGAAAAACAACGTCGCGGCACCCGGCCCCGTGTGGGGCCGGGGTTTGCCGCCGGTGGTGGCGAGTACCACGAACGGGTCCAGCGTGCCTTCTTGCGCTTCTTTCGCCTTGCGCGCTTTCGCTTGCGCGGGACTCTCCTTGCCCACGGCGGGCGCTTCGGTTACCGGCCAGCCCAGGTCGGAAGCGCGCAGAAAATGTCCCTTGCGCGGATGATTTTCATCGACTATCACCAGATGGGTGGCATTGCTCCATTGAGCCTCGCCGGCCGCCTGAGCCGCCTGCGGGCCGGGCTGTGCCAGGAAGTTGGCGTCGTAACGCTCGTTGTCCAGAATCCAGCGGATCATCGCCATGGCGAAAGCGCTGTCGGTGCCCGGCGTGATCGGTATCCACCGGTTGCGATCCGCGGCCGCCATGCTGGAGGCGTTGTTGATCGCCGGGTCAATGACCACATAGTCCAACTCGCCGGTGCTGCGCGCGGTGGCGAGCAGGCGGCCCTGACGTTTGAACGGTTTGCCGGCATTGCCGGGCGCGCTGCCGATGAAGATGGCAAACTCGCAGCGGGAAAAATCCGGCTTGCCGTGCGCGTATTTTTTCAGGTCCCCCATGGCGGCGCCGGAGCCGGCACGCATGGCAAAACCGCAATAGGACCCGTGGCTGGCATAGTTGCGGGTGCCAAACGAATTAAAGGTAAAGCGCTTGACGAAATCGCTGCGCCCGGCGCCGCCGGCCTCAATGACCGCCAGCCGGTTGGCTTTGGGCCCGTACTCCGGGTTGTCCGGATCGAGCGGGGTTTTGAGATCGCGGATGGCGCGCAAGCCTTCCACGGCACCCTCGCCGAACAGGTCGCCGCCCTCGACCACCTCCTTGATCAACTGCTCGAAGGCAATCGGCTCCCATTGACCGCTGCCGCGCGGGCCGACCCGCTTGAGGGGGCTGAGAACCCGATAGGGACTGGTCACTTCCTGTTGCACCGCGGCGCCGCGGCCGCAGGCGGTGGCGCGACCGGCCAGGCCTTTGCCCTGGTAACCGCTGAGCGACACCAGGGCTTCCTTGAGCGGTGTCGCGTAGGGAATATGGGGGTCGGCTGAGAGCGGGTGATAGGGGTTGCCCGCCACCCGCAGAATCCGCTCGCTGTCTTTTTCGTAGCGTACCCGCACACCGCACATGGTGTTGCAGCCCAGACACATGGTCAGGGCGACCTGTTGCTTCGGATTCAGCGTCAGCTCGCCGGAAGCCGGATCGACCGAGAACTCCGGCTCGGGCGCGTTACCGTACAGGGTGCTGTGGGTCTGCTTGCCGGAGGTCCCCTTGAGCAGGCCTTTTACCAAAGCTTCCCCAGTGTGCGTGTAGCCGACGGCGAAGGCCGCACCCCCGCCTACGGCGGCGGCGCCCTGAATGAATTTTCTGCGTGTTGTGGTCATATCGGATCCAGTCTCGTCGGCGAAGTGATTGCCTGTTCAGAAGTCAGTTGGCGGCCTGTGTGTCAACGGCGGGCGGCATGCTCAGCCGGCCCGGGCCGACCATTCCAGGGCAGCAGCACGCTCAACAGCACGATGATCAGCACCCACAGCCCGAAGGTACCGAGAATGCCGAGCAGGCCCTCCGCGCCGGTGGGCAAGTGGTAGGGATACAGCCCGGAGCCGGTCTTGGGCAGCATCTGACCGTTGATGAACACCGTCCAGCGGAACATCCAGGCGCTGTGTATGGCGATCAGCCCGGTGATCAGACCAGTGCCCTGCGGTTTGAGCCAGGCGATCACGAACGGCACGATCGCCGACAGCCCTGCCCACGCGGCGACCGTCCACCATTCGGTATTGCCGCTCATGGCCGCCAGCGCCCGCCGGGCGGGGTCGGACAAGCCGGTGAGGGCGGACGCCAGCCACAGTGCACCGTTGAGCATCAGCAGGCCCAGCGCAATCAACAAAAATCGGTTCAGCGTGCGCTCCACGCCGGGATCGGCATCACCAATCAGGCGGTTGAGCAACAGACAGACGCCGGTGGCGCCCACCAGGCCGGTGAACAGGTACATGCTCGGCAGAAACGGCGTATGCCACAGCGGACGCGCCTTCACCACCATCACTTCCATGCCGGTATAAAGTGCGATAGCGAGTGCCGCGAGGGTGACCAATACCGCCAGTGGCCGCACCAGCCAGCGTTCCGGCCGGTTACCCAACGCCAACCTCCGGTAGACGGGTGACAACACGCTCTGAGTTCGATCCGCCAGCCGCCCCAGGTCGGCACGGTACACCAGCCAGGCGTACACCAGTAACAGAGTGAGAAAGACCGGCAACAGCAGTGACCCCCATGACATCCACGACCAGGGCGTGAAGTGGGCATAGAAGTGCCAAAATCGGGCCGGTTGATGCAGATCGGCGAGTAGTGCCACCACCGCGGCGAGGCCGCAGCTCACCGCGGTGAGCAGGGCCAGGCGGCCGATCTTTTCGTATTTCGGTTTGTCCATGAGGAAAGCGGGCAAGGTCATAAACACGGCGCTCAGGCTGATCCCGATCAGGAAGAAATACTGCACCGCCCATGGTAGCCACGCCGGTTCACGGGTGATGTTGAGGGTTTCGATAATATGCGGACTCATAGCGCTTCGAGCTCCTCACCTTCGGCGTCGCGGATCTCCCAGAGCGGTGGCCGGCCCTGAACCTTACTGACAAATCGTCCGTCCAGGCCGATATAGAAATTATGCGGCTGGGTACCCATTTCCGGGCGCAGCACCTTGGTGTCGTGGGTGTCGATCAGACGGCTGACCTCGCTTTGGGGGTCGCGCAGATCGCCGAAGATCCGCGCCCCGCCGACGCAGGACTCAACGCACGCCGGCAGCAACCCGACCGACACCCGGTGATAGCAGAATGTGCATTTGTCGGCGGTATTGGTTTCCTTGTTGATGAAACGGGCATCGTAGGGACAGGCCTGCACACAATAGCCGCAGCCGACACAGCGTTCGTTATCGATCAGCACCACCCCGTCTTCCTGCTGGTAGGTGGCCTGTACCGGACAAACCGGAATACACGGTGGATTATCGCAGTGGTTGCATAACCGCGGCAGCATAAAGACCTCCACCGGCTTGTGCGGTTGGTCGACATTCTCGACTTCGTATTGGGAAACGATGGTGCGAAACTGGCCGAGCGGCGGCTGGTTTTCCATCGAGCAGGAAACCGTGCAGGCCTGGCAGCCGATGCACTTGCGCAAATCGAGGACCATGGCCCAGCGCTTGGCGGGATCACCGCCGTGGCGTTCGGGGCCGGCCGAGGCGGGCATGGCGGCCACACCGGTCACCGCACCGGCCGTCAGCTTGCCGATGTTTTTCAGAAATTCTCTTCGTGATTGCGTCATGGGGCAAATTCTTCATACATTAGAATATAACCAGATGCTAATTATATTAGCCGCCTGCCGCGACTCCAGCCTTGACCAGGATCAATATTGCCAGGATGGCCCCGGGAGGTAGTGTACTGATTCGCGAACACGCCAAAGGCGCCCTCGCCGGCCTCTCGATGCCACGGTGGGCGGCGCCGATTCCACACGCTCGGGCACACACCGGTGTCCTTCGCCGCCGGGTTGGCATTTGCCGCACACGACATTCTCTTGCTAGGCTGCATCCATACGGATGGGATCCGGAGCGACTGCGGCTCTCGTGCCGACCCGCCCAGCCCCGTGCAACTAACTGCCGCTATCGAGAAAACACACAATCACCGGAACCCGCAGCGGTAGATAACGAGAACATCCCCGGACAGCGGATCACCGACGCCTACTGCCTGAGCAGCGTCGGTTCCCTATTACCCGCGCTTGTCGGGTATTCGAGGTGAACGGAGATTCAAGCAGGTGAGAAGCACCCTGGAAAAAGTACTGACCATACTGTCTGCCCATGAGCGCCGACAATTCTATTGGCTGCTCCTGGTGATGATTGTCATGGGGATACTGGAGATAGCCGGGATCGGCTCGATTATGCCGTTTATCGCCGCCGTGGCCAATATCGATGCGGTGCTCGAAAACCGCTATGCCAATTATGTCTACACACTCCTGGGCTTCGGCAGCACCGACCGTTTCGTCTTGTTTCTCGGCAGCCTGGTACTGGCGCTGCTGATCACCAGAAACGTCTTTTTCGCCTTCGGCAACTGGCTGGTGTCGCGTGTCGGGTTTCGCTGGCAGCAACACCTCTCGGAACAGTTGATGCGCAAGTATCTGCTGCAGCCCTATGCCTATTTTCTCAACAAAAACACTATCGAACTGAAAAGACGGGTCAGCGTGGATATGGAACGGCTGGTCAACCGGGTGATCATCCCGGGCATCCAGGTGTTTACCAATGGCCTGATCTCATTGTTCATTATCGCCTTACTGGTTGCCATCGACCAGATGGTCGCCCTGGTGGTCGCAGCGACATTGGGCGGTAGTTATCTGCTGCTGTATCTTCTGGTTCACCGTAAGCTCAGCCGGTTGAGCAAGAAGGCGGCCGACGCCCGGCGATTACAGTTCAAGATCGCCAGCGATGCCTTTGAAGGCGTTAAAGAACTGAAGCTGTTCGGCAAGGAAGAGGTGTTTATTTCCGCCTACTCCATCTGGTCGAAAAAGAATGCCAAGCTGGAAACCAACAACCGCAGTATCTCGCAGATCCCCCGGCACGGTATCGAACTGCTGGCGGTATCGGGAGTCATGCTCTTTGTTTTGTTCCTGGTCGGCACCCACCGGGATCTGACCCAGTGGTTGCCGATACTGGTGGTCTACGTCGTGTCCGGCTACCGTATCCTTCCCGCGCTGCAGAAAGTATTTTCCGGCGTCACCATGATTCAATACGACCGGCCGACACTCGACATACTCTACACAGACTTTACCAGCCTGTCGGCTAACGGTGAGCGGCGGGCAGGCGCGCGCCCTGACCCCGGTTTTGCAGCGCTCGAGACCATCACGCTGCACAATATTGACTATCGTTACCCGGAAGCCACGGACTATGCCATCCGCGACCTCAACCTCAGCATCGAGAAAAACACCACCGTCGGGCTGGTCGGCCCGACCGGCTCAGGAAAAACCACATTGATCGATATCATCCTCGGGCTGTTAAACCCCCTGGAAGGGGAACTGCTGGTCAATGGCGCGCCCGTCACGGCGCAGAATGTCGGCGCCTGGCAACAGCGTATCGGCTATGTCCCGCAGGAGATTTTTCTCTTCGATGACACCGTCACCCGGAATATCGCCTTCGGCGTGCCGGACGGCGAAATCGACCAGGCGGCGCTGGAAAACGCCCTTCGCACCGCCCATTTGTACGACTATGTGATGCACGCCCTGCCGAAGGGTTGTCAGACCATGCTCGGCCAGCGCGGCATTCGTCTGAGCGGCGGGCAGAAGCAACGCATCGGCATCGCCCGGGCGCTGTACCGCAACCCGGAGATTCTGCTGCTCGACGAGGCCACCAGTGCGCTCGACGGTGTGACCGAAGGGGTAGTGATGGAGGCGATTCAGGAACTGTCACACAAGCTGACAATCATCATGATCGCCCATCGGTTGAACACCGTGAAAGAGTGCGACGTCATCCACTACATCGATCAGGGCCGCATCATGTGTTCGGGGAACTATGACGAACTGGCGAAATCCTGTAGCCACTTCCGCGAAATGGCCAGTCGCTAAGAAAATTTACGCCGACACTAGGCTAGTACTGCCGACCCAACCAAGCTCAGCACTCCCGTCGGGCGGGTAGTCCTTCGAGGGCTTAGGGTGCCGCGAGCGGCACATGCACCCTCGAAGGACTACCCGCC
>JASBSN010000037.1 GCA_030148915.1 Thiogranum sp.
ATCCATACCGCTCATGTCCATACCAGCAGGCATGGAGTGCCCGCCGTGGCCCATGCCCGCCATGGTGCCGCCTTGGGCCATGGCACCCATCATATCCACCATCGACAGCCACTGCGGCATATCCACTGCTGGCACTTGCGCCTGCATGCCGTATTGGGGCGCGAGCGTCCCGCGTGCGTAGCCGGTGCGATCCATCGACTGGGCGAAAATCGTATAGGCGCTTTCGTCCCGCGGTTCGACCACGACGTCGTACGTCTCCGCCACGCCGATGCGAAACTCATCGACGCTGACCGGTTCCACGTCCTGCCCGTCGGTCTGCACCACGGTCATTTTCAGGCCGGGAATCCGCACGTCGAAAAACGACATGGCACTGGAGTTGATGAAACGCAGGCGAATACGTTCACCGCGGCGAAACAAGCCGGTCCAGTTGGCCGCCGGCGCGGCGCCGTTCATCAGGTAGGTATAGGTATAAGCGCTGATATCGGCCAGATCGGCCGGGCTCATGCGCATCTGGTTCCACATACGCCGCTTGGCCAAGGCCTTGCTCAGGTCGGTCTGCGCGACGTCGCGAAAAAAATCGATGGCTGTGGGTTCGTTGAAATTATAGTAATCGCTTTGTTTTTTCAGCTTGCCGAAAATCCGCATCGGGTCTTCATCGGTCCAGTCCGACAATTGGACGATATAGTCCCGATCGGCGCGGATGGTCTCTCCCTGCGCCGGTTCGATGACGATGGCACCGTACATGCCCGTCTGTTCCTGAAATTTGGTGTGCGAATGGTACCAGTAGGTACCGGACTGCTTGACCTTGAAGCGATAAACAAAGGTAGTACCGGGGTCTATTCCCGGAAAGCTGATACCGGGTACCCCGTCCATGCCGAACGGCAGTAAAATGCCGTGCCAATGGATGGAGGTCGATTCCTGCAGATTATTGGTGACCCTCAGCGTAATCTCGTCACCTTCGCGCCAATGCAGAATGGGGCCCGGGATAGCACCGTTGATAGTCGTCGCCATGCGCTGCCGACCGGTAAAATTCACCGGCGTTTCGGCTATGGTGAGATCGAACTCCGTCCCTTTCAGCACCGGGACATTGCTATCATAAGTACCGAAAGTCTTCTGCGCACGGGCCGTACCCGTCCAGGGCGACAAGCCCAGCATGACGCCACCAGCGGCCAACCCCTGGAGAAAGCGACGCCGCCGTGGATCGGGCTGGAAAGGCGGCGTTGGCGGTTTGGGTTTCATGGCTTAACAGTCCTGGCAGTGGTCATAATGGCCACCATAGCAACGGCCCTCTGTCTCTGGCATGACACAATCATTACAATGTTGTAATGATTGTGTCATGCTGCTGCAAGACCCATGCGACTACTGTGCGGCGTATGAAGATTCTGATCGTCGAAGACGAGGCCAAAATCAGCGAATATTTGCGGCAAGGGCTCAGCGAGGCCGGCTTTGCCGTCGAGGTATCGCGCAACGGACTGGACGGTCACCACCTTGCCATGACCCAACATTACGATCTGATTATTCTCGATGTCATGCTACCCGATGTCGGCGGTTGGACCATTCTCAAATCGCTGCGCGACGCGGGCAGAGATATTCCGGTGCTGTTTCTCACGGCGCGCGATAGCATAGAGGATCGGGTCAAAGGCCTGGAACTGGGCGCCGATGACTATCTGGTCAAGCCGTTTGCTTTCGCCGAACTGCTGGCACGGGTGCGTACCTTGTTGCGGCGCGGCGTCACCAAGGCGGCCGAACCGGTGCTCAACGCGCTCGATCTGGAACTGGACCTGATGAGCCGGCGCGTCACCCGTGCGGGGCGGCGTATTGCCATTACCGCCCGGGAGTTTGCGCTGCTGGAACTCCTGATGCGTCATCACGATGAAGTACTGCCCCGCTCCTTGATCGCCTCGCAGGTGTGGGACATGAATTTTGACAGCGACACCAATGTGATCGACGTAGCCATCCGCCGCCTGCGCGCCAAAATCGACGACGCCTTCGAGCCCAAGCTGATTCGTACCGTGCGCGGCATGGGTTACATGCTCGATACTTCCGGCGAGGGCTGAACCCATCCCCGCACGGCGCCCGCCTTCACTCGCCCTGCGACTGACGCTGCTGTTCAGTATCGCCGCGGCGGTGATTCTGGTGGTCTTCGGCTGGGTGATCGGCAACGCCATGGAAAAACATTTTGAAGCCGGCGATGTCGCCGAGCTCAACGTCATCGCCGGTGCCGTGGAGGAAGGGCTGAACAGCGTCCCGCCCGGCGCCGACCTCGACACCCTGCAGCAACGCTTCGCGGATATTCTCGTCGGCCACCATCGGGCGTCGCTGTATATAACCGCTGACGGGGGACAGCCCGTCTACGCCAGCCCGGGCGCCGATCTTTCCGCCCTGACGCAAAGCGTGGGGCCGGCGGTGCGCGGCGGCTCCGTACATCGCTGGACCGATGCGCAACACAGCTATCGCGTGTTGATCCGACACACCGGTGAAAACCGTCTCAATCCGCAGCGCCGCTATACCCTGACGATCGCCGTGCAGACCGACTATCATCTGCGCTTTCTCGGGCATTTCCTCAAAACTCTGTGGCTGATGATCGCCGGCAGTATCGCCATCATGACGCTTATGGGTTGGATTGCGGTGCGCCGGGGTCACGCGCCGCTGCGCGATATCGTCAGAAAAATCCGTCGCATCAGCGCCAGTGAGCTGAACACCCGTCTGGCCCCCGCCTCGGTGCCGCGGGAACTGGTGGACCTAGCGGTGTCCTTCAACGAGATGCTTCAACGCGTGGACGAAGCGTTTCACCGTCTGTCGGACTTCAACGCCGATATCGCCCATGAGCTGCGCACGCCGATCACTAACCTGATGACGCAGACACAGGTGGGGGTATCCCGGGCACGTACGGTCGAGCAATACCGGGAAATCCTCTACTCGAACATGGAGGAATACGAACGGATGGCGCAGATGGTCAGCGACATGCTGTTTCTGGCGCAAACTGACAGCTCGCCCCACAAACGCGACGACGCGGAGCTGGATTTGGCCAAAGAAGTGCGTGCGCTGTTTGACTATTACGAAGGCTGGGCGGATGAGCGCGGCGTCAGCCTGGCGCTGCAAGGCAGCGCCAGGGTTAACGCCGATCGCCCCATGCTGCAGCGCGCGCTGGGCAATCTGCTGTCGAATGCCATTCGCCATACCGCCGCCGGTGAAACCGTCCGTGTGCTGCTCGATGTCGCCCCGGACGGAAGCGTCGACATCCGGGTGGAAAACCCCGGTGTCGCCATTGCCCCGCAACACCTGCCAAAACTGTTCGATCGCTTCTATCGAGTAGATCCCTCAAGGCAGCGCGAAGGCAGCGGCGCCGGCCTCGGGCTGGCGATCGTCAAATCCATTGTGGAGGCTCACGGAGGGACGATCGGGGTGGTTTCCAGCGCCGAGGGCACCCGTTTTCAGATACGCCTGCCGCGCAACGGATCCTGACGATAGAACAGGCTCAGTTGCCGGTACACCTGCGGATAGAGCTGGCGCAGGCGTTGCGGCGCCTCGAAGAAGACTTCACTCGTCACGGCGAAGAATTCCGCCGGACTCTCGGCGGCATAGGGATCAATTCCGGTATCCCGATCCTGGTCGAGTGCCTCACCCAGCGCTGCGTAGGCTTGCGTCAACGCCTGGGTCCACGCCTGGCGCTCCATACCCGCATGCAGCGGCGGCATGCCGTTGGCCGCGCCGTTGAGCATATCCAACTTATGGGCGAACTCGTGCAACACCACGTTTGAGCCTTCTCCGTGCGGGTGCGCGCCCGGGCGCGCGTCGGCCCAGGAGAGAATCAGCGGTCCTCTGCCCCACGACTCGCCGCTCAAGGCGCGGCGGGTTTCGTGCACCACCCCCGCCGCGTCGAGCTGCCGTGCCGGCACCACGAAGGTATCGGCATAGACAATGATTTCGTGCCAGCCGGCATAATAATCCAGGCCCAGGTTGAGGATCGGCAGGCAGGCTTGCGCCGCGACACACACCCGCATGCTGTCATCGACCTGAAATTCCCCGGCACCGACAAACGTCTTTTCCTGCAGCAGCAGGCTCGCGAGCTCGTGCAGACGCGATAACTCGGCCCCAGAGAGAGACGACAACAACGGCAGCCGCGCCACACAGTCTTGCCATCGACGCGCCGGAATACGCCCGCGCTTGGACAGACGGTGCCACGCGCGCCACAGCCTGGTCAACATAAATGCATGCTATGGGCTCAGGAATCGCTGCGCGCCGGTGCCAGGCGGTTGCGCATCAGGGCATAGTACATCACCGGGATGACCAGCAGCGTCAATACCGTCGAGACCAGCAGGCCGAAGATCAGCGCTATCGCCAGGCCCCGGAAGATCGGATCGTCGAGAATAAACAGCGCGCCCATGATGGCCGCCAGGCCGGTCAAAATGATGGGCTTGGCGCGGATGGCACCGGCCCGCACCACCGCCTCCTCAAAGGCCACGCCGCGAGCCAGTTCGTCGTTGATAAAATCCACCAGCAGAATGGAATTGCGCACAATAATTCCCGCCAGCGCGATCATGCCGATCATCGAGGTTGCCGTGAACTGGGCGCCGAGCAGCGCGTGGCCGGGCATGACACCGATAATGGTCAGAGGAATCGGCGCCATGATAATCAGCGGCACCAGGTACGAGCGGAACTGAGCCACCACCAACAAGTAGATCAGGATCAAGCCCACCGAATAGGCGATGCCCATATCCCGGAAGGTCTCGTAGGTGATCTGCCACTCGCCATCCCATTTCAGGCTGTAGCGGTAGGGGTTTTCCGGCGGCTGGATAAAGTACTGCCGCAGCGGCTCGCCGTACATCGACAGCTTGTCGCCGATCGAGGCGTAGATCGACGCCATGCCATATAAGGGGCTGTCCAGCTCGCCGGCCATATCGCCGGTAACGTACACCACTGGCAACAGATCCTTGTGATAGATCGAGCGCTCGATGGTCGATTTGCGCACCGTCACCAGCTCCGAGAGCGGCACCAGTCGCCCTGTACTGGAGGCCACTTTCAGCGCCAGCACCTGGTCCAGTCCGCTCTTATCGCGCACCGGCAGCTCCAGCCGGATGGGCACCGGGTACTTGGCGTTGGGATCGTGCAGATAACTGACGTCCTCACCGCCGAGCAGCGTGGCGATGGCCGCCACCACGCCGGCCTGACTGACGCCCAGGCGTGCGCTGCGCTCCCGATCCACCGCCAGCAGCCAGCGCGGCGCCGGGTACTCCACGCTGTCATCGACGTCGACAATATCCGCAGTGTCCTCGAATACGGCTTTGACTTGAGCGGCCACCTCGATCTGGCCCGCATAGTCAAAGCCGTACACCTCCGCCACCAGCGGCGAGAGCACCGGCGGCCCGGGGGGTACTTCCACCACTTTGACCACCGCGCCGAAGCGCCGACCGATGGCCTGCAAGGGCGCGCGGACCGAACGCGCAATGTCATGGCTCTTGCGGTGGCGCTGCGATTTATCGATCAGATTGACTTGAACATCACCGACATTATCGCCCCGACGCAGGTAGTACTGGCGCACCAGACCGTTGAAATTGATCGGCGCGGCGGTCCCGGCATAGACCTGGTAGTCGGTCACTTCCTCGATGTCCGACAGGTAAGCGGCCAGTTCGGTGAGCACGCGGTTGGTCTGCTCGAGCGACGTGCCTTCGGGCATGTCGACCACCACCTGGAATTCCGACTTGTTATCGAAGGGCAGCATTTTCAGCACCACCAGTTTGAAGCCGGCCAGACTGACCGACAACAGAATCAGCAGCACAATCCCGAGCAACATCAGGTAACGCGCACGCCGCCCGCCGGTTCCGCCCAGAAAAGGATGCAGCAGGCGCTGAAAAAACCCCACTAGACGGCCACCGCCGGGCGCCTCGCCCGCTTCGTGCGCGCCGCTGTCGGCGCGCAACAATTTCAGCGACATCCAGGGCGTAACCACCAGTGCCACCGCCAGCGAGATCAGCATGCCCATGCTGGCGTTGATCGGGATCGGGCTCATGTAGGGGCCCATCAGTCCGGTGACGAAGGCCATGGGCAGCAACGCGGCAATAACGGTGAAAGTGGCCAAAATGGTCGGGCCGCCGACTTCGTCGACCGCCCGCGGAATCGCCTGGACCAGGTTCAGATTACCCATCTGCATGTGACGGTGGATGTTCTCCACCACCACCACGGCGTCGTCGACCAATATGCCGATAGAGAAAATCAGTGCGAATAAAGAGACCCGGTTGAGGGTGAAGCCCCAGGCCCAGGAGGCGAACAGGGTAATCGCCAGCGTGATGATGACCGCCGCGCCGACAATGATGGCTTCGCGCCAACCGAGGCTGAATATCACCAGCAGCACCACCGAGGCGGTGGCAAAAATCAGCTTTTTGATCAGCGTCTGCGCCTTCTGATCTGCGGTGATACCGTAGTTACGGGTAATCTGCGTGTGCACTCCGTCGGGGATGAACGTGCCCTGCATGGCCTGCATGCGCGCGATCACCTGGTCGGCGATATCCACCGCGTTGGTGCCCGGCTGCTTGGCGATCGCCAGCGTAACCGCCGGTTGCAGGCCGTTGGCCCGGGCCGTCTCGCTGCCGGCCGGACCACTGCCGTACCAGACGTACTGCTCCGGCTGATCCGGGCCGTGGCGGATGTCGGCCACGTCGCGCAGATAAACCGGGCCGCCGTCGCGCATACCCACCACCAGGTTGTCCAGTTCCTCGGCCGAGCGGAACAGTTCGCCGGCTTTGATGCGCACCACCTTGTTATCGGCCACCAGGGCGCCGGCCTCGCTGGAGCGGTTGGCCGCCTGCAAAGAAGCGCGCAGATCGCTGAGCGAGATACCAAAACCGGCCAGGCGTTGAGCGTCGAGCAGGACGTGTACTACCGGGTCGGGACCGCCGAGCGTATAGATGTCACGGGTGCCGGGCACGCGTTTCAGCTCGGCCTCCAGCGCGTGCGCCACGCTGCGCAACTCGGCCGCACCCTGCCGCGCAGCGTCGTTCCACAGTGTGACGGAGACAATCGGCACATCGTCGATACCCTTGGGCTTGACCAGGGGCTGACCGACACCGACGCCCGCCGGCAGCCAGTCCTGATTGGAATACAGCGCGTTGTACAGACGCACGATGGCCTCGGTGCGATGCTGACCGACCTCGAACTCAACCGTGAGCACCGCCATGCCCGGGCGCGATGTCGAATAGATGTGTTTGACGCCCTCGATTTCCGACAGCACCTGTTCGGTGGAGGTCGTCACCAGCTGTTCCACCTGGCGCGCCGAAGCACCGGGGAACGGAATGAACACGTTGGCGAACGTCACATCGATCTGCGGTTCTTCCTCGCGCGGCGTGACGGCGATGGCAAACAGCCCGAGCAGCAACCCCAACAAGGCCAGCAAGGGGGTGATTTCGGTCTGCAGAAACTGCCGGGCGACACGCCCGGAAAAACCCAGGCGATCAGTCATGGGCGTTGCCGGCACGCTGTCGCTTGAGGTCGATGCCCGCGGCCACCGGATCCAGGGCGATACGTTCACCGGCCTCAAGGCCGGCCAGCACCACGGTCAGATCGCCGGGAACTTCACGACCGATACGCAGTTGGCGAAACTGCAGCCGGTCGCCCTCGCCGAGCACATACACGCCGGTCACTTCGCTGCGGTGCACAATCGCCTGACTCGGTATCGCCAGCTCAGAACGCTCGCCGACGCTGAAAGCCACTTTGGCCAGCATGCCCGGATACAAGCCGTGTTGTCCGTCGGGCAGTTCCACGCGCACCGTAAAAGTATGGCTGGCCGGATCGGCATAGGGGAAAAAGGTCAAACGCTCGCTGTCCACCCAAGCGCCGTCCGGCACGCTGACGCGGGCATGGCCGGCCTCGCGCACGCGCAAGGCATAGTAGGCCGGCACCTCGGCTTTGACGCGCAACTTTTCCAACGACAGGCCGGTCGCCAACCGGGTGCCGACCTGCACCTGCTCGCCAAGATCGACAAAACGCTCGACCATAACGCCGTTGAACGGGGCGCGCACCGTAGTATAGGCCCATTGTTCCCGCGCCTGATCAAGTGCGGCCAGCGCGGCATTTAGCTGCGCGCGGGCCGACTTCATATCCGCTTCGGAGCGGTCCACCTCTGACTTGCTGACGACGTTTTTCTTGATCAGCTGGCTGATACGTTTGTAATTCGATTCGGCGTCTTGGAAACGCGCGCGCGCCCTGGCCGCGTCCGCTTTGGCCTTGTCCAGTTGCGCCTTCTGCCGGGCATCGTCAATGCGCGCGATCACCTCGCCCTTGGGCACAAAGTCATTCACGTCGAAAGGCAGTTCGATAATTTCACCGCCGGTCTGCGCCGAGACGGTAGAGCGCGAGACCGCCTCGACGACGCCATCGAAGCGCTGCTCATTGCTCAGTTGGCGCACCGTGGCCGGCTCGGTTTGCAGCGTCGGCGGCTGCGCCAGAGCCGACCCTGACGGCAAACACACAAGCGTTGCCCCAAGCCAACCGGATAGAGCGACGCCAAAGCGGATAGCGGGGATCCTGCGGGACACGTAACACCTCGTTTATGCTTTTTCGGCCGAGGCAGTATTATTCGGGGATTACGCGCAAATGGCAAACCGCAAGCGGCACCGCGCGAAGCGTATAAACGCCCCCTGGTTTACGCTAGACTGAATGTCTATGCAGTGCGTTTTTCCGGCCCTGCGGCCGCTCTACGGACACCGGGGACAGGCGAGTGAAAATTGTGGTAGCTCCCAACGCCTACAAGGGCTCGCTCAGCGCAGCGCAGGCGGCCGCGGCCATGAGCGCCGGTATTGGCCGCGTGATGCCCGACGCGGAGATCCTGAGCATCCCGGTCGCCGACGGCGGCGACGGTCTGATCGATAGTCTTGCAACCGCACTCCAGGCGCAACGACAGGTACGCCGCGTACGCGGCCCTCTGGGCGAGACCATCGCTGCCGCCTTTCTTTACAGCGCCGAACGTCGGCTGGCGGTGATCGAAATGGCCACGGCGGCCGGGCTGGCCCTGCTGGGCGCTGATCGGGCCGATGCCTTAGCCACCTCCACCTTCGGTGTCGGCCAACTGGTGAGCGCCGCGCTCGATCTCGGTGCACGACACATCGTGCTCGGCCTCGGCGGCAGCGCCACCAGCGACGGCGCCACCGGACTGGCGACGGCGCTGGGTATACGCTTTCTCGACAGCGACGCGCAACCTCTTGTGGGTAACGGCGCCAATCTGGCGCGTATCCGCAGTATTGATGATAGCGGCATCGACCCGCGACTGGGCGATACCAGGCTGGACGTCGCCTGCGACGTCGACAACCTGCTGCTGGGTGAGCGGGGCGCGACCGCGGTATATGCGCCGCAAAAAGGCGCGACCCCGGCGCAGGTGGTACAACTGGAGCAGGGACTGGCCAACCTCGCCGAGATTATCGCCAGGGAGCTGCACAAGGATATCCGTTCGTTGCCGGGTGGTGGCGCAGCCGGCGGCATGGGCGCGGGGCTATCGGCTTTTTTTCAGGCACAACTCAAACCGGGCGCACAACTGGTGCTCGAACTGCTGCACGTCGAGGATGCCATTGCCGGGGCCGACCTGGTGTTGACCGGCGAAGGCTGCCTCGATTACCAGACCCGCTTCGGCAAGGCGCCCGGCGCCGTCGCGGCACTGGCCGAGCGGCATGCGGTACCCTGCATCGCCATCGCCGGGCGGTTGGACGACACCGCCTTCGATCTGCACGACGCCGGTTTTAGTGCAGTGCTCAGTTTGTGTCCCGGGCCGCTGCCGCTGGAGCAGCTTATGCAGCACAGCAGCCACTATCTGGCCCGCAGCACCGAACAGGCGTTGCGCTGCCTGCTGGCGGGCCGGACACCGCGGTGCACGGCTGCGGCGCTTGGTTCACCGTGACGCACCCGTATATCCGGCTCTAGCCCGCATTTCTCACCGCCTGCCCCCGTACACCGGCCTCTGGGGCGAACCTCAGCAGGATATATGCCAGATCTATCCCTACTGGCTCGGCTAGACGTCGCCTTCAATCGTGATAGAATCGACAGGCTCAGATAGATGCTAAATGACGAGCATTTCAGCTACGAGGTCCCACCCCACGGTGTTACGAATCAGTGTCATGAATACCAAAGGCGGCTGCGGTAAAACCACCGTGGCCACTAACCTGGCGAGTTACTGCGCCTGCCAGGGCTATGCCACTTCGCTGTTCGACTACGACCGACAGGCCTCCAGCGTGCGCTGGCTAAAGCAGCGTCAAAGCTGCCGTCCTCCCGTGCACGGAATCGCCGCCTTTGCGCCGGCGCCCCAAGGCTCCACCCGCAGCTGGCACATGCGGGTGCCGGACAATACGCGCTACCTGATTACCGATACCCCCGCCAGTTACGGTCTGATCGATATCGAGGACCGGGTGGCGGAAAGCGACATCATTCTGATTCCGGTGTTGCCCTCCTGGATCGATATTCACTCCACCGCCGAGTTTGTCCGCGAGCTGCTGGTGGTGGCCAAAGCGCATGCTCATCGCACGCAACTGGCGATTGTCACCAACCGCAACCGTGCCCATACCCGCGCGGTGGACAAGCTTGAGCGTTTTCTGCAAGAAGTGGATATTCCGGTCATCGCCCGTATCCGCGACACCCAGCACTACGTCAACGCCGCTGAACAGGGCCTCGGCATCCACGAACTGGCCGAGCGCGACACGCACAAGGATAGCGAATCGTGGGCGACACTGCTCCACTGGCTGGATACGGCGGGAGAGGATTTCAACCACGCTGATAAGATACTGAGAAACTGTTCGGGCTGAGCGCCAGCCGTTACTCCTGACACAACGCAACACAGCACCCCACTCGTGGGTGCCGGTAGCGCCAAAGACTCTTTGATTACTTTCTTATTGAACGCCCGCAGGGCGGCCCGAAGGGCGAGCGAAGCGCGTCATCCAGGGGTTTCAATAATCTGGATACCGGCCTACGCCGGTATGACGAATTGATCAGAGCTGCCCTAGTGTTTACCCGGTTCCAACGCTACGCCGCGACGCTCCCAGTGTATATACGACTGTAAATCGACCATATCGGGATCATCCAGCGCCAGCGGCTCACTTTCCAGCGGGTTCATGATGCACCAGTTGATCATCTCCCCCAGCACCACCACTTTGCCCAGTTGCTGCTGGAACTTGGGATAGGTTTCCGGATGGATGTTGGTGGCATTGGGATGACACTGGTCACAGGAGACGGTGTTTTTTGACTTCAGCCCACCGTGAAAGAGCTTTTCCCCCTTGTCGACCGAGGCCTGGTACTCGGCCTGCCAGCGATCCAGATCAGCCTTGGTGAACTCGTCCGCGGCGGCGGAGCCGGCGAGCATAATGCCGCAGGCGGCCAGCAACAGGTAGGGTCTGGTAGTTGTTTTCATACTGAATGCTCCTCGCGCAATCAATAGTGGGTCTGCGGCGGTATGCGGTCTTCTGCTGCCTGATATTCAGAATCCACCGGATGGCCGGCTTTACGGTCATACGCCACCACACGGTTGGTGTTGTCGGGCAGCAGATAGTGAACATCGACATTGCCGGTATGCGTATTGATGAATTGCCAACCGGTGGCATCGCGTTCGAAGAACGGATTGGCCCGATTCATATCCACGGTGAGTTTCGGCATGTAGCTCGCCGCCTGCTTGTAGCTGGCGGGATACGGCCAGGGCCAGGCGGTGGCCATGGCGGAATTGAAGCTGATATTGCCGATCTGGTTGTACTGAATCTGATGCACATGGCCGTACAGCACGCTGACCTTGTTGAACGGCTTGAGCAGCGCCTGCACCTGCTCGGCGTCATCGGTCCAGAAGTTCCAGCCCTTGTAGATCTTCTGCAATGGCGAGTGCGAGAGCACTACCAACGGTGTGTCCTTGCTGATTTTATCCAAATCCTTTTTCAACCAATCACGCTGCGCCTGACCGACCATGAACGGGGAGCCCTGGGGGTTATCCAGCCGCGCCATCTGGTGCATGCGTTCCTCGGCGCTGGGCCATTTATCATGGGTCCACTCGTCGAAGGTAAGGATGCTGTTAAGGACGACAAAGTGCACGCCCTTGTGATCGAAGCTGTAGTGATCCGGGCCGAGCTGCTTACGCCAGTAATCGCCAAGATCCAGGTAGTAGTCGTGCTCACCCATGACGTAATGCACGTCACCGCGCAGCGCCGAGAGGATTTCCAGACCGTGGTCGATTTCCTCGCGCTTGCCGAGCTGGGCGATATCGCCACCGTAGAAAACGAAGTCCGGGCGCGGGTCGAGCAGATTGGTCTCGGCGATGGCCCGTATCAGCCCGCGATCCCAGTTGCGCACGAACTCTTTACCCTTTACGTGGGTGATATGAGAATCGGAGACGTAGGCGAAGGTGAAGTTTTCCGGGCTGTTTTTGCCAAACGCCACCTCGACCAGCGACAAGGGCAGACTGCCCGCCGCCAACAGCGCGCTGCCGCGTTTGAGGAATTCCCGTCGATTGAGTGATTTGCTCATTTATTGTGCCTCCCTGGTTACTTGCCGGCCTGCGGCTTGAACTGCGGACTGGTGAGAGATTCCAGGAATGCCACCAGATCCTGCTTTTCCTGGTCGGTGAGGTGCAGCGGACGAATACCGCCGCTCTGGAAAGCAGACAGCGGATCGGTTTCTTTAAGCCGCCCGCCGTTGTTATAAAAGTCGACTACATCGGCGAGTGTTTTCAGGCTGCCGTCGTGCATATAGGGCTGGGTAACGGCGATATTACGCAGCGTCGAGGTCTTGAAAGCCCCCACTTGGGTGGGATTTTCAGTTACCGCGAAGCGCCCCAGCTCAGAGACATTGGCGTTGGTGAGCACCGTCTTGTCGACATCGGCACCGGCACGTTTGGAACGCACAAACTCTTCGGCCGTCTGCTCTTCCTGGCCGCGGATTTTCTTGAAGCCGATGCCGATATTATGGAAGCGGTTATCGGTGAATATCGCCTGGGTTGCCTCGATGGTGTGGCAGGACACACAGCGCGCTTTATTGCGATACAGCTCCAGACCGCGCACCTGAGCTTCGCTCAGCGCGGTTTTGTCGCCGCCATACTGATAGCGGTCAAAGGGCGAATCCCCGGACACCACGGTACGCTCGAAACTGGCAATGGCCTTGGCCACGTGATCCATACTGATGGCCTCGGGTGCCACGTCGAAAACCTCGCTAAAGGCCGCCGTATACTCGCGATCCCCGCGGATGGTTTTGAGAATCGGTTTGTGGTCATGCAAGCCGCCCTCCACCGGGTTGACGGGAGGCTGCTTGGACTGGCCTTCCAGATCGGGCTCGCGCCCGTCCCAGAACAGGGTTTTCATATAAGCGGAGTTGATCACCGTAGGGGCGTTACGCGTCCCGGTAAGACCGTTAAAGCCTTTTGAGACGGGTAGATGATCGGTGAACGCCTTCGTCTTGTCGTGACAGGTCGAGCAACTGACTTTACCATCGGCGCTGAAACGCTTGTCGTGGAACAGCCGGTCGCCGAGTTTGATTTTGGCGGGTGTCTGCGGGTTGTCCGCCGGCACCGGCACCGGTGGCAAGCCCAGCGGCGCCGCCGAAACGCTGGCGCCCACTGCTAAGAAAGCGGCCGCAGTCAGCCATTGACCTGGTAGTTTCATGGACATCCTCCTGTTTAGTGTCGCGCGCTTTACACGTGCGCTTAGGCGTTTACCTTTTTGTCAGTTTAGTACGCGCGCCCGCCGACAGCCATTAAATTGTCCCAATAGGTGCTATAGTCTAAATCTATCACTGCACAGATCCGGCCATCAGGAGCCCGCATGACTCTGACCGAGTTACGTTACATTATTGCTGTCGCCCGAGAAAAACATTTCGGCCACGCCGCCAAGGCCTGCTTCGTCAGCCAGCCGACGCTCAGTATCGCCATCAAGAAACTCGAGGAGGAACTGGGCGTGCAGCTGTTCGAGCGGCGGGCCAGCGACATCACCGTGACGCCGGTGGGCGAGCGGGTTGTCGAACAGGCGCAACACGCGCTGGAGGCCGCCGCCGGCGTCAAGCAGATCGCCCAGCAGGGCAAGGACCAGCTGAGCGGTCCGTTGCGACTCGGCGCGATACACACTGTCGGCCCCTATCTGTTTCCGGAACTGATACCGGTTATGCGCAAGCTGGCGCCGAAAATGCCATTGTTCGTTGAAGAAAACTACACATCGGTGCTCACCGAAAAGCTCAAGCGCGGCGACCTCGACATGATCATCATCGCGCTGCCGTTCGACGAACAGGGCGTGGTTACCCGGCCCCTGTATAAAGAACCTTTTGTCGTACTGATGCCGGCCGCGCATCCGTTGACGCAACGCAAAAGCATTAAATCCTCACAACTGGAAAACGAAACCGTACTCCTGTTGGGGGCCGGCCACTGTTTCCGGGACCATGTGCTGGAGGCCTGCCCCGCCTGCATCCCCAAACCCGGTCTCGAAGGTGAACTGGAACACACCATCGAGGGCAGCTCACTGGAAACTATCCGCCATATGGTCGTCTCGGGTCTGGGCGTGACGGTGCTGCCGTGCACCGCCGCCGGCGCCGACCGTTACTCTCAACGCCTATTGGAAATCCGCCGTTTCACCAGCCCGGTACCCAGCCGCACCGTAGCGCTGGCCTGGCGCGGGACGTTTCCGCGCAACAAGGCGGTGGAAATGGTCAACACCGCGCTGTCGCAGTGCAATCTAAGCTGCGTAAAACCTCTAAAGGCGGCAAAAGCGCCGCTACTGAACTGAAGAAGCCCCCGCCCGTGCATGACGCAACGGGCGGGCGCCGCGGCTCGCTCAGGCCGCCTGCGTTTCCTGCTCTTTCAGCCAGGCTTCGAGGTCTTCGGAATTCCCGACACAGGTACCGTTGACAAACACCTGCGGTACCGTGTCGCTGCCGGAAGCCGCGCGCACGCTACGCAGTGACACCTCGTCACCGACCCTGATTTCCTCGAAGGCCATACCGTGCTCGCGCAACAGACTCTTGGCGCGAGCGCAATACTGGCAGCCTTCGCGCGCAAACAAGACGATATCCATCGGTTTGCGCGCCTTGGGGTTGATATGAGCGAGCATGGTATCG
>JASBSN010000047.1 GCA_030148915.1 Thiogranum sp.
GGCGGCGGTCACCTGGTCAGCGTTCAGATAGGCGTCGGCGCCCATCACAGTGTCGGTATCCACGCCGTAGTCAAATTGCATGTCCTGCACGCCTTCCACCAGTTCGTTGGCGCCGGCAGGATCGCAGGTGTTGAGAAACAGCGAGGTGCCCGTGCCCGAGGTGCTGGGGCACAGCCGGTAGGTGGAGGTGCCGACGCGAAAGGCACCGGCGACCGAGGAGACGTCTGAGCCATATACCGTACCGAGGTCGCCGGTGAGGTTCGACTGACCGAGGGCCGAGCCGGCAGTGGCGATGACGCCGCTGGTGTGTTCGATGAGACCCGCGCTGGTCTTCGGGTCGTTGGTGATCATGAACACCGAGGCGGTGCCACAGTCGCCGACCACCAGGATGTCGAACTGCTCCAGCGCCTTGTAAGCGCTGTCGGTGTCGTCCAGTTGCAGTGCCGAGATCGGTTCGTCCATCGGCGTCGTTATACGGATACCGGAGGTCGCCGCGGCACGGCTGATGCTGATGGTGTCGCTGCCGTTGGCGCCGGTGCCCTCGGTGCCGAACAGCGGCGTGGCGAAATCGTAACCGGAGACCGCCGTCTTATCGGCCAGATCATTGGTGAACGGATACATCGGCGCGGCGCTCTCCAGGCAGCCCAGATAGCCGGCGGCTCCGATGTCGTGCGACAGGCGGCCCAGTGCGAAGCGGGCGTTCTCCTGCAGGCGCGAGCTGCCTTCCTGCATGATATAGCTGGCCTTGGAGCCGCTGAATATCTGTACCACGCCGGCCATCAGGATCAGGCCGATGGTCATGGCGACCATCAGTTCGACCATGGAGAAGCCGCGCGGGGGGCGGCAGGATAGGTTGTCAGTCATTGTAGGCATGGCGTTCATCAGGGTTGGGTGGTGATCGATACGCAACGCAGGTCGGTTTTGTCGTTTGGATCGCAGTTGGTGCCGGTGGCGCCGGTGCGGTTTTCGTCCCACATGACGGTGATCTTGTACAGGCCGCCGGCGACAGCCGTAATGGTCCCCTTGCCCGCCGGCAGCGTGTCCAGCGCCGTATTCCATTCGGCGATATCGTTACCGGCCATTGCGCTCGGCGAGCAGCCGCTGCTATAACAGGACAGATCTGCCGCAGCCGGGGTGCCCGGGTAGTTGGCCGCCTCGCTCAGATTGGCGCGCATACGGTCGGCCATGTCGCTGGCCAGATAGGCTGCCTGGGTCTGCGCCGATGAATCATTGTTGTAGCGCAAGCTGGTGGCCTGCAGGCTCGCCAGCCCCAGCAGCCCGATGGACAGCACCAGGACGGAGACCAGTACTTCGATAAGCGTAAAACCGCTCGCGTGTCGTGCCGGCGAAGATATCGATGGTTGAGCGTGCATACTGTTCATTCGGGCCATCCCACTAGCAACCGCTGTATTGACTGTTCAGGCTGATGCCGCCGGTCGCCATGATGCGCAACTGCCGGCCGGTCTCCCCGCTGCGGTTATCGCACAGGGTGACGTTGGCATTCGGGTTGTCCACGCTGCCCTGTGGATCGATCTGAAAACTGTTCCGGGCGCTGACCATCTGGATGGAATCCGTCAACGGCTGCACCGTGCGGATCACCTCATTGGGGTAATTGAGCGTGCCGTTCTTGTTGACGTCCACCCACACCAGCCAGCCTTTGCGCCAGTCGGTGCCGCTGCAGCTGGTCTGAGTAGCGGTGTCACTGACGCATACGGAGGCGTTGCGACCTTGCTTGATCGCCTCGCTGCGGGCGATATTCAGCGACGAGACGAACACATTGGTGGCCGCGGTCAGCCGGTTGTTGGCGATCAGGTCACGCATACTGGGAACGCCCACAGTCAGCAGGATCGCGGCGACCGACAAGGTCACCATCAGTTCGATCAAAGTAAATCCGCGTGTTTTGCTCATGACTTGTTTCTACTCCTGCCGGCGGCGGCCCGTAAAACCAATTCCGATCAATGGAGCGGGATTCGCGACGAGCGGTAGATTCGGCCGTCACGCGCTTGTCCGCCGCGCACCTCTATAGGGGCTAAATGGGCGAAAACTTTATAGCGATCAATGGGTCCGTTGACCGACCCGCGGTGCTTGGAGAGCGACGAACGGCGTAATCAGGGGGTAGGCAGGAGCCAGAGCGCATCCCGGGGCTGGATGGCAGTGTTGCGGCTGGCGCTGAGGGCCAATGACCGGGTAGCGGAGCGCTGTCGCCAGGAGAACGCCAGACGGGTGATGAGCAGGGAGTCGGCCGGGGAAGGCGATTCAGACTGGGTGAGCGTCACAGCGTACCGGTGCCCCGCGAGACCCGGCAGCTCCGCTGCCGGGCTCTGCACAAGCCAGTCGACAGGGGCGGTTTCCAGCGCGTTGCCCGCCAACAGAAAGGCGTCGGCGTTAGTGCGCAGCTCAGCGCTGTCGCGCCACAGGCGAGCTTGTAATCGCCCCAGGCCGAGCAGACCCACACTTAGCACCAGCAGGGTTACCAGTGCCTCGAGCAGACTGAAGCCCCTGTCGGTTCCAGGGCGGTTCAAAAGTCTCTCCAACTGCCGGGAACCCTGACGCCGCGCAGCGCCGGCAGCGCCAGTCGCGAGCGCGCCGGGTCCGCCACCTGAATATGCTTCAGCCGCAGCCGGGCGTTACCAGTATTAAGAGCGCCGTCCACTGCCAGCGTACCGGTGATTTCCACGCCGACTGCGGCCAGGGGGTCGGGGCAGTCGCTCTCAATGAGCACCAGACCGACGATGTGCACACCGGCGGCAAAACGCGGGCAGCCGGCGGCAGCCGGAAACACCAGCACCACTGGCTGTGCAACGCTGCCGAGACTCAGCCGCCAGACGAGCGTGCCCGGGCGGGCGCCGGCCAGCCAGTAACGCCGGCGCGCCGCGGGCGAGGCAAGGTCGGCGTTGGCCAGCTGTGCATAGTCCTCGCGGGTGACGGTGAACAACCTGCCCCATAAGCTGTCCGCCGGCTGGCCCTGCGCGTTATCGACGAGCCCGCCGCCGTGCACATCTACTGACCGCGGCAGGGGACAGGCGGCGCGGGCAAATTGCCACAGTGCCGCACCGGCTGCGCTACTGTCGCTGGCGCGCGGGTAGAGGTCCATCGCGCTCACTGTCGACAGGCAGCCGTTTAGGATCAGTGGCGGCGCGGTTTCCGCCAACGGTGTCAACACCGTCAGCAGCCGCAGTGTCTGACTGACGCGACCGGTCGGCGCTTCACCGTCGGCCTGCCTGGCCACGGCCTGCAATGAGATAAACGGATTGTCGGCGGCGGCGCGCCTGAGTAGGACACGAGTCCGCACCCCCTCGCGCCCGGCCGGCGCTGTGAACTGACTGACCAGGGCACCGTCCAGCGCCCGCCATTTCAGCGGGGTGATCTGTAGCAACCGGTCGCTGGCCTGCTCCCAGCCGGATTCGGCGCGCAAGCGCAGCCGGTAGTGGCTGTATTCGTTACCCACCATCTGCGTTTCCGCCCATTGAGTGCGGGCGGTCGACAGCGTGATCAGACTCATCGACAGCATCAGTACCAGCGCCACAAGTAAGCTGGCTATACCGCGTTGGCGGACGGGAGAAGCGAAGACGTTCAAGGCGCGGCACTCACGAGCCGATCGTTGCGAACCGTTACCCAGCGCGTCAGCTGCAACGCAGTGTCCGGTCGATGACGCAGGCGCGCGCCAATGTCGATACGCACAACGCGTTGCAGCAGCTGTGCATCGGTGCCATGACAGGGTTGCGTATTGTCGGCGAGATTGAGGCAATGCTGGTGCAGTTGAAAGTGCAGGCGGGTGATTTCCACCTCGGGATCGTTAACGCTCTGCCAGTAACCGCTGGCGCAATCAAATGTCGCCCCGCCGTAGCGCATCTGCAGGCTCTGATGGCGCAGCCGGAAGCCGAACTGTTCGACATTATCGCTATCGGTGGCGACCTTGCACCGCCCGTGCGGACATTGCCCAACCCCGACGTGGCCGTCGGCATCCAGGTCGTACGCCAGCAACGCGCAGGAATCCACCGGCTCGCCCCTCAGCGCAGCGACGCGCAGGCGGTTGTCGGCCTGCTGAAACGGATTGTCGAGTGGTGTTAACCGTGAGGGGTCGAACTGCCAGTAACCCGCGCGGCGCAGATCGCGGCTGATTAAATGAATCATGCCGTAGAGCTGCTGGCGCAGGTGCGCCGAGTGCAACTGCAGCGCTCCGTGCCGGGCGGTGGCGCTGTAAGCGGCGATCACGGCGGCCAGCGCCAGCAGCGACAGGGTCATCGCGATCATCAGTTCGACCAGCGTCATGCCGCGCTGTCTGCAGGCATTCAGCACGGCGCGAACACCCGGCCCGACACCGCGCAGGCGCGCACCCGCCCGAGCGGGCTGACAATCACCCGCACCTCCCCCGCGGCGTTCTGCAGAGCGAAGGAACCGGCCTCGGCCGTGCCGCGCAGCGCGGCGAAACGCAGCCCGGACACCCTGGCACGCCGCGGCCCGTGCAACGCCACGCGTGGAAAATCCCCCGCATCGCGGCGCTGCAATCCGGCGCCGTCGCGGCAAGCGCCCGGCAAGGCGGTTTGCAGCCGGCAGTCGCAACGCCGCCCGGCCCGCCAGCCATAACACCAGGCCCCGCCGGGCGGCGCGGCGAAGCTAAGGTACACATCCTGCTGCAACGTCAATGCACGGTTACGCGCCTGGCGAAGATCCTGCGTCAGCTGCTCCGCTGCGCCGCGCAGGCGGCCGTTGTCGACTAAGCGCGACATGGCGGGCACCGCAAGGCCGGCGAGCAGGGCTGCCAGGGCCAGGGTGATCAGCAGTTCGGTAAGCGTAAAACCGGCGTGTCCTGTCTCGTCCATGATCAGGCTCCCGGGCAACTTGTTCCCTGTTGTCGGCGCAAGTATAGTCGAGCTTCCGGGCTGCGCAAGGATGTGTCTGCCCGTATCCACACAGCAAAAGGAGTTGCGCCATGAACCGATTCCCGCTGACGGGTTTTTCCTTAATCGAACTGCTGATCACCCTGGCCATCGTTGCGATCCTCGCCGTCATTACTGTTCCGTCCTTCAGTGGACTGGTCGCCAAGTCACGGCGCAGTGACGCCATGGCGGCGTTGCTCGAGGTGCAGCTGGCGCAAGAGCGCTGGCGGGCGCTTAATTTCAGCTATGCGCCGGCGCTGGCGGCACTCGGCTGGCGTTCCACCGCCTCCCCTGACGGCTACTACCGGTTACGCATCACCGGGGCCGACGACCATAGCTTTCAGGTCACTGCGCGTCCGGTGGGGTCGCAGCAGAGCGACCCCTGCGGGGTGTTCGCCGTGGGCGAGCAGGGCCCGGAGTACGGGGGCGCGTTTGCCGATGAGGTCTGCTGGCGCCGCTGACCCGGCGCAGGCCGCGCCGTGAAGCCCGATTGCATCGTTATCGGTGCCGGACTGATCGGCATGCTCACCGCCCGGCAACTGGCCGACGCGGGCTTGCGCGTCACCGTGCTGGAGAAAACCCAGCCGGCCCGGGAATCCTCCTGGGCCGGAGGCGGCATTCTCTCGCCTCTGTATCCCTGGCGTTACAGCGATGCCGTCAGCCGGTTGGCACGGCTGAGCCAGATCCGCTACCCGGATTATTGTCTGGAGCTGCGCGAAGACACCGGCATCGATCCGCAGTGCCTGCAGTCCGGTCTGTTGGTCACCGACGTCGACGATGCCGAGCAAGCCGAGCAGTGGGCGCAGCGCTTTGGCGTCAACCTGGCGTGGCTGTCGGCGGCCGAAGCGAAAGAAGTGGAGCCGCAACTGGGTATCGAGCCGGCGCGCAGCGCCTGGCTGCCCGAGGCCGGGCAGGTGCGCAACCCGCGCTTGGTGAAAGCACTGCGCGCACGCATCGAACAACTGGGCGTGGAGGTGCGCAACGACTGCCCCGTGCTCGGCTGGAATATCCAGCACGGGCGGGTCGCCTCGGTACAGACCCCTCAGGGCGATCTTTCTGCGGATACCTATATAGTGGCCACAGGCGCCTGGAGCGGCGACCTGCTCGCGCCCACCGGGCTCGCTCTGCCCATTGAGCCGGTGCGCGGCCAAATGATCCTCTTCAAAGGGCCGCCAGGCCTGCTGAGCCCGATCACCCTGCACCAGGGCCGCTACGCCATCCCGCGCCAGGACGGGCACATCCTCTTCGGCAGCACCCTCGAGTACAGCGGTTTCGATAAACAGACCACCGACGCCGCCCGGCAGGAACTCACGGGCGCCGCTTACGCGCTCCTGCCCGGTCTGAACGGCCTGCCGGTGGTCAAGCACTGGGCCGGCCTGCGCCCCGGCAGCCCCGACGGCACACCGGTCATTGGCCCACACCCCGCGTTGGCTAACCTCTATGTCAATGCCGGCCACTTTCGCAACGGCGTAATCCTGGGCCTGGCCAGCGCCGAGTTACTGGTAGACGTACTGCTGGAACGCCCGCTCGGCGTGGAAATAAACCCGTATCTACCTGAAAATAATATAAAAAAAGACTGATCTCCGGTGATCTGGACTTTGTCTAAATCGCCGTCGTATACTGCCAGAATGAATGAACCGGCGAGTTTTAAAGTACTTAGCGACGACGAAGCCGCGGCCCGTCTGCGCCGGCACGATATTCTCCCGACCCAGCAGCGCCTGCAGATTGCCCGGGTTCTGCTGACCCGCGACCAGCACGTCAGTGCCGACCAGGTGCTGGAACTGGTCAACGCCTGCGGCAACAGTGTCTCCAAGGCCACCGTGTACAACACCCTGGGCCTGTTCGCGGAGAAAGGCATTCTGCGCGAAGTCAATGTCGATCCGCGTCGCGCCTTTTACGACACCAACCGCAGCAACCACCACCACTTCTATAATGTGGACACCGGCGAGCTCTCCGATATCCGCACCGGCCAACTGCCGGTCGACCAGCTTCCCGCACCGCCGCCGGGTACCCAACTCGAGGGTGTGGATGTCATCATCCGCGTGCGCAACAGCGATACGTCCAAGCCCTGAATTGGCACCTCCCGCGCGATTCTTTTATACTCGCGACCCCACCAGGCCGGAATAGCTCAGCTGGTAGAGCAACTGATTCGTAATCAGTAGGTCGGAGGTTCGACTCCTCTTTCCGGCACCACTAAATTAAAGGTCCTTTCCGGTCACCTGGCTAGCACTTGTGGAACACATGGGTTGTGCCCACAGGCTCCACCCTGTTGCCCACCAACTGCCCAGCAAAGACGATACTCGGGTTAATAATGAGGTAATATTCCCCTACTGCTGACTAGAATCCTCTTGTCCCATGCCGCGAAAAAACAAAAGGCGCAAAGCGTCACGAGCAGCCGTGCGCTGGCTGTCTTTTACGGTTCTATTGGTGTTGTTGCTGAGCTGGTTGCCCATACTGCTGCTGCGCTGGCTGGACCCGCCGGTGACAGCCTTCATGCTCGAACAACGTATCCTGGAGGGCAGCGTCTATCACTATCAATGGAAGGACTGGCCCGCGCTGGGATCGGCGGCGCCGTTGGCGGTCATGGCGGCGGAAGACCAGAAGTTTCCCGACCACCACGGCTTCGACGTCAAGGCCATACAGGATGCCGTGGCTGACCGGCTGGAGGGGCAGTCGCTGCGGGGTGCCTCCACGATCACCCAGCAAGTGGCCAAGAACCTGTTTCTGTGGCCCGGGCGCAACTTGCTGCGCAAAGGAATGGAGGCCTGGTTCACCGTCGGCATCGAACTGATCTGGCCGAAACGCCGTATTCTCGAAGTCTATCTCAATATCGCTGAATTTGGTCCGGGCGTCTATGGCGTCCCCGAAGCCAGCCGCATCTACTTCGCAAAGCAGCCATCGCAACTGACCGATGCCCAGGCGGCACTACTGGCCGCCGTGCTGCCGAACCCAAAACAACTGCACGTGGACCAGCCCACCGCCTACGTTCGTGAGCGGCAACGCTGGATTACACAGCAGATCGCAAGGCTGCGAGACTATGGTTGGTTGCAGCGCCTGGACTGATTCCCGCCTTGCAGGCTTATTTCTTCGCTTCACTTTCAGCAACGTCGCGCAGCACTTTCGCGAGTGCCGGAAGGTCGTTGACGACATAGTCGGGTCGCGCCACGTTTGGGTATAACGCCGTGCCCGGCCGCGCGATAAAGGCCGTCTGAAGCCCAACCGCCTTGGCGCCCGCCAGATCCCAGGCATGTGCGGCAACCATCAAGGCTTGTTCCGGTTTTATGCCGAGATCACGCAGCACCATGCGGTAAGTGTCCGGGTGTGGTTTGTACACTTTCACGCTCTCAACGCTGTAGCGTTTTTCAAACAGCTCGGTCAGACCTGCGTTGCTTAATTGCGTTTCTGCCCCCTCTGCGGGCGAGTTGGTCAAGCTGACGAGCCGAAAACCGTTCTCGGCAAGCATTTTGAGCCCGGCAGCAACATCCTCGTGCGGCGGCAGCGAAAGAATTGGTATCACAACTGCGGCCTTGGCGTCCTGGTGATCGAGTTCAATGCCTTGCGTTTCCGCCACCATCATTAGCGCGGCGGCGCCGATTTCTCCAAAGCTGTGATAGCTTCCAGTCAGGGTCTCTACCAGCGAGTAGTGCAGCATGGTTGAAAACCATAGCGGCACGAGCTCTTCTCGCCCGCCGAGTGCCTTGCCGACAGATGTTTGCAACGGGGCGAGATCGAGCAGAGTTTCGTTGACATCAAAGATAAGGACTTTGGGTTTAGGCATGGTCATCCTCTGATCGCGTTTGGTGGTTGGCGGCGAGCGTCGTCCTTGACCGCCACCGCTTCAATCAACCTTCCATCAGATTGGCTTCCACGATATTACTCGCGAAATCCCGGTAGACAGCGCCGACTTGTTTGGCCATCGTGTCAGGAAACGCGTGGAAATCGTCCGCCTCCAGTGCCGCAATAATGGCCTGGGGAACAAGCTCGGCGGGCTCGGCGATTTCACCGATGCCCAGGCCGCTTGCCATATCGGTTGCGATAGGTCCTGGGTGGACGCTGACCACGCGCGTGCCCTGCGCCTGCAAGGTGTCGCGCAAGGCTTGGGTGATGGAGTAGGCTGCGGCCTTCGATGCGGAGTAGGTCGCGAAGTCGGCAAAGTTTTTCATTGAGGCGACGGAGTTGAGCTGCGCGAAGGCGCCACCGCCGTTGGCCTTCAGCACCGGGGCAAACGCCTGTGCCATACGCATCAGCCCATAGACGTTGACTTCCATTTCCTCTTGCAGCGCCGCCACGGCATTGCTTGCCAACGCATTTGCAACCTTCGCTATGCCTGCGTTGTTAACCACAACCTCGACGTCAGTAGCGGTTTGCGCGGCGCTGGTGATGCTGTCCGGATCGTTCAGATCGATACGTAGCGGAACAATGCGCTCACCGTGGGCGGCTGTCAGCGCATTCAGCGACTCCAGGTTGCGGGCAGCCGCGTAGATCTTGCGCGCGCCGGCGCGTAGAAATTCTTCAACGATGCTCTTGCCGATACCACGGTTGGCACCGGTGACCAGGACAACACGATCTTTCACGGAATACATGGGCTATCTCCTTTTTTAAGGGTCAATGCGCCGACCGTCCCCGGCCGACGCGCGGTTATTACGCGTCACTATCCAGCGCGCAGTATTTCGATCACGTCCGCGGGTACCTTGGCGGCCGGCGAAATTGTTGTCTGGGTGACCGGGCAAGCCGGTGCAGCGATGGCGGTGCTCCAATGGGCGCCTCGAAATCAGGCTTATCTAAACCGCACGGTTTAAACATACGCAGTTTAAACCAATCGGTCAAGAAAAGTTTTCAGGGGTGCTGCAGTGTCAAAAAGGCAGAGGGGCCTAGTCGAGCAGGCGCAAGGCTTGGTCGGCGATTGTGGTCAGACCAGACCGCTCAGACGTACCGCGTCCGAGCACGCGGATGGCGACGATCATCGCCAGCAGCGCTTTAGCGGTCGCCTCTGGATTGAGATGCTTGGGCATGTCCTTGCGCGCCTGTGCGACCTCGATGCTGCGCCGAAAGAAGGCTTCGATTTCGCGCAAACCATTCCGGACGATTCGGTTTACTTCCTCGCCGTGGGTCGCGAGTTCAGAGGCGGTATTCACCAAAAAACAGCCTTTTTTTTCATTATCGCCAAGGGTTTCGGCAACAATATGGTCGAAAAACCCAACGATGGCCCGCTTCGGATCGTCCATCGCTTCCAGGTCGGCCAGCGTGGCGCGGCGGTGCTCCTGATCGTATTTCAGCAAGGTCTTGACGAACAAAGGCTCTTTGCCGCCAAAGGCATTGTAGAGACTGCCCCGCGTGATGCCCGTTCCGGCAACGAGATCGGTGATGGAGGCGGGCGCAAAGCCTTTCTCCCAAAACACCTGCATCGCTTTGCCGATCGCGTCGTCTTCGTCGAATGATTTTTCCCAGGGCATCGTTTCGTTTTCGGTAGTTTTAATTGGGCTCGATTCTAGCATATATAGACCGATCGATTCAAACCATTAGATAGCAGGGCTTCGTCGCCCGGTGGCCCCTTCCAGTGGTTCCGGAAGGCGCCGGTAAATACGCTCACGGCTTACGCCACGTGGGCAGAGGGTTGTCGGGACCTCACTTGTTTGCGCGCACGTCCTCCGCCATCAGTGTCGTTATTAATCGCGCCACCGCCGCCGCCTGCCAATCCACGGCGCCAAACACGCCATAGCGGATGGCCCCCGTTTTATCCACCAAAAAACTGGTAGGGAAAGCCTGTACTTTCCACGCCAGCGTGGTGCGATTATCCGTGTCCAGCAGCACGGTAAAGTTGGCGCGCATGCGTTGCATGAAAGCGCGCACGGCGCCAGGGGATTCACCCATGTTGATGGCGAGGATGCTGAAAGGTTGCCCGGCCAGGCGTTGTTTCAGTTGCTGCATGGAGGGGATTTCGTGCACGCAGGGCGGGCACCAACTGGCCCAGAAGTTGACCAGGACGACCTTGCCTTGGTAGTCGGCCAGGCGGACCTGATTGCCGTGCAGATCGGCCAGGGTGAATCCGGCGTGGGCGATGCTGCCCTGGTAGGGTAGCAGTTGCTGGCCGAGGGTTCTGGTATCACTGGCCGGTGATGATGCCGTGACTGTCGCCGGGCGCGTTTCGGTGCCGACTGACGCGGGGGTCTGTTGCAGCAGCGCGGCGGCGCGGCGCAGCATGCCGGGTAGCTCTCGGGTGGCTTCGGCTTCCTTCGCGGTGGCGTCGGGACGGAAGAAGAAGCGGTCGCGCGCCTGGTCGATGGCCTGGGTGTAGGCGACGGTGCCGGCGGCGGCCAGGCGGGTCTGCATGGCCGTGCTGCGCAGATAGCCCACCGAGTGTTTGGGCATGATCATGAAAACCGGCAGGTTGCGCTCATCGATCACCGGCAGGTAGGCCGGGTCCTGGCCGGCCTTGGGGGTCTGGGTCAGCAAGTTGGGGCTGATGAGCAGGGCGCCGAGCACGTGGTCGGGCGCCGGAGCGTTTGCGCGGTAGTGCGCAGCGGCGCGCAGCGCCAGGCCCGCACCGTGATCGTTGCTGAACAGCAGAACAGGTTTATGGGTGGTTTGGAATACGTGCTCGATCAGCGCGCTGACCAGGCCGGGCTCCAGGGCGTTCAGGCTGGACACACCGGGGGGCAGAAAGCGCGCCGCAAACAGGTCGGCGTACCAGACATCGAAGCCGGCTTCGGCGAGCCTTGCAGTCAGCGGCGCGCGGGCTTCGCCGTAGGGTTGTTCGCCGGGCAGCCAGAGCAAAACCGCTTCAGGGTGCGCGCCGGTGTAGCGCTGCACAGGTATGTCTGTATCACCAACGGTGATGTCGAGGGAGGTTTGCGTTGCCAGTGCGGCGCGGCTGAAGAGCAGCGTGAGCAGGATGATCGCGCGTACTACCGACATGCGTTTCTCACCGCTGCGCTCAATCAAAGCGCATGGAAAAATCCACCGCGATGACGTCTTTGGTCAAGGCGCCTACGGAGATGTAATCCACGCCGGTTTTGGCGTATTCGCGGATGTTGTCCAGACTGATGTTACCCGAGGCTTCGAGTTCGGCGCGCCCGGCGCTCAAGGTGACGGCTGCGGCGATCTGCTCGGGGACGAAGTTGTCCAGCATAATACGATCGGCGCCGGCCTCGAGCGCCAGGGCGAGTTCGTCCAGATTTTCCACTTCGATCTCCACCATCAGCTCGGGTTGCTGTTGGCGCGCGGTTTTAACGGCGGCCTCGATGGAGCCGCAGGCGGCGATGTGGTTTTCCTTAATCAGGAAGGCCTCGAAGAGCCCCATGCGATGGTTGTGACAGCCACCGCAGCGCACGGCATATTTCTGTGCCCGGCGCAGGCCGGGGAGGGTTTTGCGGGTGTCCAGAATGCGCGTGGCCAAGCCATCGAGCTTGCGCGCGTAGCGCTGCGCCAGGGTGGCGGTGCCCGACAGGGTCTGGAGGAAGTTCAGCGCGGTGCGTTCGCCGCTGAGCAACGCGCGCGCCGGGCCCTTGAGGGTGCAGACCACCTGGTGGGGTTCAATCGACTCGCCGTCGGCGCTATACCAACGGATCTCAATGCCTTCATCCAGCTGCCGGAACACGGCGTCGAACCAGTTGCGCCCGCAGAGGATGGCGTGATCGCGGGTGTACACACTGGCTTTCCAGATGCGCCCGGCGGGCACCAGCGCGGCGCTGATGTCGCCGCTGCCGAGATCTTCGGCCAGCGCCAGGCGCACGGCGTCGTCGATGTGAGCTTCCAAGGCTTCGAGTAGCATCTATTCGGATAACTCCAGCAATTCGATCTCGAACACCGGGGTGCCAGTTTGCAGCCGGCCGCGGTCTGCGGTGATAGTTGTCATAGCGATGGTGGTGGTTGTCCTGTTGCTTGTCTGGCGGAAAAATACGCGTTCTTGAGGCGTTGTACCAGTGCCGCCAGCAGCGCCAGGCTTAATAGGTTGGGCAGCGCCATCAGAATGTTGGTGATATCGGCGATATTCCACACCAGTTGCAATGGCACGGCGGCACCCACCAGCACCAGGAAGGTGAACAACAGCCGGTAGGGCATCACCGCGGCCTCGCCGAACAGAAAGCGCGCCGAGCGATCGCCGTAGTAAGACCAGGCGATGATAGTGGAAAAAGCAAACAGGCTCAGGCCGATGCCGACCACCGCGGCACCGGCGGTACCCAGTGAGGACTCGAAGGCGTAAGCGGTCAGTGCTGCGCCCACCAGGCCCTCCTGCTGCAGGGTGTACGCGCCGGTGACGACTATCACCAATCCGGTCATGGTGCAGATCACCAGGGTGTCGATGAACGGCTCCAGCATCGCCACCAGGCCTTCGCGCACCGGCTCGTTGGTGCGCGCCGCGGCGTGCGCCATGGGCGAAGAACCCAGCCCGGCCTCGTTGGAAAACAGCCCACGCGCCACACCCCAGCGGATCGCTTCGCCCACCGCCGCACCACCGACCGCCCAGGGGTTGAGGGCGTGGCTGAAGATGGTCATCAGCGCCGCCGGTATTTGTGCCGCGTGGTTGAACAGCACCAGCGCCGCGCCGCTGATATACAGCAACGCCATGGCCGGTACGATGGCGCTGGCGACATGCGCGATGCGCCTTACTCCGCCGAGGATCACCAGGCCAACCAGGAACGCCATCACAGCGCCGGCCAGCCAGGCATTATCGCGCACCTGCGGCAGCAGGTAACCGAGGCCGTCGACTACCGAGTTGGCCTGCACCATGTTGCCGATACCGAACGAGGCGATCAGCGCAAAGCCGGCAAACAGAGTCGCTGTGCGTTTCATGCGCAGGCCGTGCAGGAGGGTGTACATGGGGCCGCCGGCGACGTCGCCGTCGACGCCGATTTCACGGAATTTCAGCGCCAGCGTGCACTCGGTGAATTTGGTCGCCATGCCGAAGAAGGCCGTCACCCACATCCAGAACAGCGCACCCGGTCCGCCGAGAGAAATGGCGGTGGCTACACCGGCGATGTTACCGGTGCCGACGGTGGCCGACAGCGCGGTGGACAAGGCCTGGAAGTGGCTGATCTGCCCCGCGTCGCTGCTGCAGTTGTAGCGCCCGGAGACCAGCGCCAGCGCATGGCGAAAACCACGCAGTTGAATAAAACCCATGCGCAGCGTCAGGTACAGCCCCATGCCGAGCAGAATCACCAGCGTCAGGCCGTTGCCCCACAACAGGCCGGCCAGTGCACCGCTCCAGGCGGTGAGCGTGTCGAGAAGGTTATTCAAGCGGGCGCAGAATCAGGGTGTCGCCACGCTGGGTGAATGCCACCTGCTTGAGCACGCTCATACCGAGCAGGATTTCCATATCGTGCATCGCGGGGTTGATGCTGGCCGGCACGTTGCTGACCTGCAGCGGCCCGATGGCGAGACGCTCTATGGTGGTGCGCCACGCGGTGATGCGCCCGTTGGCGGTCTGGTACTGCACCGCGCGGCCGCGCTGCAGTCCCAGCCGTTCGGCCAGCGCGGCCGGTATGGCGACATCGCTGGCGCCGGTGTCGAGCAGAAATTCGACCGGCACGCTATTAACCGTGCCGCTGGTGACATAGTGGCCGAAGCGGTTGCGCTTGAGCACCACTTCGCGCACGCCGCTGGCGTCGAGGCGGCTGAACACGGCCTGGTTGGGGTTGCGCTGACGATTGAGCTTGTCGTTGAAAAACAGCGTTAGCAGCCCCAGGGCGACGATCCAGGCGGCGAAGGTCATGGCTTTGCCCAGACGGCGGGTGTCTTGCGGTGGCGGCGGGTTCATGTGTTCAGTGTAAAACCGTCAGTACATCAGCCGCAGGCCGGCGAACATGTGCCGTTTATCGGCCTCGAAAAAATTGCGGAAGCTCGGGCGCTTGAGCGCCGGGCGGGTGTGCAGGCTGCCGCCCTTGAGGCTGTAGTGGCGGCCGTCGAACCAGGGTTGTGAATATTCGTTATAGGGGAAGGGGGTGAAGCCCTCGTAGGGCTGAAAGCTGTTGCCGCACCACTCCCATACCCGGCCGGTCTGCTCCAGGATACCGATGCGGCAGGCCGCTTCCCACTGGTATTCGTGTGGCAGTTGCGCGCCGGCCCAGCGGGCGAAGGCGCTGGCTTCGAAGTGGCTGAGGCCGCTCACCGGTTCGTCTGCCGCCAGGGCGTAGGCGCCGCGCACGCCAAGCGCGTGCCATTGGTCTTCGCCATCGCGCCGCCAGTGATCGGGGTGGGCGGCCTGGCTGGTTTTGAGCCAGGCGCGCGCCTCGGTGTGCCACCAACGCTCGTCGGTGTAGCCGTGCGCTTCGATGAAACCGAGGTATTCGGCATTGGTGACCGGGCGCCGGTTGATGCTGAACGGGCCGAGATCGGCCTGCAGCGGCGGCAGTTCGTTGTCGTAGGCGGCGGGCCGCTCGCCGCCGATGCGGTAATGGCCGGCGGGAATGTCGACGCTATCGCGCTGCACGGGTGCGGCGCGCAGCGCGGCGTGACCGCTGGCGGTGGCCTGCGGGCGAAATTCGGTCAAGCTTTTCTGCGTCAGGATCATCAGCATGGTTTCATAGTGCTGGGCGTTGTGTTGCAACAGAAAATGAATCAGGTAGTCGTTCTCCAGCAGCGGGTGCGCACGCTGGGCGGCACGCAGGTTGCGCAGGTAATGTAGGTTGTAGGTCTGTATTTCGTGCGCCCACAGGAGCAAGTCGGCGCGCGGCGGCAGGCGCGTACCGCGCTCCGGCTTCGGCGTGCGGGGCGGGGTGTAGAAGTCCGCGATCGGCGCCGTCACGCTGTTATCGCCGCGTAGCTTTTCGTGCAGCCAGTAGCACTCGTTATATACACAATGACCCAAGTGCCAGCCGAGGGGGCTGAGATCCGGGTGGAACTGACCGCGGTAGGTGGCCTCATCGGCCTGTTCGACCAGCGCCTGCACCATGGACTGGGACTGCCCCAGAGCTTCGATCAAGGCTTCCCGGCTCACAGCGATAACAGGTCCGGCGGTTCTTCGGGGTCGAGGATCAGAATCTGGTGCTCCGGCACACTTTGCCAGACGCCGGATTCGGTCAACGGTTCGGAGGCGATCAGTTGGGCATCGGGAAACGTTTCGTCATCGGTGGTGTAATACAGCGTTGGGCACTCGTCACCCCAGGCGTGGCGCACCGCATAGAGACGCTCGCCGTCGCTGACCACCAGGTTCATCAGGGCACGGTGGCCATCGGCCCAGTCTTCGACCCGCTGCATCAGTTCGCCCAGCGCGCTCTCCACCGGCATATCCGGGTTGTCGTTGAGCAATTGGCGCAGCAGCGCGAACAGGTATTCGGATTCGGTGTTGCCGCGAATCGACGGCAGATAGGTCGGGTCCAGTTCGGCCGTCAGCCGCGGGCGCACCTGACGGTGAAAATCGTCGATCAGGCCATTGTGGTCGAAGAGGAATTCGCCATCGGCGAACGGTTGCGTGTTGGCGTGATTGACGGGGTTACCGGGGGTGGCGCTGCGCACGCTGGCCAGCCACAGGTCGCTGACCAGGGTGTGCGCCAGGGGCGCCAGATTGGGGTCGCTCCAGATCGGGCAGGGATTCACATACACCGCCGGCTGGCCGTCCTCGCTGTACCAGCCGAAACCGAAACCGTCGGCGTTAAGGCGCGCGTAGCGCAGCTCGCGCGGCGCCCAACCCTGTACCAGCAGACTGTGGGGCGGTTCCAGCAACAGCTTTTCCAGCGCTATGGCTGCACCGAGGTAGGCGGCGATACGGCACATGATCCGTGGTCAATCCTACGTTTTAATCCTGATCGGAGATGGTAGCTCAACCCGGAGAATATCCCAAGGTCTACAGATAAAAGGCTTTTTCCGGTTCGTCATACAACCGTAACATTTTTACGGTGTACTATTTCGGATAGATCGCGGCAGCGGGCTGGCGCCCGGTGCCCGGATGCCGGCAATTGGCCACACAGAGAAAACAGTCGATGAAACGAATTCTGGTCGTAGAGGACGAGCAACCGATCCGCGAAATGGTGGGCTTCGCCCTGAAAAAGGCGGGCCTGCAATTCGAGGAAGCGGCGGACGCCGAACAGGCGCTGGTCGCGGTGGCCACCAACCCCCCTGATCTGATGCTGCTCGACTGGATGCTGCCGGGGATGAGCGGCGTCGATCTGGCGCGGCGTCTGCGCCGCGAAGACGTCACGGCGAAAATGCCGATTATCCTGCTGACCGCGCGCGTCGAGGAAAATGATCGCGTCCACGGCCTGGAAGTCGGCGCCGACGATTATATCACCAAGCCGTTCTCACCCCGCGAGCTGATCGCCCGTATCAATGCGGTGTTGCGCCGCACCCAGGCCGCCGCCGGGGAAGATCCTATCGAATACGACGGTTTGTCACTGGACCCGGTCGGTCACCGTGTGCAGGTCGATGGCGTGGCGCTGAATCTGGCGCCCACGGAGTTCCGTTTACTGCATTTCTTTATGAGCAACCCGGACAGGGTGTACAGTAGGGAGCAGTTACTGGACCATGTGTGGGGGCGTGGTGTTTTCGTCGAGGAACGCACAGTCGATGTGCACATCAGGCGCCTGCGCAAGGCGCTGGCTGAGCAGTCTTACGACCGTTTCATCCAGACCGTGCGCGGCGCGGGCTACCGTTTTTCCATCAGGAACTGAGCGTGATTGACCCCTGGCGGGGCGAGCTGCAGCGTGTCGCCGGACTGATTCTGCTGGGGTTCATCCTCGGTATGATGCTCGGCAGCGTGATGCTGGGCCTGCTGCTGGTGCTCAGCGCCTATCTGGCCTGGCACCTCTACAACATGTTCCGCCTGGTGCGCTGGCTGCGCGAGAGCAAGAAGTTCGAGCCGCCCGAGGCCAGCGGCATCTGGGACGATGCCTTCGAGCAGATTTTCCGTCTGCAGCAGCGTAACCGCAAGCGCAAGCACAACCTGCGGCGCATGCTCAAGCGCTTTCACAAAATCACTGTGGCCTTGCCCGATGCCACCGTGGAGTTGCGCCCCGGCAGCGAGGAGATCGAGTGGTGGAACAACGCCGCCTCGCGCTATCTCGGTTTTCAGTATCCGCGCGACACCGGCCAGCGCATCAGTAATCTGATCCGCTACCCGCAGTTTCTTACCTACCTGCACACCGGCGACTGGCAGCGTGAAGTGGAAATACCCTCGCCGGTCAACGAGGACATTACCCTGCGGGTACGCATCATCCCGTATTCCAAAAACCGCCGCCTGCTGGTGGCGCGCGATGTCACCCGCATTCAGCGCCTCGAGCGCACCCGGCAGGATTTTGTCGCCAATGTGTCCCACGAGCTGCGCAGCCCACTGACCGTGGTCACCGGTTACCTGGAAACCCTGGTCGACAACGAAGAATGCGCCGGACAACTGGGCGACCAGTTGCGCAGCATGCGCTCGCAGACCGAGCGCATGAACCGCATTGTCAATGACCTGATGCTGCTGTCGCGGCTGGAGAGCGAAGACCCGCAGATCGACACCGGTACCGTAGTGGTGGGTCCGTTGATCGACACCATTGCCGACCACGCCCGCGAACTCAGCGCGGCTAATGAACACGTCATTACGCTGGAGGTCGATGCCGGTCTGTGCCTCTCGGGGCACGAATCGGAGCTGTACAGCGCTTTCTCCAATCTGGTGTTCAACGCCATCCGCTATACGCCTGCCGGGGGTCATATCCTTATAAGCTGGGAGGAAATGGGGGGTGAACTGGTATTTGCGGTGAGCGACTCCGGCGTGGGTATCGCGCCACACCACATTCCTCGCTTGACCGAGCGCTTTTACCGCGTTGATACCGGCCGCTCGCGCGCTACCGGTGGTACCGGCCTGGGGCTGGCCATCGTCAAGCACGTGCTGCTGCGCCATGAAGGACGGCTCGAGATCGACAGTGAGCCGGGCAAAGGCAGTAAATTCGCCTGCCATTTTCCCCTGGGGCGCAAGACCGAGTGCCCATGAAGCCTGTCACACAACTGTAATATTTTCGTAATAGACTCCCCACCAGCAGCAAACACCGATTCCATGATTTTGTGCTTGAGGAGAGCTTCAATGAAATTAGGTAACTTCCCTGTTCTGGCCGGCGCGTTGGCGGTTTGTATGAGTGGCGCGGCCCTGGCCGACGCTAAAGTGGACAGCGCGCTGACGGATTATCAGCGTGCCAGCGGCGTATCCGGTAACCTGTCGAGCGTCGGTTCCGACACCTTGGCTAACCTGATGACCCTGTGGGCGGAGGAATACAAGCGCGAATACCCCAACGTCAACATCCAGATCCAGGCGGCCGGCTCCTCGACAGCGCCGCCGGCGCTCACCGAGGGTACTTCGAACTTCGGTCCCATGAGCCGTAAAATGAAAGACAAGGAAGTGGAATCCTTTGAAAAGCGCTACGGTTACAAGCCGACGCCGATCCGCGTGGCCATCGATGCGCTGGCGGTGTTCGTCAACAAGGACAACCCGATCAAAGGCATGACTATCCCCGAAGTCGACGCCGTATTTTCCTCGACCCGTAAGTGCGGTCTGCCCGATGCCATCGACACGTGGGGCGGGCTGGGCATGGACGGCGCCTGGAAGACGCGCGCCATTCAACTCTACGGGCGTAACTCGGTTTCCGGCACTTACGGCTATTTCAAGAAACACGCACTGTGCAAGGGTGATTACCGCAACAATGTCAACGAGCAGCCCGGTTCGGCGTCTGTCGTGCAGTCGGTGTCTTCCTCGCTGAACGGGATCGGTTATTCAGGTATCGGTTACAAAACCTCCGGGGTGCGCACGGTGCCGTTGAGCAAAGCCAAGGGCAAGCCGTTTATCGATGCGACCACCGAAAACGCCATCGACGGTAAATACCCGCTGGCGCGTTTCCTCTATATCTATGTCAACAAGCACCCCAACAAGCCGTTGTCGCCGCTGGAAGGCGAATTCATCAAAATGGTGATGTCCAAGGTCGGCCAGAAGATTGTGGTCAAGGATGGCTACATTCCGCTGCCCGCCAAGGTTGCCGAGAAGGAGCTGGCGAAACTCAAGTAAACGCGGTCCGCAAAGCGATCCACGAGCCCCTGTGCCGCCCGGCGCAGGGGCTTTTATCTCAGTGCCCCGGTGTCAGGCGGCGTTGAGCATGTAGCGCAGGGCATCGAATTCCCGGTATCCTACGTGCTGCAGCATCAGGCCGATGCCTCGGTCGCTGTTATGAACCACGAAGGCAGGCAGGCGGTGTTCGGTGGCTTTGCCGCGGGTTTGCGCGGTGAAGCAGATTTCCAGCTGCGTCTGGGCGGGAATATTGACGCCTTTGAGATCGACGAACATGCCTTCCAGGCTGACGTTGCGGGTTTTGCCGTTGATCATGCCGACGGGTGGATAATACAGGTTGACGTCTATATTGATGTCTTTGCGGGAGCTCCAGCGGTGTTCAGTACCCATAGTTTTCTCCATGCACAGTGGTCTTGGTGCGTACGCTTGGTGCCTGTGAGCCAAGCAATATCGGTGCCAAAGAAAGCCGATCATGTAGCGCATGAAGTCCTGCGGGAAGTCCATTGACCGATAACATGAATCCCCCCAGTCCGGATCCGGGTAGCGGAGAAAGCTACAAGGGCAGCGGGCATTTTCGCCTGCGGTTGCTGCGCGATCGCCTGGCGCGCTACGCCGTCGCTGTCGGCGGCAACGGGGTGATCGTCGCTATCTTATTGATATTATTTTACCTTTTGTATGTTGTCATGCCGCTGGGAAGGTCCCCGGAGATGTGGCAGGAAGCGCAATACGCCATGGCGCAGCAAGCGCCGATCGAGTATTTGGCGATGGAAGAGCAGGCCGAGGTGGGCATGCTGCTGGACGGCGGCGGTCGGGTACATTTTTTTTCCACGCTCGACGGCAGTACGGTCAAGGATGTGCGCCTGCCGGTGCCCGAGGGTGTGAGTATTGACAGTTTTTCGGCGGCCCGACCGAATACTGGCGTCCTGGCTTTAGGCTTGAGCAACGGTCAGGCGCTGGTGTTCAAGCCCCAATACCAAGTGAGTTATCCACACGACAAACGGGTGATCACGCCTGAGATTGTCTACCCGCTGGGCGAAGCGCCGGTTGACGTCGACACGCGTGGCCAGCCGTTGAAAATGCTGGCGCTCCAGGCGGGGGAATCCTACAGCCTGGTCGGCTGGGCCGAAGATGGCACCCTGTCATTGCTGCACGCCAGCGCCGCTGAGTCGCTGCTGGCCGACGAGGGCAGTTTTGAATTTGAGCACGGCAGCACCCAGACCGACGAGGAGGCCATTCAGGCCCTGCTGATCGACCCGGGGCAACGCGATCTGTACGTGGTAGGTAAAGACGGCACCCTCGGCTGGTACGAGATCGACGCTGGGGCGGCGATGCGTTTGCACGAGCAGATCAAGACCACGCCCGCGGGTGTCGATGTGGCCGATGTCCAGTTGTTGGCGGGGGGCACGTCGATTATGGTGGCGGCCAACGACGGTAAGATCAGCCAATGGTTTTCCGTGCGCGGAGAGGGGGGCGTGCGACATCTCAAACAGATCCGCAGCTTCGAAGCCCCCCGGGACGCCACCCGCATCGTGCCGGAGTTCAGCCGCAAGGGATTTCTGGTGGCCGATGGCAGCGGCGGTGTCGGGGTGTATCACGCCACAGCCCATAAGCTGCTGATGCACCAAACCGTAGCCGATAGCGGTATCCGCATGTTGGCGATCGGGCCGCGCGCTCACGCCTTGCTGGCGTTGGACGATAACAACGTACTGCACTTCTGGCGCATGCGCAACGAGCACCCGGAAGTATCCTGGGAAGCGCTGTGGTCGAAAGTCTGGTACGAGGGCTACGACGAGCCGGCTTATATCTGGCAGTCGTCCTCGGCGGATAATACCTTCGAGCCCAAGTTCAGCCTTACGCCGTTGACCTTCGGCACCCTCAAGGCGGCTTTTTACGCCATGTTGTTCGCCATACCGCTGGCGATACTCGGGGCGATTTTCACCGCCTATTTCATGGCCCCGAAAATGCGCCAGGTGGTCAAACCATCGATTGAAATCATGGAGGCAATGCCGACGGTGATCCTGGGTTTTCTCGCCGGGTTGTGGCTGGCGCCGCTGGTCGAGTCGCATCTGTCGGGAATTTTTCTGCTCTTCGTGTTTCTGCCGCTGGTCGTGCTCATCACCGCCTACGCCTGGCATCTGATCCCCGAGGCGCTGCGCCAGCGAATCCCGGATGGCTGGGAGGCGGCGCTGCTGATCCCGGTGCTGGCGCTGACCGTCTGGCTGGCGCTGACGATCAGTTCGCCGCTGGAGCACCTGCTGTTCGGCGGTGACTTGCCACACTGGCTGGACATTCACGGCATCGGTTTCGATCAGCGCAATTCGCTGGTGGTCGGCCTGGCGATGGGCTTCGCGGTCATCCCGACCATTTTCTCGATTGCCGAAGATGCGATTTTTGCCGTGCCCAAACACCTCACCAACGGTTCGCTGGCGCTGGGCGCCACCCCCTGGCAGACGTTGGTGAGGGTGGTGTTGCTGACGGCCAGTCCGGGCCTGTTTTCGGCCGTCATGATGGGCGTGGGTCGCGCCGTCGGCGAAACCATGATTGTACTCATGGCCACCGGTAACACGCCGGTGATGGACATGAGCGTGTTTCAGGGAATGCGTACCTTGTCGGCGAATATCGCCGTGGAAATGCCGGAATCCGAAGTCAATAGCACCCACTATCGGGTGCTGTTTCTGGCGGCGCTGGTGCTGTTTCTTTTCACCTTTTTGTTCAACACCGGCGCCGAGCTGATTCGTCAGCGTCTGCGCGGCAAGTACAGCAGCCTGTAGGGGGCGCAGGTCACGATGCGCAACGATATGAAAAGCTGGTGGCGTAGCGGCGCGCCCTGGATCTGGCTGAACGCCGCCGCGGTTTCGGCCAGTCTCGCCATGGTCATAGGGCTGCTCGGGTTGATCGCCTATAACGGCCTCGGTCATTTCTGGCCGCACGCGGTATGGGCCATTGAATACAACGCCGCCGACGGCTCCGGCACACAGCATCTGATCGGTGAAATCACCGATGAAGAGGTGACCAGCGTCGAACGCATGCGCCACGCCGGCGCGCAATTGCCCGAGAATATCGGTGAAGACCTGGACCGCTATCTGCTGAAGACCGGCAACCGCGACGTTTCCGGCCTGGATTTCCGCTGGATCCTGCAACCGCTGATTGTCGAGCGCCTCAGGCCGCACGACCTGGTGGTATTCGAGCGCACCGAGTGGGGCAACTTTTATGGCTTCATCAAGAATATCAAGCAGGACGGTGTGATAGTCAGCGAGGGAAATGCCGCCTGGTTGGAGTTGCAGGCGCGCCTGGAGAAGATCGATGAGGTGCGTGGGCAGATCCGCCATCTTGAGAAAGGAGAAATCGGCGCGATCAATTACCGTATCGAGCAGTTGCGCCTGGAACGGCGTCGACTGGAGCTCGAGGGCCGCGATACGCCCGAGCGCCTGGCGCAGCTGGACAGCGAACGCCAGGTGCTGCAGACACAATTCGGCCACCTGCGCAAAGAGCTCGACGCCAAGTACCAGGCGATTTCCGGTGACAGCGTCACCATGGCGGTGATGAACCGGCAGGAAGTCGAGGTGCCGCTGGCCAAGATCGTGCGCGCCTACCGCCCGAACGATATGGGCGCGTTGCAGAAGGCCGGCTTTTATCTGTCGAAACTGTGGGAGTTCGTCAGCGCCGATCCGCGTGAAGCCAATACCGAGGGGGGGATTTTCCCGGCGATCTTCGGCACCGTAATCATGGTGATGTTGATGTCGGTTATCGTCACGCCGTTTGGCGTGGTGGCGGCGGTATATCTGCGCGAGTACGCCCGACAGGGACCGCTGACGCGCTTGATCCGGATTGCCGTGAATAACCTCGCTGGCGTACCCTCGATCGTCTATGGTGTGTTCGGTCTGGGGTTTTTTGTCTATTTTCTCGGTGGCAACATCGACCAGTTGTTTTATCCCGAAGCGCTGCCGGCACCCACCTTCGGTACACCGGGTCTGATGTGGGCGTCGCTGACGCTGGCGCTGCTGACCTTGCCGGTGGTGATCGTGGCAACCGAAGAAGGGCTGGCGCGCATTCCCAGCTCGATCCGCGAAGGCAGTCTGGCGCTGGGGGCGACCAAGGCGGAGACGCTGTGGCGCACGGTGTTGCCGATGGCGAGCCCGGCGATGATGACCGGATTGATCCTCGCGGTGGCGCGCGCCGCGGGCGAGGTGGCGCCGCTGATGCTGGTGGGCGTGGTCAAACTGGCGCCCTCACTGCCGCTGGACGGCAATCCGCCCTTCGTGCATCTGGATCGTAAATTCATGCACCTGGGTTTTCATATTTACGATGTAGGTTTTCAAAGTCCCAACGTGGAGGCGGCGCGCCCGTTGGTTTATGCCACCGCGTTGCTGTTGGTGGTGGTGATTCTGGTGCTGAATATGGCTGCTATCGCAATCCGTAACCGCCTGCGCGAACGCTATCGTGAACTGGAACAGTAAATGAGTATGGAAATGAAAAACGCCCAGGGCATCGACCCGTCCGTGATCCCCCGATCGCTTGAAAGCAACGATCTGAGCCGCGAGGATCATTGCATCCGGGTGCGCAATCTCAATCTTTATTACGGCAAGGCACAGGCTCTGAAAGACGTCAATATGGATATCGCCCGCAAGCGGGTAACCGCGTTTATCGGTCCCAGCGGTTGCGGTAAATCAACCCTGTTGCGCTGTTTTAACCGCATGAACGACCTGGTCGGCAGCGTGCGTATCGAAGGCAGTATCGAGCTCGACGGCGAGGAGATCAACGCCAAGAGCGTGCAGGTCGCGCAGTTGCGCCAGCGCGTCGGCATGGTGTTCCAGAAACCCAACCCCTTCCCCAAAAGCATTTACGAAAATGTCGCCTACGGGCTGCGTCTGCAAGGCGTTAAAAGTCGTCGCACGCTCGATGATATTATCGAAAAAGCCTTGCGCGGGGCCGCGCTATGGGATGAAGTCAAGGATCGTCTGCACGACAACGCCCTCGGAATCTCCGGTGGTCAGCAGCAGCGCCTGGTCATCGCGCGTGCTATTGCCGTGGAGCCTGAGGTTTTGCTGCTGGACGAACCGGCCTCGGCCTTAGACCCGATTTCAACGCTCAAAATCGAGGAGTTGATTGACGAACTCAAGGATAAGTATACGATAGTTATAGTTACCCATAATATGCAGCAGGCGGCGCGCGTCTCGGATTTCACCGCCTTTATGTATCTGGGTAAGCTTATCGAATACGACGCTACCAATAAAATATTCACCAATCCTGCCGAAAAGATGACGGAAGACTATGTTACCGGTCGCTACGGATAAAGAGGCTTAGAGATGGATAATCTGAACCTGGGTCAGCATATTTCCCGGCGTTACAACGAAGAGCTCGAAGACGTGCGCAGTCGCGTCTTGGCGATGGGCGGTCTGGTCGAGCAGCAGTTGTTGAACGCCATGGCGGCCCTGGAGAATCAGGACAGCGCGCTGGCCCTGCAGGTTATCGCCAATGACCTGCAGGTCAACGCCATGGAAGTGGCCATCGACGAGGAGTGCAACACCATCCTCGCCCGCCGTCAGCCGGCGGCCAGCGACCTGCGATTGATCACCGCGGTGATCAAAACCATTACCGACCTGGAGCGTATCGGCGATGAAGCCGAACGTATCGCGCGCATGGCCAACGACCTGGTGGACGAGGGACGCATCAACCGCCTGTTCACCCAGATCCACCACCTCGGGCAACACGCGCGCCTGCTGTTGCGCGGCGCGTTGGACGCGTTCGCCCATCTGGATACCGAAAAAGCGGTGGCAACCTGGAACGAAGATCGCAAGGTGGACCGCGAGTATGAGGCGCTGCTGCGCGAACTGATGACCTATATGATGCAGGACGCCGATTCGATTCCGCACGTGCTGAAGACAATTTTTGCCGCCCGCGCCATCGAGCGCATCGGTGATCGGGCCGGGAACATCTGCGAGTACGTGATCTATCTGGTGAAGGGCAAGGATGTTCGCCACACCCGTCTGCTCGAAGAAGGCGTCCCCGGCGGCCCCGATTAGCCTCGACAACTCCTCTCCTACCCAAGGAACCTGATTGCTTCCTTATTCGGCATTCTGGCGTAGGCCAGACAAAAGCGCTTGCGCGTTGAACGCCCGCAGGGCGAGTAAAGCGAGTCATCCAGGGGTTTCAATAACCTGGATACCGGCCTACGCCAGTATGACGAATTGATCAGAGTCTCCCTAATTCCCAACTGCCCGCAGCCCTTGAAGTCGTCTCGGGGTCGGTGCGAGGTTTTTGGTGCATGTGCGCTCGCGCACCCTAAGCCAAAAACCTCGCACCGACCCCGAGGCGACCTGCACCGTTACTGCACGCAGATCCTCGGGTGAAAGATTTCGGCGAGGGGTTTGTCCGGTGGCCTAAAACCTTTCACGGGACGCAGGTTCCCTACATCAAGGCTTCTGGTGCAATGCAATGAGTCCGGGTCCCGGCGTGGTACTGCCTCGCGTGCTTAGGGTGCGAGCACATGCGCTTGCGAGACAGTACCACGCCGGGACCCTGGTGCAGTGGTTACTGACGCGATGGTGGGGTTGTTTCGGAATGGGTTGGGCGTAACCAGTTTTAGCGACGCTTGCGTAACTGCGGAGCCGGTCAGCTGCCGGCTGATACCGATGCGGGTGCCAGCAGAAATTCCAGCAGGGCTTTCTGCGCGTGCAGCCGGTTTTCGGCTTCGTCCCAGACTACGCTTTGCGGGCCGTCGATCACTTGCGCGGTGACTTCCTCGCCGCGGTGCGCCGGCAGGCAATGCATGAACAGTGCGTCTTTGCCGGCCCGGCGCATCAGTTCGCCATTGACCTGGTAGGCGGCGAAAACTTTTTCGCGTTCGCGCTGCTCTTCCTCCTGACCCATGCTGGCCCATACGTCGGTGACTATCAGATCGGCGCCGGCGGCGGCCTCCAGCGGCTGATCGAACAGTTTGATACGCTCGCCGGCAGCGGCGACGATGGCGCGATCGGGCTGATACTGCGCCGGCGCGGCGATGTGCAGCTCGAAGTCGAACTGGCGGGCGGCGTTGATATAGGAGTGGCACATGTTGTTGCCGTCGCCGATAAAGGCGACCGTGGCGCCGTTGATGCTGCCGCGGTGTTCGCACCAGGTCTGCATGTCGGCGAGCAGTTGGCAGGGATGATACAGGTCGGTCAGGGCGTTGATCACGGGGCAGGCGGAGTACTCGGCGAACAGTTCGATTTTCTCGTGCTCGAACGTACGCACCATGATGGCATCGACCATGCGCGAGAGTACCCGCGCACTGTCTTCAAGCGGTTCACCGCGGCCGAACTGGGTGTCGCGTGGCGACAGGAACATGGCGTGTCCGCCGAGTTGCACCATGCCCGATTCGAACGACACGCGTGTGCGCGTCGAGGATTTCTCGAACACCATGGCCAGCACTTTGTTTTTCAGCGGTTCGTCGATGCGCCCCTGCCGGTGCCATTGTTTCATCTCGATGGCCCGCTCGATCAGCTTGCGTAGCTCATCGGCGGACAAGTCCAGTAAGGTGAGAAAGTGACGTATGCTCATGCCTGGCTATCCGTAAATTGCTCGATCAGTTCACTGACCTCGGCAATAATAGTGTCAGCCTGATCGTTGGTGATAATCAACGGCGGCAGCAATCGCACGACGTTGTCGGCCGTGACATTGATCAACAGCCGGCGCGCCAAGGCCCGCTGCATCAACGCAGCGCAGGGCCGATCGAGTTCTATGCCCAGCATCAGGCCGATACCGCGGATTTCGACCACACCCGTTACCGCGGCCAAGCGCTCCTTGAAGCCCCCGAGCAGGTATCTACCAAGCTCAGCGGCGCGGGTTACCAGTGCCTCGCTCTCGATGGTGCGCAGAACGGCCAGCGCCGCGCTCGCCACCAGCGGGTTACCGCCGAAGGTTGACCCGTGGGTGCCGGGCTGGAAGACGTTGGCGGCCGCACCGCGCGCCACACAGGCGCCGATCGGCACACCGTTGCCGAGCCCCTTGGCCAGGGTCATGACATCGGGCCGAATGCCGGCATGCCGGTGCGCAAACCACTGACCCGTGCGACCCACGCCGGTCTGGATCTCATCGAGCATCAGCAGCCAGTTGTTGGTGTCGCACAGGGCGCGCAACGCCGGCAGATAATCGACGGCGGGGATGCGGATGCCGCCCTCACCGGTGATCGGTTCCACCAGTACGGCCACCACGTCCGGGTTAGCCGCGGCCGTCTCGCGCAGCGCCGGTAGATCGCCGTAGGGCGCGCGCAGGAACCCCTGTGGTAGGGGCTCGAAGCCGGCCTGGATTTTGGCGTTACCGGTGGCGGTCAGGGTCGCCAGCGTGCGGCCGTGAAAACTGCCTGCGGTGACGATGATCTGCGGCGTGTCGATACCGCGTTGATGGCCGTACAGGCGCGCCAGTTTGATTGCCGCTTCGTTGGCTTCGGCGCCGGAGTTGCAGAAGAAGGCGCGGTCCATCTCCGCCACTCGACACAGCTCGCTCGCCAGTTGTTCCTGCAGGTCGATGCGATACAGGTTGGAGGTATGCACCAGGCGCTGCGACTGGGCGCACAATGCTTCGCTGACCGCCGGATGGGCGTGTCCCAGGCCACACACGGCGATGCCTGAAAGCGCGTCGAGGTAGCGTTCGCCCTGTGCGTCGAACAGGTACGCGCCTTCGCCCCGGGCGAAGGTCACCGGTAACGGCTTGTAGGTTGTCATCAGGTGATCGGTCATCAGGTTCCCCGATACGCGGCGCGCTCAAATAAAAAACCCGGCCTCAGGCCGGGCGTCGGCCGAAGCCGGATTCGGACTCAGAATGGCAAGCCGTGCATGTGGCCGGTCATGCACATCAACATCGGTATCGACAGCAAGGTGTTGGTGCGCGAGGCCATCAGCGCCACTTTCTTGCCTTTGGCGATTTCCTCTGGAGTCGCCTGGACCATGCCGAGGATTTTTTTCTGGTTCGGCCAGATCAACACCCAGACGTTGAACAGCATAATCGTTCCGAGCCAGGCGCCGACGCCGATGACCTGCATGCCGGGGCTGAGGATAAAGGCCTTGAGCGCCCCGCCCTGGACCAGATTTTCCAGCGCGCCGACACCGGTCAGCCAGGTCACGACGGCACCCCAGCGGAACCATGCCAGGGCTCGCGGAGCGACATATTTATTGATCGCCGCGGGTCCGGGGCCACCACTGTCGGCTTCCGCAGCGGCTTTGACGACCGCGGGGACCTGGACAAAATTGAAGTAATAGAGCAGACCGATCCAGACCACACCTGCCAGTACGTGGAACCAGACTTCGATTTCGAGCACGTTGATAGTGGACGTGCCCAGGGCAAAAACAATAATCACGGCCAGTATAAAGCCGGAAATAATCGTGCCCCATATAGAGGAAAGTGGATTCATTGGTGCCGCTCCTCGGATCTGTATTTGGTTTTTTTATGCCAGCAGAAAAGCCAGCGTATTTGCTTGAGTTTGCGCAGTTTAAGTCGCGTCCTGGGGGATTGCAATACGCCCCGCCGTCGCCTGCATAATGGTCTCATGGATCTGTCCAACTGCGTCTGTTCGCGCCCCCTCCGTGGCCGTCATCGGTAAAAGAAATGGGCGCAGATCGTGAGCGGGCCGCACTGCGGGGCGAGGGGTCGATCCGCCGCTAGAACGTTCTGCTCCCCTCCGGGGCGTGTGACGGACCCAACGATGCCGTTGCGCCCGTGAGCGCAGCACCCAAGTGGCAATATTAATCTCGGTCTGTAACGCGGTTGCTGGGTAAATGCATGAAAAATCAGTTACTAATAACTGGTCCTCAGTTTTTGTGACGCCGTTCAGATTTTTGACGCTGTGCCGCTAAACCCTTCGATAGCCGGGTGCCCGGTCGAAAATCAACAAAAACTCAACCGCTGCGGCTTCGCGCTGTATAGAGGTATGAACCGTCATGAAACCGTATTTTGCCTCAAGGCGCTGCGGCTGGGTCGGCTGCCGTGGCGTCGGCAAGGCGTCCGGCGCTCTGTTCGCCAGGACGTTCAACCGGGCTATCGAATCGGACCACCGCCGCTTTTCTCACTCATGAGTTATCGCTCCCGGCTGGTGCTATACGTTGGCATGCTGGTCGTGTTACTGGTGGGGATGATGGCTTTGTCGTTCAAGGCCGCCCGGGACGTTATCGTCACCAGTACTCAACAGCACCTGAGCTACATTGCGAGCCACCAGAGTGAGGTAGTCGAGTCCCAATTCGCGGCCGTGCAGCGTAATGCCGGGCTGATGGCCGAGGACCAGCGCCTGCTGGAGTATCTGCGTGAGCCCGATCCCAATGCCTCCAGCGCAAAGGAACTGGTGGCGCATTACGTTCGGCGGTTCGCGCTGCTGCCAGGCGATTCGTTGCTGATTTTGTCCGCGACCGGCGAGGTGCAGGTGGGTGCGGCGCCGCCGACTCTGGTCGCGGCCGTACGGCAGCGCAGCGGCGCTGATACCGGCCAGGCGTTTTACCTCGACACGCCGCACGGTGTCCTCATGAGTGCCCTGCAGCCGATTGTCGAGTCTGGCCGGCGGCGCGGTACGGTACTGCTGACACGGCTTATGGATCAGCGCTGGCTGAGTGAGCTCGAGCCGCCCTCCAGCGACTACCTGCTGTTTTTCGAGCGCCGCGGAAGGGTGACCGGCAGCAGTAATCCACGCTTCAAGGACGCGCGGGTAGATGTACGCAGCGGGCGTCTGCGTTATCGCGGCCAGACCTACCGCATGGAGTCGATACCTTACGCGCCGCCCGGCGAGGCGCTGCCGGGTCTGTGGTTCGGCACCAGTGATGCCAACGTGACCGGTCTGCTGGCGAGCTATCAGCGCTGGGTGTTTGCTTTTGCCGCGCTGGGCAGCCTGGCGGTGGCGCTGGTCGGTTGGCTGGTGCTGCGTAATTTCAGTCGGCCGATGGCCGCGCTGATGCAGATCACCGCCCAGATGATCAAAGGCGAACTGCCGGTGATGGTACGCTCCGACGCCAAATCCGAGATGGACAGCCTGGTCAATCGGTTTGCCGACGTGATCGACAGCTTGCGCCGTGAACAGTCAAAACTCGAAACGGCCAATCGCAAGCTGCAGGAGACCGCGATCACCGACAGCCTGACCGGTCTCTACAATCGCCGTTATCTGCAAGAGGTCACCCCCGGTCTGTTCGCTCAGGTGGTGCGCGACCAGCGTTACCTGACCGCGGTGCTGATGGATCTTGATTACTTCAAAGCAATCAACGATTCCTGGGGCCATCTGGGTGGCGATGCGGTGCTGGTGCATTTCGCCCAGCTACTGCAGCACAATTCGCGGGCCAACGACTTTCTCTTCCGTATCGGCGGTGAGGAGTTTCTGCTGCTCAACGTGGCCGAAACTCCGCGCGACAGTGTGGCGCTGGCGGAGAAAATCCGCGAACTGGTGAGTCGTTCGCCCGCCAGCTACCAGGGTAGCAGTGTTACGATTACGGTGAGCATCGGCGTCAGTTGCTGTTACGGCAAGACCGGTGACGTCTCGCTGAGCACGTTGATGCGTGCGGCCGATAAATCTCTGTACGAGGCCAAGTCTTCGGGGCGCAATTGTGTGGTGTTGCACGCGAGCTGTCGCGAGGCCACCGCCGATCGTCCCAAGTCACGACCGCGTATAGCACTGGTAAAAAGCGGAGAAAACACCAAACCCCAAGGCTGACAGCGCTTTGTCCTGTTACTGTTTCCGGCTGACACTTTGACGTAGACTTGCGCTTTTGAAGGTCTGGTGGCGGGGCGCGATCATCGCTCGGTCCAGGCCGGTCCCGGGGTAGAGCAGGATGTGCGGAATTTGCGGTGATTGGCGGCTCGACGGGCGTGCGCCCGAGACGGCGACGCTGTCGCGTATGTTATCCAAACTGGAACGGCGCGGCCCCGATCACGAGGGGCGACATGTGGAGCAGGCCATTGCTCTGGGTCACCGCCGGCTGTCGGTCATCGATCTGTCGCCGGCCTCCAATCAGCCGTGGGTCGAGGCGACGCTGGGCCTGACGCTGGTGTTCAATGGCGCCATTTATAACTATAAAGAACTGCGCGCCGAGTTGCAGGCACTGGGGTACGCGTTTCGCAGCCAGGGTGATACCGAAGTGGTGCTCAAGGCCTATGCCGCCTGGGGCGAGGATTTCGTCAAGCGGCTGCACGGTATGTTTGCCATCGCCCTCTGGGACAGTACCCGCCAACAGCTGGTGCTGGCCCGTGATCGCTTTGGCATCAAGCCCCTGTACTATAATCAGACGCGGGATTGGTTTCGGTTTGCCTCCAACACCCAGGCGCTGCTCGCCGCCGGTGGCGTGGATACCGGCATTGATCCGGTCGCTCTGCACCACCACTTCACGCTGCACGCCGTGGTGCCAGCGCCACGGACCCTGTTGAAAGGGGTGCGCAAGCTGCAACCCGGTCATATCATGGTGGTCTCGGCCGATGGCCGCGACCGGGTGCAGCCCTACTGGCAGCTGGCGTCGGCCGCCGGTGGACCGCGCAGCGAGGGCGAGTGGCTGGAGGCCACGCGCGCGGCGCTGGTCAAGGCGGTGCGGCGCCGGCGCATCGTCGCCGACGTGCCGGTCGGGGTGCTGCTTTCGGGTGGTCTGGACAGTAGCCTGCTGGTGGCGCTGCTCGCTGAACACGGCGGCAATGACCTGTTGACCTTCTCGGTGGGGTTTGAAGATCACCCTGACGAGAGCGGCAGTGAATTTGAATTCTCCGATCAAGTGGTCGAGCGTTACGGCACGCAGCACCGCAAATTCCAGGTAGCCAATCACGAAGTGCTCGACCGGCTGCCGGAGGCCATCGACCAGATGGCCGAACCGATGGTGGGGCAGGATGCGGTGGCTTTTTATCTGCTCTCAGAATGCGTGTCGAAATACGCCAAGGTGGTGCAGAGCGGCCAGGGCGCCGATGAAGTGTTCGGCGGCTATTTCTGGTATCCGCAGATGCACCATGCAGAGGGTTCCGGAGCGGCGCGCTTCGCGCCCTTTTATTTTGACCGCGACCACGACGAATACCTGTCTATGGTCGATGACCGCTACGGCGGCCCGGATTACACCAGTGCGTTGGTCGAGGAGCGCCTGGAAGCGGCCGGTGCCGACAGCTATCTCAACCAGGTGCTGCATTTCGATGTCACCACGCTGATTGTCGACGATCCGGTCAAGCGGGTGGATAATATGACCATGGCCTGGGGGCTGGAAGCGCGGGTACCGTTTCTGGACCACGAACTGGTGGAAACGGTGATCGGCATGCCGGCGGAAATGAAAATTCGCGATCACGGCAAGTACCCGCTCAAACAAATCGCCCGCGGCCTGGTGCCCGAGGCGATCATCGACCGGCCCAAGGCCTATTTCCCGGTGCCGGCGCTGAAGTTTGTCCGCGGGCAGTTTCTGGACTTCATGCGCGATTTGCTCGGCTCGCAAGCGGCGCGTGAACGCGGCCTTTACCGGGAAGACTACGTGCGGTCGCTCCTCGCCGACCCGGAACACCAGTTGACGCGTCTGCAGGGCAGCAAACTGTGGCATCTCGCCGCGCTGGAACTCTGGCTGCAGCGCAATGTGGACGGCCACGGCTGAAACCCAGGGGCTGGCCGAGGGCCGCGCAAATGCCCCAACAGCCGCCTGCTCTGCGGTGGGGCACACCGCCGAAGAGCACAGGCGCGGGCAAAACCCTTTGAATATGGGCTGTTTGTCGTGAGCCGGGCTAGGTACACTAGTATTAACGGCATATTGAATCGAGAGGTACTAACTGATGGACGTGATGGATCGTATCAAAGAAGCGGTAGACAGTAATCCCATCGTCATCTTCATGAAGGGCACCCCGCAGATGCCGATGTGTGGGTATTCGAGCCGCACCACGCAAATGCTGCAAGCCTGTGAGGTGGAGTTCGCCCACGTCAACGTCCTGGCCGATCCGGAGATTTTCGAGAATCTGCCGCGCTTCGCCAACTGGCCGACGTTTCCCCAGCTCTATGTGAACGGTGAACTGGTCGGCGGCCATGATATCGCCCTGGAAATGTATCAGAAGGGCGAGCTGAAACCGCTGCTGCAGGAAGCGGTGGCTAAGCAGCATTGAGGCTGTCATCAGCCGCTGAATTTGCTGCTGTTGATCAAAAAGTGAACCCAGATGCTGGCGATGTAACCGAGCGCGATGGCCCAGCTCCATTTCAGATGTGTAAAAAAGGTGTAGATACCACGCGCCTGACCCATCACCGCCACTCCGGCGGCCGAACCGATCGACAGCAATGAACCGCCAACCCCGGCGGTCAGGGTCACCAGCAGCCACTGGCCGTGATCCATGTGCGGGTTCATGGCGAGCACGGCGAACATGACCGGGATATTGTCGATGACAGCGGAGAGGAGGCCGACCAGAATATTGGCCGTGGTGGGGCCGAGGTCGCCGTACATCAGTTGCGAGCCGACCGCGAGATAGCCGAGCGTACCCAGGCCGCCGACGCTGAGAATGATGCCGTAGAAGAACATCAGCGTGTCCCACTCGGCGCGTTCCAGCGATTTAAAAATATTGAACTGGGTCTGTTCGGAAGACGTCGTGTTGTTTTCCAGTTCCAGTGCATTGTCGGTGAGTGACTCGGTCGGTGCTTCGGGGTAGAACTGACTGCGCCGTTTGAGGTAATAACCGTACAGTTTGAGAAAACCCAGACCGGTCATCATGCCAAGTACCGGCGGCAGGTGCAGGAAGTTGTGTGCCGAGACCGCCATCGCGATGGTTAGAATGAACAGCCCGACCACCACCCAGGCGCCGTGCTGCAGTTGCGCCTCCTCGCTGCAGGGATCCGGCTGCATGCGGGGCACCGTGAAACTGAGAATAGTGGCCGGGAGCAGCCAGTTGACGGTTGAGGGCACCAGCAAGGCAAAAAATTCCTGGAATTGAACCACGCCTTTTTGCCAGACCATCAGCGTGGTGATGTCACCGAATGGACTGAAAGCGCCGCCGGCATTCGCCGCGACGACGATGTTGATGCAGGCAATCGCGACGAATTTGTGATTGGAGCCGCCCACGGCCATCACCACGGTGGCCATCAGCAACGCCGTGGTCAGATTGTCGGCGATCGGAGAAATGACAAACGCCAGCAGACCGGTGACCCAGAAGATAGTGCGCAGCGAGAAACCGCGCGTGACCAGCCACACCCGTAGCGCATCGAACACGCCGCGCTCGTCCATGGTGTTGATATAAGTCATGGCCGCGAGCAGAAACAAGAACAGTTCGCCGAACTCTTCGAGGTTGTGTTTGACGGCGAGTTCAGCGGTATGGGTGTCGCCGCTCGCACTGTAGACCAATGCTACGATCACCCAGATCAGCCCGGCGGCCACCATGGTGGGTTTGGATTTACGCAAATGCAGGGCTTCTTCGGCGATGACGAATCCGTAGGCGGTGACGAAAATCCCCACTGCCAGCCAGCCGGCCCAATGCGTGGTGAAGTTCTGCAGCTGAATCTCACCGGCGGCGAAGGCCCGCTCCGGTAGCAGGAGCGTCGCCAATAAGGCCGGCCAGAGTGCCAGTGACCTGCCGCCTGGTGTATGTTTCATATTGTTTATCCCTGTATTTTCCCGGCCCAGTGTAGAACCCGTCAGCGGCATTGGCAATCCGCGGTTACCGTATCAGCGAGCCAAAGCTGCGGCGCTCCCGTACGCTGTGGTGCGGTGTTCTTCCGTGCTAAGGTGGGCGCCACGGCTGTTGGTCAGTGTCGTCGCGGATGGATTATGCCAAAGCAAATTACTGTTCGCTGCTCTGCGCAGCTCGCCGGCCTGTTGGAGGAGGCGCTGCACTGGTTCGTCGCCAGCCATTATCCCCACGGCGCCGATGAGTGCAGTATTGCCGCGCGTGAAACTCTGCTCGATCTCGCGGCTCGTTTCGGGCAGGAACTGGCGGCCACGGGGCAGTGTGTTTACAGCAGCCGGGTGCGCGCCTTTTTGTGCGAGGCGGTCAACAGCTATACCCGCCATCTGGAACAGCACACGGCCCAGTGCTGGGAACAGCGGCGCGGCGCTCTGATCGCGGTCTGCCGGGGCTTATCGGACGGCAAAGCGTACTGCGAGGCGGCGCAGCGTGATGGCCAGGCGCCGACAGTGGGTGGGCGCTAATGGGTGTCTTGTAGTGCCAGTTCCTGGAGAATGGCTACCACCAGCTTCTGACCTTCCGTGCCCATGCCGGCGGTGAGCTTGTCGGCGTCGCGTTCGCCCTGCACCAAGGGCCGCATAATAGCGGCCAGCCGCGCCATATCGCCGCCGGCTTTGAGCATCTGCTCGGCCATGCCGCCGAGCAATTGCAGGGTTTCCAGGTTGCCGTGGCGCGCGCCGTGAACCATGGCGGCGATCCCGGGCGCGGCCATGGCGCCGTTCACTTCGGCGTTGAGGTCGGGCAAGGTTTGCGGGTTCTGCAAGCCCTGGAGGATAGACTGGATGATCAGACGGTCCTCTTCGTCCAGACCGTTCAGCAGCGCCGGCTCGCGTGAGCCGGCGAGTATTCGGCGGATGACGGCGACCAACTGCAGCCAGCCATTCTGCTCGGCCTGCTTCAGTATCTCTTCAAGATCGGGCACCATGGCGCGGTTTTGACAGCCGATGACCACCCGGTGTATGAGTCCGGTGTGCGCCTCGATGATCTGTTGGTCTTTCGCAGGAAGTGTTGCCATGGTGGGTCAATCCTCGCTAATTCCGCTCATCCTGAATATATACCATTATGGCTCTTCGGCCAGTGCGGCCGCGGGTGCATTATTCACGCCGATCGCCGCATCCCAGCGGTTGACGATAGTGCAGAACAACTCGGCGGTGCGCTCTGCGTCGTATTTTGCCGAATGCGCCTGTTCCTGATCCCAGTTCATGCCTGCGGCGATAGCTGCGCGCGCCAACACCGTCTGGCCGAAGGCCAGCCCGGCCATGGTGGCGGTGTCGAAACTGCTGAAGGGATGGAACGGGTTGCGCTTGATTTTGCAGCGCTCGGTGGCGGCGTTGACAAAGCTCAGATCAAAAGCCGGGTTGTGACCGACCAGAATGGCGCGTGTGCAGGCGCTGTCTTTGACCGCGCGGCGTACCGGTTTGAAGATCAGTCGCAGCGCTTCGTCTTCGGGTTTGGCAAAACGAAACGGGTGATACGGATCGATACCGGTGAACTGCAGCGATTTTTCGTCCAGGTTGGCGCCCTGAAAAGGTTCCACATGGCAGGCATGGGTTTCGCTGGGACGCAGTTGGCCCTGCTCATCATAATCGAGTATGACCGCGGCGATTTCCAGCAGGGCGTCGCGCTTGGCGTTAAAGCCGCCGGTCTCGACGTCGACAACTACAGGCAGAAAGCCGCGAAAACGAGTCGCCAGTCTGGCGGGGTTGATATCCTCTGACATGCGTGCAGCATACCGGAACCGAAGCAAGACATGAACGTGAAATCCCTTCTCCACAGATCCGCCGCCGGCGGCTTGCTGATTCTGCTCACCGCCTTAGCGGGGGCCGTCACCGCATTGGCGGGGGATACCTTCGAGCGTGGCCTGCTGTGGAAGATTCAGCGCCCGGGTAGCGAACCCAGCTTTCTCTACGGGACCATGCACAGTGAAGATCCCGCGGTAGTGCGCCTGCCGGGAGCGGTCCGGCGGGTCTTTGAGCGCTCGCGCGGCCTGACGCTGGAAGTGGTTCTGGATCCGGCGTCGCTGCTGGTGATGACCAGCGCGTTTATGCTCTCTGACGGCAGCACACTGGAAGATCATATCGGTAAACCGCTGTATCGGGACGCCGTCAAGGCGATGGCGGATTACGGTATGCCGGAAGTCATGGTCTCGGGCATGAAACCCTGGGCGGTGGCCGTTACCCTGATGACCCCGCCGGGTAAAACCGGGATGGTGCTGGACTTGGCGCTCTATGAGGAGGCGCTCGCCGCCGGCAAGCCGGTCGACGGGCTGGAAACACCGATGGAACAGCTGGCGGTGTTCGACGGTCTGCCCCCGGCGGATCAGCGCCTGCTGCTCAAAGACGCGCTCGCCCACCTCAATGGTATGCGCCACATGCTCGATCAGCTCAAGACCGCCTACCTGGCGCGTGATCTGCGGCGTCTGGTGAGGATCAGCGATGCGTCCATGGACTCCCTGCACGACGCCGATGCCGATAGTGCGCGGCGCTTTAACGAGAAGCTGGTCGTCGAGCGCAACCACCGTATGGCACAGCGGATGCAGCCGCGGTTGACGAAAGGTCGCCAGTTCATTGCGGTCGGTGCCTTGCATCTGCCCGGCGAAGAAGGTCTGTTGCGTCTGCTTAGTAAACAGGGTTACCGAGTGACAGTGGTCTATTGATTACCCGGTAGCGGCCGGGCGCGCTGATCAAGCGCAATGCCGAATGCGATCCGGTCACCAGTGACGGCTGCCACTTCAATCTGCGTGTGCCGGGGTCCTTAGTTTCCAACTCAGAGTCTCTCCGGCGCGCATCGGCACCAGTTCCTCGCCGGCCAAGGGATAGGTATCGGGCACCTGCCAGGCGGACTTTTCCAGCACAATCTCCCCCTGGTTGCGCGGCAGGCCGTAAAAATCCGCGCCGTGAAAACTGGCAAACGCCTCCAGCTTATCCAACGCCCCCGCCTGTTCGAACGCTTCGGCGTAGAGTTCCATCGCTGCGTGCGCGGTGTACAGTCCGGCGCAGCCGCAGGCGCTCTCCTTGGCGCTGCGGGGGTGCGGCGCGCTGTCGGTGCCGAGAAAAAACTTCGCACTGCCGCTGGTCGCAGCCTCCAGCAACGCCTGTCGGTGTTGTTCGCGTTTCAATACGGGCAGGCAGTAGTGGTGCGGGCGCAAGCCGCCGGCGAACAGGGCGTTGCGGTTGAGCAATAAATGATGCGCGGTCAGGGTGCCGGCAATGTTATCGGCGCTGGCGCTGACAAACTCCACGCCCTGCCGGGTGGTGATGTGCTCGAGGACAATTTTCAGCGCCGGTAGACGTTGCGTCAGCGGCGCCAGTATCCGCTCGATGAACACCGCCTCGCGGTCGAAGATATCCACCTGCGGATCGGTGACTTCGGCGTGTACCAGCAGTGGCAGGCCAAGCGCCTGCATGGCTTCCAGCGCCGGGTAGGTGTTTTCGATGGCGCTGACGCCCGCGTCGGCGTTGGTGGTAGCGCCGGCGGGGTAGAGTTTCACCGCGTGCACCTGCGCGCTTTCCCGCGCGGCGTGAATCTCTGCGGCGGAGGTGTTGTCGGTCAGATACAGCGTCATCAGCGGCTCGAAAGCGGTATCCGCGGGCAGCGCGGCGAGAATGCGCCGACGGTAGTCCAATGCCGCGGCGGTGGTGGCCAGCGCTGGTTTCAGGTTGGGCATGATGATGGCGCGCGCAAATTGCGCCGCGCTGTGGCCGACCACCGCCGCCATCGCCGCACCGTCACGCAAGTGCAGGTGCCAGTCGTCGGGGCGTTTCAAGGTCAGTCTCATAGTTGTGGATTCCTATTGTTTTCCGTTGATTTTGCGACGCTTTTGCCGCAATTGCGGACAACTTTCACCTTGACCTGCTGGCGCAAAACAAAGATCATAGCGCGCTTGGTTTTGCTCCGGCAGCCGGTTGCCCACAGGCTGCCGCGGTCGGGCGGTGCATGGCCGGTCTGATGGCGGGCAGCATGCTTAATATTCTGTGAACTTTCAATAGTTTCTAATTCATTCACGGGGTCTGGCTCAGACCCCTTGGAACAGCAAGGAGCCTCATGAACGTCGCCGACAAGAAACGGCTGCTGCGCGAAATGTTGTATGCGCGGCGCTTTGAGGAGCGCTGCTACGAAGCGTATGTCGAACGAAAAATAGGCGGGTTTCTGCACCTGTACCCCGGCCAGGAGGCCTGTTGCCACGGCGTGCTGGAAGCGGCGCGCCCGGGTCAGGACTATGTGATCACCGGTTATCGTGATCATGTGCACGCCATCAAGTGTGGCGCCGACCCCAAGGAAGTGATGGCCGAGCTCTATGCCAAAGAGACCGGTTCTTCCAAGGGTCGCGGCGGGTCGATGCATATTTTCGATACCGGGCACCATTTCATGGGTGGCTATGCGCTGGTCGGCGGACCCTTCCCGTTGGCCGCCGGCATGGCCAAAGCGATAAAAATGAAAGGTGGCGACGAGATCGCCATCTGCTTTCTCGGCGACGCCGCGAATAACCAGGGCACCTTCCACGAATCGCTCAATATGGCCAAGTTGTGGGAGTTGCCGGTGTTGTATGTGTGTGAGAATAACCTCTACGGTATCGGCACCCGCATCGACCGTTCGACTGCGGTGATCGAGCAGTACAAGCGTGTCTCGGGTTATAACATTCCCTCGGCGCAGGAAGACGGCCAGGACATCGAGAAGGTTTTCAAGGCCGCCAAAAAAGCCGTCGATTATGTGCGCTCCGGCAACGGCCCTTATTTCCTCGAACTCATGACCTATCGCTACCGCGGTCATTCCATGTCCGACTCCAACGCCTATCGCTCCAAAAAGGAAGAGCGTATGTGGTCGGAGCGTGATCCCATCATCATGCTGCGCGACCGTCTGATCAAGGCGGGCGAAATAAGCAAGGACGATTACAAGGCCATGGACACCGAGATTCTCGACAACATTGAAAACGAAGTTATCGCTTTTGCCGAGTCTTCGCCGGAACCGCGCGTGGACGAGCTGGAGAAATATGTACTCGCCGAGAATGATCCGTGGGTATACGGAGGTGGCCGCTAATGGCACAGATCATGTATTGGGAGGCGCTGCGCCGCGCCCACGACGAAGAAATGGATCGCGATCCACTGGTGATCTGCATGGGCGAGGACATCGGTGTCGCCGGCGGTACCTATAAGGCCACCAAGGGTCTGTACGACAAGTACGGCGCGGAACGCGTCATCGACACACCGATTTCCGAGAACGGTTACACCGGTCTGGGCATCGGCGCCTCGTTTCTGGGCGTTCGGCCGATTATCGAAATCATGTCGGTGAACTTTGCCTGGCTGGCCATGGACCAGTTGTTCAACAGTGCCGCCAAGGTGCGCTATATGTCCGGTGGACAGCTGACCGCCCCGCTGGTGGTGCGTTCGGCCGGCGGGACCGCCCACCAACTCGGCGCCCAGCACTCGGCGCGCATGGAGAAAGTCTTCATGGGTATCGCCGGGTTGCGCGTTGTCACGCCGTCCAATCCGCGTCAGGCCTACGGATTGTTGAAATCCGCCGTGCGCTGTGACGACCCGGTGTACATCAATGAACACGAGCTGATGTACAACATGAAGGGCGAGGTGCCGGACGAGGAGTATTTCCAGCCGCTGGAAGGCTCCGAGATCGCCCGTGAAGGCAGCGACGTGACGCTGTTCGGCTACAACATTTCCGTTCACTGGTGCTTGCAGGCTGCGCAGACGCTGGCCAAAGAGCACGCTATCAACGCCGAGGTGGTCGACCTCTTTGCGCTCTCACCGCTTGACCGCTCGGGCATTGCCGCTTCGGTGCGCAAGACCCATCGTGCGGTGATTGTCGAGGAGGCGGAGCCGGCGGTCGGCGTCGGCGCCGAGGTGATGGCGATTATCAACGAGGAATGCTTTTTTGAGCTGGACGCCGCACCGCTGCGCGTCTCTGCGGCCAATGTGCCCATGCCCTACAATCACGGGTTGGAAAAAGCGGCCATCCCCAACGCCGGTGACGTGGTCGCCGCGGTGCGCAAAATGCTTGGCAAATAGGCCCGCGGGTCCCCGGGGCGCCAGGAACGCCGCGTGTTTCAGTTGTTGCCGGATCGGGCGTTCCTGGTGCCCCGCCGGTCTCAAATTCAGGATTTGGATCAAGCATGGCTGAACCCTACGTGATCAAAATGCCGCAGCTCTCGGACACCATGACCGAAGGAGTGGTCGTCAGCTGGGAAAAACAGCCCGGCGATAAGGTCGAGCGCGGCGATATTGTCGCCACCGTTGAAACCGACAAGGCGATTATGGACGTGGAAGTGTTCCGTGACGGCTATCTGTCCGGCCCGCTGGCGGCCACCGACAGTACCGTGGCGGTAGGTGAGGCTATGGCTTATCTGGTGGCCGATGCCGAGCAGGCGCGCCGGGGCGCCTTGCCGGGCGGTGCGGCGCCGCCCGCAGCCCCGGCGAGTGAGGCGGGCGATCCGCCCGCGGCCGGCGCGGCCGACCCGGAATCGCCGGTGCCGGGTGCCACCGGCACACCGGCAGCACCTGAGGGCGCCAGTTACACCATCACCATGCCGCAACTGTCCGACACCATGAGCGAAGGCGTAGTGGTCAGCTGGGAAAAACAGGTCGGCGACAAAATCGAGCGCGGTACCGTGGTGGCCACCGTCGAGACCGACAAAGCGATTATGGACGTCGAAGTGTTCCGCGAGGGTTTTTTATCCGGTCCGCTGGCGGCGGTCGATGCCACGGTTCCGGTCGGTGGCGCCCTGGCGTATCTGGTCGACAGTGCCGATAAAGTGGTGGACAGCCAGGCGGATCCTGTCGCCGCTTCACCGGCATCGGCACCTGCCGCCGCCGTGGCGTCGGCCGAGCGTGCGCCTCTGGCGGCGCCATCGGCGCCTGTGCCGGCGGGCGCCATGGCGTTGGCCGCGCGCCCGCAGGGGCGTGGTGCCAGTCCTTACGCGCGCTCGCTCGCCGCACAGCGCGGCATTGATTTGAATCCGTTGCGCGGCAGCGGGCCGGGCGGCGTCATCGTGGCTGCCGACCTGGCAGGGGCCGCGGCCGCTGCATCCGTGCAGGCCGGTTTTCCGCAAGTGGATGTTCCCGGCGACGGGCGTGCCATGAACAAGCTGGAAAAAGCGATCAGCCAGGCGATGACGGCCTCGTTGAGTATGCCGACTTTTCACGTTACCACGTATATCAAGCTGGGCGCGTTGATCAAGGCCTCTAAGGCTCAGGGCGTCTCGGTGACCGTGACTATCGCCAAAGCCTGCGCCCTGGCGATGCAGAAGCTGCCGAAAATGAACTGGTGTTACCAGCCGCAGGACAAACTGGTGGAGCGCACCCATGTGGATATCGGCATGGCGGTGGCCGCCGACGGCGGCGGCCTGGTGGTGCCGGTGCTGCGTCACTGCGAAAGCCGTGAACTGGATGAATTGAACGACGACTGGAAAGACCTGGTGGAGCGGGCGCGCAAGCGTCGCTTGAAACCCGAGGAGTACACCGGTTCGAGCTTTCAGATTTCTAACATGGGCATGTTCGGCGTGAATCATTTTGACGCCATCGCCACGCCGGGTATTGCCGCCATTCTGGCGATTTCGGCGAACACCGAAGCGGGCAGTCCGTTCACCATTACCGCCGATCATCGGGTTGTCAACGGCGCCGATGTCGCGCTTTATCTCAAGGCGCTTAAGGAACTGGTGGAACAGCCTGGCAGTTGGATGGGGCCGGGCGGCCCGGCCATTCCGGAAGGTGACTGGGACTACGATGTCGTGGTGGTCGGTGGCGGTCCGGGCGGTGAAGACTGTGCCCGCGACCTGGCCGGACACGGCCTCAAGGTGGCGCTGGTCAACGATGCGCCGCTGCCCGGCGGAGAGTGTCTGTGGCGCGGCTGTATTCCCTCCAAAGCCTGGCGCGCGGCGGCCGACCGGATTCGCGATCGGTTGCACGACGGCCATCTCGGTATCACCCCGGGGAAACCGAAACTGGACTGGAACAAGCTCGAACAGACGCGCCGCAACGTCCTCGAAACCCGCGGCGAAATGGCGCTAAAGACCGACACGGGCGTGAAGATCAAATACATCCAGGGTTTCGGCCGCTTCGTCGACGCGCACACACTGTTCGTCGATACCTCTGGTAATAACGACAACGCGCACGCACGCGCCCGGCTCGGTGATCAGCCACAGGGCGAAACCCTGCGTTTCGGCTGTGCCGTAATCGCTACCGGCGCGCCGCCGTTTGTGCCGCCGATCCCCGGTGCCGTCGAGGGCCTGGCCGAGGACGGCGGGGTGCTGACCTCCGATACCGTCTGGATGCTGCCCGCGCAGCCGAAGAAGCTGGTGGTCATCGGCGGTGGCGCCATCGGTCTGGAGATGGCGCAACTGATGCAGGATTTCGGGGTTCGGGTCACTCTGTTGGAAGCGCGCGAGCGGATTCTCGCCGAGGTTGAAGCGGAAATCGCCAAACAGCTCACCGCCGTGCTCAACGATGATCCGCGGCTGGCTATTCATACTTCAGTGCGTATCGACAAAATCTCCGGCAAGGCCGGCGATGTGCGGGTGGCGTACAAGGACGCAGACGGTAAGTCGCACACGGTCAAAGCCGATTACGTCATTATGGGTACCGGCAAGCGCCCGGTGCTGGACGGTTTGGGGTTGGAGAACATCGATGTGGCCACCGAAGGTCCGGCGATCAAGGTCGATACGCGTGGTCGCACCAGTGTGCCGCACGTGTTCGCCATCGGGGACGTAGTGCCGGGCTACATGCTGGCGCACACCGCGGCGCAGCAGGGTCGGGTGGCGGCTGCCACGATCCTCGGCGAAGACCGCCAGTATGATCAGGACAAGGACTGCGGCGTCATTTTCACCCGCCCGGAAGCAGCCTTTGTCGGGCTCTCCGTCGAGCAGGCCAAGGCCAAGGGTGTCGATGCCGTAGAGGTCAAGGTGCCGATCAATATCGACGCCAAGGCTATGATCAATGACGAACAGCACGGTATGATCAAGCTGGTGGCGGATAAGAAAACGCAGCGCATTATCGGCGTTCACCTGCTGGCCGATCACGCCGATACCCTCATCGGCGAAGCCGTGATGATGGTCTCGGCGGGTCTGACCTTGGAGCAGGTGGGTAACGCGATCCATCCGCATCCGACCCAGACGGAGCTGTTCGGTGATCTGGCCCGGCGCCTCGGTTCACGCCTGCGGCGCAGCGCCAAAGTCAAAGTCAAAGCCAAATAAATTTTTTAGCCACCAGTGAGCGCCTGAAGTTCATGTCCAAAGTCAACAAAGTGGTGCTAGCCTATTCCGGCGGTCTGGATACTTCCATCATTCTCAAATGGCTGGAAGACACCTACGGTTGCGAAGTGGTGACCTTCACCGCGGATATCGGCCAGGGCGAAGAAGTGGCGCCGGCACGCGCCAAGGCCGAAGCCATGGGCGTAAAGGAAATCCATATCGAGGACCTGCGCGAGGAATTCGCCCGCGACTATGTGTTCCCGATGTTTCGCGCCAATACGGTTTACGAAGGTGAGTACCTGCTGGGCACTTCCATCGCCCGCCCGCTGATCGCCAAACGTCTGGTCGAAATCGCCAACGCCAGCGGCGCGGACGCCATCGCCCACGGCGCTACCGGCAAGGGCAACGATCAGGTGCGTTTCGAGTTGGGCGCCTACGCGCTCAAGCCGGACGTGAAAGTGATTGCGCCCTGGCGCGAGTGGGATCTGAACTCGCGCGAGAAGCTGATGGCTTATGCCGAGCGGCACGGTATCCCTGTGGATTTCAACAAAGGCAAAAAATCGCCTTATTCAATGGACGCCAATTCGCTGCATATTTCCTACGAAGGCGGCATTCTCGAAGACCCCTGGGCGGAACCGGAAGAAGATATGTGGCGCTGGAGTGTCGCGCCGGAGCAGGCGCCGGACACGCCGAGCTATGTCGAGCTTGGTTTCGAGAAAGGCGATATTGTTTCCATCGACGGGCGCCGCGTGACACCGGCCGAGGTGATGGAGCGGCTGAATAAGCTGGGCGGTGACAACGGCATCGGCCGCGATGACATTGTCGAAAACCGCTATGTCGGCATGAAATCGCGCGGCTGCTACGAAACACCGGCCGGCACCATTATGCTCAAAGCCCACCGCGCCATGGAATCGCTGACGCTCGATCGCGAAGTGGCGCACTTGAAAGACGACCTGATGCCGCGTTATGCCAGTCTGATTTATAACGGCTATTGGTGGAGCCCGGAGCGGCGCATGCTGCAAACGATGATCGACGCTTCGCAGGTTCACGTCAACGGTACCGTCAGATTGAAACTCTACAAAGGTAATGTCACGGTGGTCGGGCGCAAGTCCGAGGGTGATTCGCTGTTCGACGAACGCATTGCTACGTTTGAGGACGACGCGGGGGCCTATCATCAGGGCGATGCCGAAGGTTTTATCAAGCTCAATGCGCTGCGCCTGCGCATCGCCGCGCGCCGCCGGGACTGAACCCGCGCGCCACGGCGTTGTCTGATCGCGCGGCGCGCCAAGAGGAGATCACACCATGCGGATGCTACATACCATGCTGCGGGTCGGCGACCTGCAGCGTTCCATCAGTTTCTATACCGAAGTGCTGGGCATGCAACTGCTGCGGCAGAAAGACTATCCAGAGGGTAAGTTCACCTTGGCGTTTGTCGGTTATGGTGGGGAGTCCGACCACACGGTGCTCGAACTGACGCACAACTGGGACACGTCGAGTTACACCCTCGGCGACGGTTACGGGCACATCGCGCTGGAAGTGGACGATGTCTATAAAGCCGCCGAAGATATTCGCCAACGCGGCGGAAAAATTCTGCGCGAAGCCGGGCCGATGAACGCCGGCAGTACGATTATCGCCTTCGTTGCCGATCCCGATGGCTACCCGATCGAGTTGATCGGCAAAAAATAGCTTTTAGCTCACACGTGCCTGGATCGCCTCGCCGGCCTGCCTGACCAGGGCGATCCAGGCGTCACGCCGACGTTCGATGGGCGCCGACAGTGACAGTCCCCCGATCACGGCGCCTCTCCCGTCGCGGATCAGTACGCCGATACAGCCCACCCCTTCCTCGGCCTCTTCGTTATCCAGCGCGAAGCCTGCCTTGGCTGCTGCGTACGCCTCATTGCGTAGCGCTTCGAGCGTTTGGTGCGTATGCGCGGTAAAGGCGGGCAGCCCGGTGCGCGCGACGTAGGCGCGCAGGAACGCGTCGCCGAGGTCGGCGAGCATCAGTTTTCCGACTGCCGTCACGTGCAGCGGGGCGCGGCTGCCGATGACCTGTTCGACGCGCATCATGCGTTGCGGGGTGACGCGCTCAATGTAAATTACCTCGTCGCCTTCGCGCACCGTCAGGTTGACCGTCTCGCCTACCTGATCGCGCAGCGCCTGCATCACCGGCAGCGCTTCCTGGCGTATGTCGACACCCCGTGTCACCCGTCCCGCCAGTTGTACGATTCTGCGCCCGAGCATGTAATGGCCCGCGGTATCGCGTTCGACCAGACCCACGCCGATCAAGGCGGCGAGAATCCGAAAGGCGGTGGACGGATGCAGCCCGGTATCGGCGGCGAGCACTTTGAGACTGGCAGGCTTGTCGAGCGCGCCAATGCTGTCGAGCAACTGAGAGGCTCGATCGATGACTTGAATGGAAGTAGGGGTCTTGGGCATAAATTTCACATTATGAAAACGATTATGTATTGCGAAAAAATCGTGGGCAGGCTATGTTTCAGTTATCCGGAGTCCCCCGGTGCGGTGTCTACCCACCGTGGGGAAGATGGTAACTGATATTTCACATCGTGAAAATTATTCTCTGATACGAAATAGAGAAAGTTTTGCCGTTATGAGGATACTGCTATGAGTCGTCCCAGTCCCGCCGCACACCCCGTCAGCCCGCCCGCGTTCTGCGAAGGTATACGTTATTTTGCCGATGCATGGCCGGAATTCACCCGGTTCGCCGATACCGCGGTAATCGAACCGCAGGCCACGGCGATCGCGGATGTCGACGCTCCCCGGGCCGTCTATCAGACGCTGCTCGGCGCCGATGCGTTGCGCTACGTCACCTTGCAGGTGTGCGGCTCCAAGGGCTCGGGCCATCCCGGCGGTTTTGCCTCCAGCGCCGAAGCGCACGCCGCACTGATGATGCTCGGTCACACTAACATTGTCACTGAGGTCGGCCACCACGCGCCGGGCTTCTACGCCTCGATGTTTCTCGACGCCTCGCTGGAAGCGATGGGTATCCATACGCTGTCCGATATGATGCAGCGCTTTCGCGAACGGCACGGACTGCTCGGTCATCTCTCCGGCGCTATTCCCGGCCTGTTGTCCCCGGCCGGCCCGCTCGGCCAGGGTCAGCATTTCGCCATGGCCGGCGCCTGGTTGCACCGCGACAAACTGTTTCCGGTCACCATCGGCGACGGCGGTATGGGCGAACCCTATGTGCTCAATGCGATGATGCACTTCCACACCGCTTATCCGCACGTCACCAATTTCCTGCCGGTGCTGGTATGGAATGGCTACTCGCAGGAGCACCATTCAATGGTGTCTCTGTACAGCAATGACAACATGATCGATTACTGGCAGGGTCACGGTTTTGACAACGTCGTGCTGGTCGATGCCAGCGAGTATGACGACAGCGCCCAGGAAGGTCCGTTTGTCGACAGTACGCGTTTTTCATTCCAGGGCAGACAGGCTTTCGCCGCAGCGGTGTTGCGTGGCGTCGACCAGGCCGCGCGCTCGGCCATGTCGGGCAAATTGACGGCCTTCATTATTAAGCAGCTCAAGGGCGCCGGCGTGCACACCGTGGGCGCCAAGTCGCATAACCTGTACCCGGCCGACACGCTGGATGCCGAGCATATCACCGAGGCGCTGAAACGTCGCGCGCTGCCGCCCGAAGCCTGGCAGATCGTGCGCGACAACTTCAGCCGCGCCGGCGGTGGTCCGGCGGCCAAAACGGTGGTCACCGAGCGTGAGTTGGAACTCCCGCCGCTGCCGACACTAGCGCTGCAGGAGTTTGCCAAGGGCGAAAAAGCCGTACCCTCGACCGCCATGGGCGCGCTGGTGGCCCAGGTGGGGCAGGCCGACCCACGCTTTGTCGTCACCAACGCCGACGGCAACGAGGCCTCGGCGATGAAGAACATCAACGAGGCGCTGAAAATCCGCCATCCGACGCCCGACCCCCTCTACCATCAGTCACCGGACGGACAGGTTTACGAGCCTCTCAATGAAGACGCCTGCGCCGGCTTTGCCGCCGCTCTGGCCCTGTTCGGTTCGCGCGCGCTGTGGTTGTCCTACGAGTCGTTCGCCATCAACGGCTGGCCGATTGTGCAGACCGTCACCCAGGCCATGGCCGAGTTGCGCCGCAAAACGCCGTCCATCGTCACGCTGTTTACCGCCGGCGCGCTGGAGCAGGGGCGCAACGGCTGGACCCATCAGCGCCCCGAAATCGAGAACTACTTCGCCGCCATGATGCGCAACGGTAACCTCTATGCGCTGTTTCCCTGCGACGCCAACTGCATCCAGGTGGCTTACGAGTACGCCACCGACAGCTTTAACAAGGGTATGGTGTTGATTGCCTCGAAAAGTCCGCTGCCGGTCTACCTGTCGCTGAACGAAGCACGCCAGGCGGTAAGCGAAGGCGCGGCGATACTGTATGAATCGTCAGCCGGTGAGCAGGGCACGGTGGTGTTCGCCGTGACCGGCGACATGGTTCTGCTGCCGGTGTTCGAGGCCAGAGATCGACTGGAAGCGGAGGGTTACCGTGTACGTATTGTCGCGGTGATCAATCCGCGTCGCCTCTACCGGTCCACAGACGTCGCCTGGGACACTGTCTCCGAAGCGGACGACCGGTTCATGGACGACGACCGGTTCAACGCCCTGTTCGACGGCGATTGGCTGCTGGCGGTAAGCGGCGGCCCGAGTGCGCCGCTGGAACCGGTATTACTGCGCACCCGTGCCCCCCGCCGTGACACCGTCTGCTGGAAACGCGGTGAGACTACCGCCTCTCCTGGGGAGATCATGGCGTTCAACGGCATCACGGCGGAAACTATGGTGCAGTGCGTCAAGCGGCTCTGATGAGTAACGGATATGACCGAGACCAAAATAATCGTCCTCGACGATGACCCGACCGGATCGCAGACCGTGCACAGTTGCCTGCTGCTCACGCGCTGGGACGTCGCCACGCTCAGAGAAGGGCTGGAGGATGCCGCACCGCTGTTTTTTATCCTCACCAACACGCGCGGCATGGATGCGCAGCGGGCGGCACGACTGACCCGCGAAGTCTGTGGCAATCTCAAACAGGCGCTCTCAGAGCTGGCGGGCGCGGGCAGGGCCGTCAACCCGCTGATAGTGAGCCGTTCCGATTCCACGCTGCGCGGCCATTATCCGCTGGAGACCGATGTCATCGCCGAACAGCTCGGGCCTTTCGACGCCCACTTTCTGGTGCCGGCGTTTTTCGAGGGCGGGCGCCTTACCCGCGACAGCGTACATTATCTGCTGGTCGACGACGTACCGGTGCCGGTACACGAAACCGAATTCGCCCGTGATTCGATCTTCGCCTATGAGCACAGCTACCTGCCGGACTACGTCGAAGAAAAGACTCGCGGACGGGTCAATGCCGCGCAGGTCGAACGCTTCGTACGCGAGGATATACGGGGGGATATCAGCGACCGATTGATGAACCTGAGCGACAACCGCTGCTGTGTGGTGGACGGCGAATCTCAGGCCGATCTCGACCATTTCTCCATGCAGTTGCTGCAATGCGCCGGGCGCGGCAAGCGTTTCCTGTTTCGCAGTGCCGCCAGTTTGCTGACCTCGTTGGCCCAATTGCCGCCGCAGCGGGTCGCGGCCGCTGATATGCGTGCCTATGTGCCGGGCGGCAGGCCCGGTGCGGTGATCGTCGGCTCCCACGTCAACAAAACCACACTGCAGCTCGCAGCGCTGCTGACTCAGCCGGGCATCGCGGGCATCGAAGTCGATGTCGAGCGTATCGATGACGCTGGTGAAGCGTTGCGCGACGATATTTTTCGGCGTATTGAACGCGCCCACCGCGACGGCCTTACCTGTGTCGTCTACACCAGCCGGACCGAGAAGGTATTCCCCGATCAGGCCGGGCGCCTGGCCTTCGGCGAGCGGGTTTCCGGCCTGCTTATGGACATCGTGCGCGGTCTGCCGCAGACGCTGGGTTTCCTGATCAGCAAGGGCGGTATCACCTCCAATGATGTGCTGAGCGCGGGCCTGGCGCTGCGCACGGCGCGGGTGCTCGGCCAGATTATCCCGGGCTGCTCGGTGGTGCGCTGCGCGATGGATCATCCACGTTACCCGGGTATACCGGTGGTGATCTTTCCCGGCAATGTCGGCGACCAGTCGGCGTTGGTGCGCGTCTGGGCGCGCCTCGCCGGTAAGGACGAGCCCGGAGCCGCCGCCAGCCCGCAGCCGCTACCGGCTGTCAATAGCCCCTCGGGTGGCAGGGGATAGTTCAGCATCGACAGCGATATACGGTAACCTTGCGCCATCAACTACTGCCTCACAACGAGACCATGAACCGCTCAGTGCCGAGTCAACAATCTGCCAGCATCGATAAGCCCGGCCTGCTGCAGGCCTTGCGCCGGCTGGTCCCGGATGAGGCGCTGCTCGATCAGCGCGAGGATTTGCGGCCCTACGAATGTGACGGCCTGTCGGCCTACCGCGAATTGCCCTTGGCGGTCGTCCTGCCGAATACACTCGAACAGGTGCAGGCGGTGTTGCGCCTGTGTCACGGGGTGGGAGTGCCGGTGGTGGCGCGTGGCGCGGGGACCGGTTTGTCCGGCGGTGCGCTACCGCACCGCGAAGGTGTCGTGCTCAGTCTGGCTAAATTCAGCGCCATCCTCGATATCGATGCCGACAAGCGCCTGGCGCGCGTCCAGCCCGGTGTACGCAATCTGGCCATTTCACAGGCCGCCCAGCCCCACGGACTGTATTACGCGCCCGACCCTTCCTCGCAGATTGCCTGTACCATCGGCGGCAACGTGGCGGAAAACTCTGGCGGCGTGCACTGCCTGAAGTACGGGCTGACCGTGCACAATATCCAACAGCTGAAAATCATTACCATCGAGGGGGAGCTGCTGACGCTCGGCGGCAGCGGCCTGGATTCGCCCGGCTACGACCTGCTGGCGCTGATGACCGGCTCGGAGGGCATGCTGGGGGTGATCGCCGAAGTCACGGTGAAACTGCTGCCCATCCCGGAACGCGCGCAGGTGATACTCGCGGCGTTCGACGATATCGTCGCGGCGGGCCGTGCGGTCGGCGACATCATCGCCGCCGGCATTATCCCGGCCGGGCTGGAAATGATGGATCGGCTGGCCATTCAGGCGGCGGAGGATTTCGTCCACGCTGGGTATCCGCGCGAGGCGGCGGCGATCTTGCTGTGCGAAGTCGACGGTACTAACGAAGAAGTCTCGGCGCATATCCTCCAGGTGCGGGAAATTCTGCACGCCGCCGGCGCCAGCGAAGTGCGCACGGCGCGCGACGCCGCCGAACGCGAGACCTTCTGGAAGGGGCGCAAGGCGGCCTTCCCGGCCGTCGGGCGCCTTTCGCCCGACTATTACTGCATGGACGGGACTATTCCGCGCAAGCACCTGCCGCGGGTGCTGCAAACCATTGAGGAACTCTCGCAGCAGTACGGTCTGGCGGTGGCCAACGTCTTTCACGCCGGTGACGGCAATCTGCATCCGCTGATTTTATACGATGCCAACAAGCCCGGGGAGCTGGAGCGCACCGAGGCGTTCGGCGCCCGCATCCTGGAGCTGTGTGTGCAGGCGGGCGGTACGATTACCGGCGAACACGGCGTCGGTGTGGAGAAAATCAATCAGATGTGCAGCCAGTTCGCCAGCGGCGAACTGGCGCAGTTTCACGCCGTCAAGGCGGCGTTCGACGAACAGGGTCTGCTCAACCCCGGCAAGGCCGTGCCGACCCTGCACCGCTGCGCGGAACTCGGTGCCATGCACGTGCACCACGGCCAATTACCGTTTGCGGAACTGGATCGCTTCTGACTCCCGCATGAGCGATCAGGATATCAGCACCGACTTGCAGGAGCGCGTCTGTGCGGCTGCGCACCAGCCCACAGCCGTGTGTATTCGTGGTGGCGACAGCAAGGCCTTCTACGGTCGGACTGTCGCCGGCGAAGTGCTGCAGGTCGGTGGCCACCGCGGTATTATCAATTACGCGCCGACCGAGTTGGTGATTACAGCGCGTGCCGGCACCCCGCTCAGCGAACTCGAACAGGCGCTGGCCGCGCACCGCCAGATGCTGGCGTTCGAACCGCCGCACTACGGCGAAGGCGCCACGCTCGGCGGTACCATCGCCTGTAATCTGTCCGGGCCGCGGCGCGCCTGGGCGGGGGCGGCGCGCGATTTTCTGCTCGGTTGCCGGTTGATCAACGGCAAGGGTGAGTCGCTGTCGTTCGGCGGCGAGGTGATGAAAAACGTGGCCGGTTACGACGTTTCGCGCCTGATGTGCGGCGCCATGGGCACCTTGGGGGTGCTGTTGGAGGTCTCCTTGAAGGTTTTGCCCCGCCCCGAAGCCGAGGCCACCCTCTGTCTGCAAATCAGCGACAGCGAAGCGCTGGGGCAGCTGCATACCTGGGCGCGTCGCTGTCTGCCGATCAGTGCCTCCTGTCACGACGGCAGCGAGCTGTCGCTGCGATTGAGCGGCACCCAGGGTGCGGTCGACGCTGCACGTAAGCGCCTGGGCGGCGAGGCGGTAAGCGACAGTGAGCTTTTCTGGCAGCGCTTGCGCGAGCAGCGCCATGCTTTTTTCCATACTCAAAAGCCGCTCTGGCGCCTGTCGCTGGCCTCTGATACACCACCGTTGCCGCTCGACGGTAAATGGTTGTATGAGTGGGGCGGCGCATTGCGTTGGCTGATTTCAGAGGCCCCTCCCCGGATGGTGCGCGCGGCGGTAGAAAAAGTTGGCGGACACGCTACGTTGTTTCGCGGTGGTGATCGAGACGGCGCGGTGTTCCAGCCGTTGCCGGCCGGTCTGTTGAAGCTGCACCGCAATCTCAAACAGGCGTTCGACCCGCACGGCATCTTCAATCGCGGGCGTTTGTATCCAGATCTCTGACCCATAAGCGATAGCACTCCATGCAGACGCGCCTTAGCAGCGAATTCATCGATACCCCGGAAGGCGAGGAAGCTGACAGTATCCTGCGCGCCTGTGTACACTGCGGCTTTTGCACCGCGACCTGTCCCACCTACCAGCTGTTGGGCGACGAGTTGGACGGACCCCGCGGGCGTATCTATCTCATCAAGCAACTGCTGGAAGGCGAACCCGCCAGCGCCCGAACGCGTCTGCACCTCGACCGATGCCTGACTTGTCGCGCCTGCGAAACGACCTGTCCTTCCGGGGTACGCTACGGACGCCTGGCCGATATCGGCAGGGAGATTGTCGAGCGTAAAGTGCCGCGCCGCGGTCCGGCGGCGCTCCAGCGCTATCTGTTGCGAAAATTGCTGCCCTGGCCGCGGCGCTTTGGCCCCCTGTTGCGGGTCGGACAGTGGCTGCGTCCGCTGTTGCCGCGCGTGCTGCGCAACAAGATACCCGCGCGGCAACACGCCGGTGCCTGGCCTTGCTCGCCCCAGGCGCGCCGCATGCTGGTGTTGGCCGGCTGCGTGCAGAGTGTCGCCACCCCCGACACCAACGCCGCCGCGGCCCGCGTATTGGCGCGACTGGGTATACGCCTGGAGGTGGCGTCTGGGGCTGTTTGTTGCGGCGCTGTCAGCCATCACCTGGCCGCAAGCGAGGAAGGCCTGGCATTCATGCGTCGCAACATCGACGCTTGGTGGCCTTATATCGAAGGCGGCGTAGATGCGATTGTCATCACCGCCAGCGGTTGCGGCGCACTGGTCAAGGAATACGGTCTGTTGCTACGCCACGATGCCCGGTACGCCGACAAGGCACAACGTGTCAGTGCGTTGGCCAAGGATCTCAGCGAAGTGCTCCTGGCCGAGCAGTTGCCGGCGCTCGATGGCCGCTTCGTGCAGCGCAAGGTGGCGTTCCACAGTCCGTGCACCTTGCAGCATGGCCAGCAATTGAACGGGGTGGTGGAGTCGATATTGAGCCGCGTCGGTTTTCAATTGACGCCGGTGAGCGACGCGCACTTATGCTGTGGCTCGGCCGGTACTTATTCGATTTTGCAGCCCGCACTGGCCGGGCGGCTACGTGAGAATAAGCTCGACGCGCTGCAACGCGGGGCGCCGGAGCTTATCGTTACGGCCAATGTCGGCTGCCAGCTGCATCTGGCCGGCGCCGCGGGGGTCCCGGTACAACACTGGATAGAACTATTGGACGCCGCGCTTGCGCCCGCAGCAACTGCTTGCGACTCACGCGCCCGCAGACCTGAATCTTGTCCAACCTGATTAAGTACCGCAGAGATATAGACGGCTTGCGGGCGCTCGCCGTTATCCCCGTCGTGCTGTTCCACGCCGGTTACGACTGGATTTCGGGCGGCTTTGTCGGCGTCGATATATTCTTCGTAATTTCCGGTTTTCTCATCAGCTCGATCCTGATCAGAGAGATGAACGCCGGGACTTTCACCTTTGCCCGATTCTACGAACGGCGTGTGCGCCGTATCGTTCCGGCACTCCTCACGGTGTTGTTTGCGACGCTGGTCGCGGGCTATTTTCTTTTGTTGCCCGAAGAGTACGTCGATCTGGGCAAGGCCGCGGCCGCGGCCCTTGGCTTTGTGCCCAACGTGTATTACTGGAGTACTTCGAGTACCTATTTCGGTATCGATATAGCCACGCTGCCGCTGCTGCACACCTGGTCGTTGGGCATCGAAGAGCAGTTCTATATTTTCTTTCCTTTGCTGTTGGTGGCGCTACGCAAGCTGCGCGGGTTATTGCTACTGGCGCTGGTGTTGGGCGCGTTGTTCGCCGTGTCGCTGGCGGCAAATTTATGGATGGTGAACAACGACCCGCGCTTCAGCTTTTATATGCTGCCGACCCGTGCCTGGGAATTGCTGGCGGGCGTGCTGCTGAGCCTGGGTGTGCTGGCGCCGGTCAGACACCGCTTGGCGGCCAATCTACTGGCCCTGGCGGGGCTGCTTCTGATCCTGCTACCGATGGTCCTGCTGGATGATAAGTCGGTGTTTCCGGGGCTTAACGCGGTTTATCCCGTGTTGGGCGCCGCTCTGCTGATCCACAGCAACGCGGCCGTAGAAACCTGGGTGGCCTGGCTGCTGGGGCGAAAGGTTTTTGTCTATGTCGGTACGATTTCCTATTCGCTGTATTTGTGGCACTGGCCGATCGTGCTCTACACGAAAATGCTCTGGGACACGCCCGACAATAAGCCGTTGATCGTGGCCTTATCAGTGCTCTGCGCGTCGCTGTCGTATTATTTTGTCGAGGGTCGTTACCGCAATCGTCGCTCGGCGCCGGAGCATCGCCCGGGGAGGCTCGGCGAACTGGCTGGGGTCGCGGCCGTGCTGGCGTTAATGATGACGACATTGGTGTTGACCCACGGTCTGCCCGCCAGGATGCCGGCCGCGGTGAGCGCGGTGATCGACAATCCGGCCAATCATGCCGCCCACGACGATTGCCAAGCCTTTGCCAGCACGCAAAGCGACCGAGAGGCGTGGCGGTGCCGGTTGGGTGTCGAGGACGCGGAGCCGCGTTTTCTTGTTTGGGGAGATTCGCACGCCGGGGCTGTCGCCTACGCCCTCGGCCTGGCCGCCAAAAAACTGGGTGTCGCCGGGGTCAACATCTGGACCGGTGGTTGCCGGCCCTTACTCGGCGTGTTCCGCGAGGGCAAACCGCGCTGCCTGGACTTCAATCGCGAGGTGCGCCGTTATATCGAGGCGCACCCGTCGATCGAGCAAGTTTATCTGGCCGGCTATTGGCGGGTGCCGGTGAGCGGCGAAGGCTACGATAACAACAACTTTTTGATTATGGACCAGCAGACGCGGTCCGTGTCGACCGACGAGAACGCCCGGGTCTTTATTCGTGGTTTGCAGCGAACTATGCACTCGCTTGCCGGCCGACAGGTATTTCTGATTCAGGATGTGCCGGAGATCGGCGCGCAGTTCGGTAAATCTGTGGTGAGTCTGCTGGCGCGGCAGGTATGGACCCATCAGGAAGCGCCTCGTGGGCAGTACTTCGATGAGCGCGCCGATGTTTTCGAAGAAAAATTCCGTGAGCTGCTCACCCGGATGCCAAACCCGCCTGTATATATCCGTATCAGGCCGCGTCTGTGTCCGGATAAGCAGTGTCCGCTGCAGTCCGGAAACACCTTGATCTACAGCGACGGCGATCACCTGTCCAGATACGGAGCTTCACTGTTGGAGCCGGTGTTTCTGCCGTACCTATCTCAAACTCTAACGGCGAAAAAATGAAGGAATCTTTGATTGATTCCTTACCGTCATTCCGGCGTAGGTCAGAATCCAGTAAAATCACCGCATTGGATGACTCGCTTCGCTCGCCCTTCGGCTGGAACTCGAACCGGAGCCACTGGCAGTTTTGACGTTCCGGTATGGCTCACCTTTGGTGGAGGCGACTTGCACTCGGTGCGGGGTTTTTGGCTTAGGGCGCCGCGGGCGGCGCATGCACCAAAAACCCCGCACCGAGTGCAAGCCGCTTTAAGGGGGGTGCTACTTTCATCCTGGGATTTTAATTTTCGCCAGGGTTACTGGGCGGTAACTAGTCGGTGGGGGTTTTACTTGTACCCGGAACGCGCTGGATTCGGGCGCCCAGTTGAATGAGTTTTTCCTCGATTCGTTCGTAGCCGCGGTCGAGGTGGTAGATGCGCTCGATGAGGGTTTCGCCGCTGGCGGCGAGCCCGGCGATTACCAGGCAGGCGGAGGCGCGCAGGTCGGTGGCCATGACTGGGGCGCCGTGCAGTTTTTCGACGCCACGGACGATGGCGGTATTGCCTTGCAGTTCTATGTCGGCGCCCATGCGCTGCAGTTCCTGCACGTGCATAAAACGGTTTTCGAAAATAGTTTCCTTTACCGTGGCGGTACCCTCGGCGATGGCGTTCAGCGCCACGAACTGGGCCTGCATGTCGGTCGGAAAGGCCGGGTGGGGAGCGGTAGTCAGTCCCACAGAGCGCGGACGCCGACCGCGCATGTCCAGCTCGACCCAGTCGGGGCCGCTTTGTATGTGCGCGCCGGCATCGTGGAATTTCTGTAACACGGCGTCGAGGTAGGCCGGCACCGTTTCACGCACGCGCACGGCTCCGCCGGTGGCAGCGGCCGCGGCAAGGAAAGTACCGGTCTCGATGCGATCCGGAATAACGCGATGTTCACAGCTGTGCAGAGCGGTTACGCCCGCAACGGTGATGGTATCGCTGCCGGCGCCGGTGATGCGCGCGCCCATGGCGTTCAGGCACTGCGCCAGATCGATGATTTCCGGCTCGCGGGCGGCATTTTCCAGAATGCTGGTGCCTTCGGCGAGCGTCGCCGCCATCATCAGGTTTTCGGTGCCGGTTACCGACACCACATCGAAAACAAAGCGCGCCCCGCGCAGGCGCTTGGCGGTGGCCTTGATATAGCCCTCGTCAATATCAATCTCGGCGCCCATCGCTTTGAGGCCCTCGATGTGCAGATTGACCGGCCGCGAGCCGATGGCGCAGCCGCCTGGCAGTGACACCTCCGCTTGGCCGAAGCGCGTCAACAGGGGGCCGAGAAAGAGAATCGAGGCGCGCATGGTTTTCACCAGTTCATAGGGCGCGCGCAGCTCGGTGATAGTGCTGTTGTCCGCGATCAGGGACAGGGTGTCGCTCAGTTCGAAATTCGAACCAAAGCGGCCCATCAGTTCCAGCGTAGTGGTGATATCGCGCAGGTGCGGCACATTGCGCAGCGTCACGGGTTCGGCGGTGAGCAGGGTGGCGGCGAGGATCGGTAGCGCCGCGTTTTTCGCCCCGGAAATAGTTACTTCACCCTGCAGCGGGCCGTTGCCGATGATTCTGAGCTTGTCCATGGTGTCCTGACGGTAGGGAGTGTGGGCGGTGTCCTCGATAAAACGTATGTTTCACCGAGGCGTGCTGATACCTGCCTGGCAGCGCGCTATCTCTAGGTCAGCGCTCATTTAACGTTTAATTCGCCGCAGCCGTGTGCTCCGTGTCAAGGCCGGCGAAGGCCTCGATGATGCGGTCGATCTGCTCATGGCTGTGCGCGGCGCTGACGCTGCAGCGCAACAGGCTGTCGGTGCTCGGCGAAGCCGGCGGCATGACCAGATTGACGTACGCGCCGCGATGCAGTAACTGGCTCCAGCAGGCGATGGCCCGATCGCGATCCTCGATAGTCACAGCCACTACCGGGCTGGCCTGCGGACTGACCTTGAAGCCCAGCGCTTGTAAACCGTCGTAAAGTCGCCGGGCATTGTCCCACAGGCGGGTGCGCAATTCGGGGCGTTCCTGCATCAGGCGCAGGGCCACACGGGTGGAGGCGATCACCGAGGGCGACGGCGACGCGGTGAAGATATAGGAACGGATGGCGAAGCGAATCGCTGCCAGTTCAGCGTGGTTGCTGACGCAGTAGCCGCCGATGGCGCCGAGACTTTTACTGAATGTGCCGACGGTGAAGTCGACGTCCTCTTCGACGCCGGCGGCTTCGGCGACACCGCGTCCGTGTTCGCCGAGCATGCCGAGGGAGTGCGCTTCGTCGACCAGCAACAGCCCGCCGTAGTGCTTTTTCAGCGCAGCGATATCGGCCAGCGGCGCCTGATCGCCGAGCATGGAATACATGCCCTCGACAATGATCAGCGTATTGGCCGTGCGCGCACCGAGACGACGCAGGCGTTTTTCCAGATCGGCGGCATCGTTGTGTTTAAAACGCACCACTTCGGCGCCGCTCAAACGTACGCCGTCGTAGAGGCTGGCGTGGCTGTCGGCATCGAGCACGATCACATCGCCGGGACCGGCGAGCGTGGCGGCCATGCCCATGGTGGCGGCATAGCCGGTGGAAAACACAATGCACTGCTGTTTGGCGAAGAACGCCGCCAGTTCCTGTTCCAGCGCGACGTGGGCGGCAAATGTACCGTTGGCCATGCGCGAGCCGGTGGTGCCAGTGCCCTGTTCGGCCAGCGCCTGTTGCCCCGCCTGGATGCACTCGGGCTCGAAGGTCAGACCCAGGTAGTTGTTGGTACCGGCCAGGATGACCCGCTGACCGTTGACGATAGCTTCTGTCGGCGAGAGGAGCTTTTCCGTCACCGCACCGAACGGCATCACGCCGACGCCTTCCAGCTCGCCGCGTATATCGATCAGCGGCTGAAATTTATCGAACAGGCTCATCCCGCTAGTGATCCAGCTTGTCCAGTTGTGCCGCCAGATCATGCACTGTGCGGATATCCGGCAGGATGTTCAGCGGAATGGATATATCGAAGTGGTCCTCCAGCTGCTCGATCAGCTCCATTACCTGCAGCGAGGTCAGCCCCAGCTCGGTGACCAGCTCGCTATCCTTGTTGAGGATGACCCCCTGCTTGGTAAAGGGTTTGAGGATCTTGAAGGTGCGGTCTAGGAACTCGTTGTAATCTGGCATGGAAAACCGGTTTTGAGTTAGCTGTCGCGCGGCTTGCGCCGGGAGGCCCGAGCCGCTAGATTCCAGAATCCGGATTGTACTTGGACTTGGAGTGGGGCGCCACGATTGCCGCAATAGCCATTGACTACACTTATGAATCAGCCTGCCAGTGCCGGCGGGCGAACCGGCCCGCGGCCCGCTTCCACACCGCGAGTGTGGTTGGTAAGCGGCTATCGGGCCGGCGAACGCAGCCAGATGCTCGCGCTGGCCGAAGCGCTCGGCTGGCCCTACGAACTCAAACAACTCACTTATCGGCGTCGCGGTTTTACCGCCAGTCTGCTGCGCGGCAGTGACCTGCGCGGTATCCGTCCCGGTCTATCCAGTGCGTTGCAGCCGCCGTGGCCCGAGTTGGTGATTTCCGCGGGTATGCGCAATGAGCCGGTGGTACGCTGGATCCGCGCCCAATCGGGCGGCCGGACACGCCTGGTGCATATCGGCCGACCCTGGGCACGACCGGAAACCTTTGACCTGGTGATCACCACGCCTCAGTATCGGCTACCGGCGCAGGCCAGCATCCTGCATAACACCATGACGCTCAGCCAGGTCACCGCCACGCGCCTGGCGCTTGAAGCTGACACTTGGCGACCTTACTACGCGCACCTGCCGGAACCCTATTTGGGCGTCGTGCTCGGTGGTCACAGCGGGCCTTACACCTTGGGCACGAACACCGCGGCGCGCACCGCTCGACAGGTGAGTGCGCTGGCCGCCGACAGGGGGGCGTCGGTATTGGTGACCAGCAGTGCGCGCACACCCGTGAAAGCACTGCAGGTATTCGAGCAGCACCTGTCGGTGCCCTATAAGCTGTATCGCTGGCGTCCAGAGAATACCGAGAACCCGTATCTGGGCATACTCGCACTGAGCGAGGCGCTAGTGGTGAGTGCCGACAGTGTCTCCATGCTCAGCGAAGCGTGCGCTACCGGCAAGCCGGTGTATATGGCCGAACTGGCGGCTTACGGGCACCCCATGCGGCCTGCCAGCGACATCGGTGGAGATTTCAGGATGGCGGCGCTGGCCTACAGCACAATGATGCGTTTCGGCCCGCCGCGTCTCAGCCGTGACTTGCGCCTGGTGCACCGCGCCCTGCTCGAGCAGGGCCGCGCCGTTTGGCTGGGGGAGCGCTTTGAGCGGCTACCGCCACCACCGGGCGACGAAATCGGTCGCGCGGTGCGTCGCGTGCTGGCGTTATTCGCCGCCTAGTGAGCTCTGTACTAACTTTGGCACTACCGGGTTCCGTCCCCGCCAGACCCAGAGGTCCAGCCGGGCAAAGCCTCGCTGGTGCATGCGCCGCTCGCGGCGCCCTAAGCCAGCGAGGCTTTACCCGGCTGGACCTCGTCCCGCACCACCGTAGCTCTCGGCTCAGGCATACATAACTGTCCTCGGTGCTGGCGGGTTGCGACCGGTACAGGGTTTTTGGCTTAGGGCGCCGCGAGCGGCACATGCACCAAAACCCTGTACCGGT
>JASBSN010000048.1 GCA_030148915.1 Thiogranum sp.
TAATGAAGTATTGCGTTTTTATCCAGACCAACCACAAACAGATGCTCGGCGCATTGGTGGCCGCCTATGCGCTAAAACGCAACTCGCTGCACGCCGATCGCTTCGATGTGCGAATCATGGACACGCGTGACTATCCGTTCTTCCAGGCTCGGGAAGGGCAGCTGTATCTGCGCGACGGCGTCAAGCGCACCTGGTTGAACGATGACCTGCAATCGTTCACCCCCACCCGCTTCCTGCCACCGCAGCTGATGGGGTATGACGGTCGCGCGGTGGTTATCGACCCCGACATTTTCGCCGTGGCCGATATCTGGGAGCTGCTGAGCCGCGACCTGCAGGGCAAGACAATCCTCTGCCGCATGCGCTCCGGCCCCAAAGGTCTGGTCGACCGCTGCATGGCCAGCAGCGTGATGCTGCTGGACTGCGCCGGTCTCAAGCACTGGAAGGTCGAAGAAACCTTCAACGCCATGTTCGAGTTTGAGCAGGACTACATGCCCTGGATCTGCCTGAAGAACGAAGAGCGCGAAACTATCGGCTTCTTCGAACCGGAATGGAACGACTTCGACCGTCTGACCCCGGCCACCAAGATGCTGCACGTTACCCGCCGGCGCACGCAGCCGTGGAAAGCCGGCTTACCGATCGACTGGCGACCGGCGGAGAAATTCCGTCTGTTTCCGCCGCTTGCGTGGGCGATGCGCGCCCGGCGCAAGCTATTCGGCGAATACGCATTGCTCGGTAACTATAAGGAACACCCGGACAAAAACCAGACCGACCTGTTCTTCGGCCTGCTCAAGGAATGTCTCGACCAGGGCATCGTCAGCGAAGCCATGCTGCGCGAGGAGATGCAGCGCAACCACGTCCGGCACGATGCCTTTGAAGTCCTGGCCCGGACGCCCGCACTCGCACCCCCGGGCCAACCGCCGCTGAATCTCTCGGCGGCCTGAAGCTAACCGGCGAACAGCGCGCGCACCCGCGACACCGCGTTGTCGAGGTCCGCACACGGTGGCACCCGGGCCGCCGTTGCGCGCTTTTCCCCCAACCACGCCGCCTGGCCGTCGGCCACCAATCGACGCTGAATATTGCCAACCTCACGGCGCATCCGTCGCGGCGCGAGACGCATGGCCAGATGGTGACTTAACGGTTTGAAGCGGTAGTTGTGCCGGTGGCGCCACCAGGGACCGGCATCGCCAGGATCAAAAATGTACAACGGTTTCCCAGCGGCGCTGGCCTCGGCCAGCATCGACATGCTCTCGCCGGTGACCACCAGCCGATCAGCCAGCGCCAGAAACGCCAGATAGGGATTATCCTTCTGCTGCGGCGCCCAGCGATGCAGATAAACCGGGACCGATAGCTGCGCCTCGAGCGAAGCCAGCGCCGCCGCCGGTGTACGCGCACTGCCGGTGATCAGCAGCGCCCCCCCCTCGGCCGCCGCCAGTGTGTTACTGAGCCGACCCAGGCGCGCGAGTTTCTCCGCCGTGAACACAAAGGGTCCGCTGTCGCCCCCTACCAGCAACGCCGTCCACGGCCGCGGCAGGTGCGCCAGGCGCGGTCCCCAGGCGGTCGCGGCGGCCTGCAGGCGGCTGGCTGTCAGTCCGTGCAGCGGCAAACGGTTGTGCAACACATTGGCGGCCTCCGGCAGGAAGTATTGCGGCGTGGTCACCACCAGGTCGAATGCCGCAAGAGGCGCCCAGGGACGACCGACTGCCACCAGACGGGTGTGCGGCGACCGACGCTTTATCCAACGGGCGACCGGTTCGTTGCGACGCCCGGCGGTAATCACCAGGTCCGGCCAGGGCGGCCGCAGGTCGCTGGAGGCGGCGCGATCGATGCCCGCCAGGGTCGCTCCCAGCAGGCGGTTGCTTATCAGTTCCCAGGGACGGTAGAAAAAGCGCTTGATTTCAACGCGCCAGCCGAGCGCTTGCGCCAACGCATTAACCTGGGCGTTATCGCCCGCTTTATGCCCGGTCAACACCCAGACACGCGGCGGCTCGCTGCTGGCGGCACTGGAGGAGATCACGTTGAGCTTGCAGTCACCCGGAAAGACGTCAGTTTAACGCAATTGCAGGATGCCTGCAGCGGGCGGCAGGCGCAGACGAATTTGGTTACAATGAGCGCCAACTTTTCCGACCCCGGCACCGGCCAGCGCGCAACCCCCATCGTGGTACTCAGTCGACACATCGCCGCCGAAATCATTAAACCGATGATTCTCGGCATTACCCTGCTGGTGGTGGTGTTCACCGGCTACAGCCTGGCGATCAAGCTATCGGAGGCCGCTCAGGGCGAGATTCCGGTATCGATTGTCGCCCGCCTGATTGGCTTGAACAGCTTGATCGCCATGGAAGTCCTGTTACCTACCGCGCTTTATCTGTCGATCATCGCCGCCCTGAGCCGCATGTACCGCGATTCGGAAATGACGGCCATGAACAGCGCCGGCTACAGCGAAGGGCGGGTCATCCGTACCGTGGTCATTCTGACGCTGGGCATCGCCACCCTGGTGGGGGCGATATCGCTGTTTGCCCGCCCGTGGGCCTACCGGCAGAGCTACCAGATAGAGGCAGATGCGCGCAGCGAGTTCGATATTCGCAAAATCGAGCCGGGGCACTTCATCGAATTGCAAGACGCTAAATATGTGCTGTTCGCGCGCGGCGTAGATCGTCAAAAAGGCATTCTGCAGGAGATTTTTCTGCAAACCGACAGCGGCGACAACAACCGCGTGCAGGTAATCTACGCCCGCCAGGCCGTCATGCCGCCGCCCGGCCCCGATGGACAGCGCAATTTTGAATTTCGCAATGGCTACAGCTATCTATTGGACAGCGACGGCACCCGGGACACGACGCTCAAATTCAAGCAGCTGATCATTCCGATCCCGGGCATCGAGCGGGATACCAGCTACCGGCGCAAGGCCGAATCCACGCACAACCTGTCGCGCTCGACGGCCACCAAGGATATTGCCGAATATCAATGGCGACTGTCGACACCGCTGGCCACGCTGGTGCTGGCGCTTCTGGCGGTACCGCTGAGCCGCAGCGCGCCCCGGCAGAGCCGTCACACCAGCTTTATTCTTGCCATCGCCATTTACATCGGCCTATTCATTCTCACCAGTGTCGCACGCAACTGGGTCGCCGACGGTGACGTGCCGGCCGATCCGGGCATCTGGTGGGTCTACGCGCTGCCGCTACTGCTGTTTGTCGGGCTGCTGATAGTGCCCAGATTGCGCTGGCGGGGCTGAGATGTTTACCACCGTCGATCGCTACCTTGCCCGCAAGCTGCTATTTGGCTGGCTGTTGGTGTGGCTGATCATGTCCTCGATTTTCGGCCTGCTGGCGTTCGTCGACGAAATCGAACGCGTGACGGCCAGCTACACCGTGCTGGATGCGCTGCGATTCGTCCTCTATACGCTGCCGCAGCGTTCCATGGATCTCGCTCCGGTGATCGTTCTCATGGGTTCTATCCTGGCCCTGGCGGGCCTCAACAAGCACAGCGAAATCATCGCTATTCGCGCCGCGGGGATGTCTTTGCTGCGTTTTTTCCGCGCCGTCACCGGACCCGCCCTGCTGCTGGTGATGCTGCTGTATGCCTCCAGCGAATATCTCGTCGCGCCGCTGTTTCAACAAGCTGAAATCCAGAAAACGCTGACGCGCAGCGGCCAACCCAACCTGCTGACCGGCAAGGGGCTGTGGTCCAACAACGAGCGACGTTTTTTCAACGTCCGCACGCTGAAAAACAGCCAGGTCCCGCGCGATATCTTTCTCTATGAATTTGACGCGCAGGGACACTTGCTGAATTTTATTCACGCCGACCGCGCGCAACTCGCCAACAACCGGCGCTGGGATCTGCTGGATGTGGTGCAGAAAACCCTCGCCCGGGGAACCCTGGAAACGCGCCGCAAGGACCATCTGGAAATGGGACCGTTCTGGTCTCGCGATGAACTCCCCGCCCTGCCGATGTCCGCCGCCGGCATGACGCCGAGCGATCTCTACGAATACTCCGGCTATCTGAAAACCACCAACCAGCTGTCCTCTCGCATCGAGCAGCTTTTCTGGCAACGGATCTCCCTGCCGTTGACCACCGGCGCCATGGTGCTGCTGGCGGTCCCCATCGGCGCCAGTATCGGTAGCGTGCGCAGCAATGCCTTTGGCCGCAATCTGGCCATGGGGGCGGCGGTCGGGATTATTTTTTACCTGTTTTCACAACTCGTGCAGACCGGTGCGGCGATGATACAGGTACCTCCATCGGTCGCCGCGTTCGCCCCGGTCCTGCTGGTGCTGGCCGTGACCGCCGCGCTCGTCACACGGATGCGCTGAAGTTGGCGGCTACGCCGACAGCAGGCATAATTCGCCGCTGACCGCAGCTTAATTTCACTCATAGTCTCCCGAGCCGTTTATGCAACTGATGCTGAGTTTTTTCCGCGCCTACCCCGGGCAGACTGTGATCATGCTGGTCGCCCTGCTGCTGGCCGGGGTCGCCGAAGGCGTCGGCCTGTCGGCGTTGCTGCCGCTGATGAACATCGCCATCCAGAGCGACGCCACCGGCGCGGCCGCAGGCGCCGCGTCGACCACCCAGAACGAATTCGAGCGCATGGTTACCGATACGCTCCGGGTCATGGGTATCAGCCCCAGTATCGGCGTGCTGCTGGTAGTCATAGTCGCCGGCGCCACGGTCAAAAGCCTGCTGCTGCTGCTGGCCCAACGCCAGGTAGGTTATACCGCCGCGCGCGTGGCCACCGATCTGCGCCTGGATATGATCCGTGCTGTGTTGCGCAGCAAGTGGGAGTTCTTCCTCCACCAGCCGGTCGGCAGACTGAGCAACAGCCTCGCCACCGAGGCGCAGCGTTCGTCGGATTCATTCATCAACGGCGCCACGGTGATTACGCTGCTGATCCAGGCGATTATTTATGGCGCCGTGGCCCTCGCCGTGTCCTGGAAAGCCACTCTGGTCAGTATCGGCGCAGGAGCGGTAATTGTCGCTATTTCGCATTTCCTGGTACGCATGGCGCGCAAGGCCGGCAAACGTCAGACCAAACTGCTGACCATGCTGCTGTCGCGTCTTACCGACACGCTGCAATCGGTCAAACCCCTGAAAGCCATGGCGCGTGAACACCTCGCCGACACCGTGCTGGGTGAAACCACCACGCGCCTCAACCGCGCCTTGCGCAAACAGGTGTTCAGTGCGGCGGCGCTGAACTCCGCCCAGGAGGAAATGTTCGCCATCGTCATCGCCCTGGGCATGTTCGTCGCGCTGGTCAAATTCAATATGCCGCTGGCGCCGGTAATGGTACTGGTGTTCGTACTCGGCAAAATGCTCAGCCAGGTCGGCAAAGTGCAGAAGCAGTATCAGAAAATGGTCCTCGGCGAGAGTGCTTTCTGGTCGATCAAGCACGCCATCCAGGAAGCTCAGGCGGCCGAGGAGCACCCCGGTACCGGCGCCCAACCGACGCTGCACGAAGCCATCGATCTCGACGGCGTGACCTTCGCCTATACCGAGGATAAAGCCGTGCTGCACGATCTCAACCTGCGCATTCCCGCCGGCAAAATAACCACGCTGATCGGTTCATCAGGATCCGGCAAGACCACCATCATCGACCTGGTAACCGGGTTGTTGCGACCGCACACGGGCCACGTCAGGCTCGACGGCACGCCGTTAACCGCCCTCGACCTCAAAGCGTGGCGGCGAATGATCGGCTACGTTCCGCAGGAAACCCTGTTGCTACATGCCTCCGTGCTGGAAAACGTCACCCTCGGTGACCCCGAACTTTCACAGCAAGACGCCTTAGAAGCCTTGAAGTCTGCCGATGCCTGGGCGTTTGTTGAACAGATGCCGCAGGGCATCCACACCAGCGTGGGTGAACGCGGCGCCATGCTCTCAGGCGGCCAGCGCCAGCGCATTATGATCGCCCGCGCGCTGGTACATCGCCCGGCACTGCTGATTCTCGATGAAGCCACCAGCGCTCTGGACCCGGCCAGCGAAGCGGCCATCGGCGAAACCATGCGCCACCTGCGCGGTCGGCTCACCATCCTCGCCATCTCTCACCAAACCGCGCTGGTCAACGCCGCCGATTGTGTCTACCGATTGGAGGGTGGTCAGGCGGTGGCACAATAAAGCGACCACTGACCTCGTCGTCCGCCTGAAATTAATACCCGCAGCGATACCGCGTAACCCAAAGCGGGTTGCGACCGGTACAGGGTTTTGGTGCATGTGCCGCTCGCGGCGCCCTAAGCCAAAAACCCTGTACCGGTCG
>JASBSN010000075.1 GCA_030148915.1 Thiogranum sp.
GTTTTCTGACTCGGCGGGCGGGATTATGTGGGGACGACTGCGCGAAGATCTCGACTGCATATTCGAGCGTGACCCGGCGGCGCGCACGCGTTTCGAAATCGTCACCACCTACCCGGGTTTCCACGCGGTGCTGATGCACCGTCTCAGCCACCGTCTGGCGGCCCACGGCCTGCACTGGCTGGCGCGTATCCTCGCCAATGTGGCGCGCTGGTTTACCGGCATCGAAATACATCCCGGCGCCAAAATCGGCCGGCGCTTTTTTATCGATCACGGCATGGGGGTGGTCATCGGCGAGACCGCTGAAATTGGCGACGACTGCACCCTCTATCACGGCGTGACGTTGGGCGGCACCAGTTGGGAAAAGGGCAAGCGCCACCCGACACTGGGTAACGACGTGGTGATCGGGGCGGGCGCCAAGGTGTTAGGTCCGATTACCGTGGGGGACGATGTGCGCATCGGTTCCAATGCCGTGGTGGTAAAAGACGTGCCCGCCGGCGCCACCGTGGTCGGGGTGCCTGGGCGGGTGGTCGCCGGGGGTTCCGATGAACAGCAGGCGCGCCGCGCCGCTATCGCGCGAAAAATGGGCTTCGACGCCTATGGCAGCACCACGGATGCACCGGACCCGGTCGCCAACGCGATCAACAGCATGCTCGATCACATCCATGTCATGGACCAGCGGCTGGAAGACATGTGCCGGGGTCTGAAGAGCCTGGGAGCGGAAATGGCGGACCTGCAATTGCCCGATCTTGGCGCCTGCGAACTGGACACGCACTGCCCGCCGGAACCTCTTGAAAGTGTCGGAAAAAGCGCTGAGATTGCGGAAAAACCCGCGAAATCCAGCCTCGATAATTCTTGACTGTTTTACTAAGGTATGGCAGTTTAGTCCCACGATTGAATAGCTTGAGGCAAGGCAGGTTGGGATGAGACTGACCAGTAAAGGCCGCTACGCGGTTACCGCGATGCTGGATCTGGCATTGCACGCTCAACGGGGCCCCGTCACGCTGGCCGCTATTTCCGAGCGCCAGGGGATTTCACTGTCCTATCTCGAACAACTGTTTACGCGCCTGCGCAAGCACGGACTGGTGGCCAGTACCCGCGGGCCGGGTGGCGGCTATTCCCTCAGCCGTGAGGCGGGCGGGATTGCCGTGGCCGAGGTCATCACGGCGGTGGACGAAAGCGTCGACGCGACCCGTTGCGGCGGCCGCGGTGACTGTCAGGACGGTAAGCGCTGCCTGACTCACGATCTCTGGGCCGAGCTGAGCGAGCAGATCTACGATTTTCTCAACGGCATCACGCTGCGAAACCTGGTCGAGCAGGGCCATGGTACGAACAGCGCAAGCGAGAGCACCAAGGACCTCAGCGTGGCGGTAGCACCCCGGGTCAGCTGCCGCGCCGATCTCCTCTGAGCCCCGGGCGATGGCGCGCGCTGTGGGGCGGCGATCGGTGCAAAACTCGAAGGGTTAAACAAGGCCGCCGAGGTGGCCGGCCGCTGATTACTGCTAAAAACTGACACGAGCGTACTTAAGACATGAGCGTAAAAACACCGATCTATCTTGATTATTCGGCGACCACCCCGGTAGATCCGCGGGTGGCTGAAAAAATGTGCCGCTTTCTCACGCCCAGCGGCGAGTTCGGCAACCCGGCCTCGCGTTCGCACATCTTCGGCTGGCACGCCGACGAGGCGGTCGAACAGGCGCGCGCCGAGGTGGCGGCACTGATCAATGCCGACCCGAAGGAAATCATCTGGACCAGCGGCGCGACCGAGTCGGACAATCTGGCGATCAAGGGCGCGGCGCATTTTTACCACAAACAGGGCAAGCACATTGTCACGCTGAAAACCGAGCACAAGGCGGTGCTCGACTCCTGCCGTCAGCTCGAACGCGAAGGCTTTGAGGTCACCTACCTGGAACCCGAGCCCAGCGGGTTGCTCGATATGGAGAAGTTCACGCAGGCGCTGCGCGAGGACACCATTGTGGTGAGTGTCATGCACGTCAACAACGAAGTCGGTGTCATCCAGGACATCGCCGCGATTGGCGAAATCTGCCGCCAACGCAAGATTATCTTCCATGTCGATGGCGCGCAGAGCGCCGGCAAGGTGGACATCGACATGCAGAGTATGAAAGTCGATCTGATGTCTTTTTCCGCGCACAAAATTTATGGGCCCAAGGGGATCGGCGCGCTGTACGTGCGGCGTAAGCCGCGCGTGCGCCTGGAAGCCCAGATGCACGGCGGCGGCCACGAGCGCGGGCTGCGCTCGGGCACGCTGGCGACCCATCAGATCGTCGGCATGGGCGAAGCCTTCCGTCTGGCCAAAGAGGAAATGGCGGCGGACAACGCGCGACTGCTCACCTTGCGTAACCGCCTGTTGGAAGGTTTCAAAGATGTCGAGGAAGTCTATATCAATGGCGATCTCGATCATCGCATCGCCGGTAACCTCAACATCAGCTTCAACTACGTAGAAGGCGAAAGCCTGATCATGGCGCTCAAAGATCTGGCGGTATCATCGGGTTCGGCTTGTACCAGCGCCAGTCTCGAGCCTTCCTATGTGCTGCGCGCGCTGGGTCGCAACGACGAGCTGGCGCACAGCTCGATCCGTTTCACCATCGGGCGCTTTACCACCGAAGAGGAAATCGACTACACCATCGACCTGGTCAAGAGCAAGATCGACAAGCTGCGTGATCTGTCGCCGCTGTGGGAGATGTACAAAGACGGTATTGATCTGAACAGTGTCCAATGGGCCGCGCACTAGGAGCGACGGTATGGCGATCACATTGACAGAAAGCGCGGCGACACGCGTCAAGACCTTTCTCGACAAGCGCGGTGCCGGTGTCGGTTTGCGCCTGGGCGTGCGTACGTCGGGTTGTTCGGGCATGGCTTACGTGCTGGAATTCGTCGATACCGTGGAGGACGTCGACCTGGTGTTTGAGCAACACGGCGTGAAAGTCGTTGTCGATCCGAAAAGCCTGATCTATCTCGACGGTACCGAGCTGGATTTCGCCAAAGAAGGGTTGAACGAAGGGTTTAAATTCAACAACCCCAACGTCAAGGACGAGTGCGGTTGTGGTGAAAGCTTTAACATCTGAGCACTGAGTACGGTGCTTTTCGTCACACGGACAGACCGCCGGCGTCGCGCGCATTTGACGCTCTGTGTCCTGCCATAAGCGTAACCGAGCATGTCGTCGATTCTGACGCAGAATCATTTTGAACTGTTTTCGCTGCCCACGCGTTACCGGCTGGAGCGCGGCGCGCTCGATGCCCGCTACCGCGAGCTGCAACGGCGCGTCCACCCGGACCGTTTTGCCGGCGCCGGCGATCGGGAGCGGCGCCTGTCCGTGCAGCAGGCGGCGCGCATCAACGAGGCCTACCAAACATTGAAAGACCCGCTGCACAGAGGACGTTATCTGCTGACTTTGCGTGGGCAGAGCATTGCAGACGAGCAGAGCACCCACCAGGATCCCGAATTTCTTATGCAGCAGATAGAATTGCGTGAGGCTCTCGGCGAGGTGCGCGCGCAGCCCGATCCGCTGGCTGCCCTCGACCGTCTGGCGCGCGAGGTGCGCGCTCAGTACCAGGGGCTCGAAGCGGGCCTCGCCACGGCGCTTGATGAGCACAACGACACACAGGCGGCGCTTACATTCGTCCTGAAAATGCAGTACTTTACCCGCCTGCAAAATGAAGTCCAGGAGCTGGAAGCGGACCTGGAAGACGAGATGGGTTAGTGGGCCCCTAAAGCGGGTTTTGACCGGGCCAAGGTTTTTGCTGCATGCGCCGCTCGCGGCGCCCTAAGCCAAAAACCTTGGCCCGGTCGAAACCCGCCGGCACCGCGACCGGTTGATGCCAGAGCCGTGGTACTTCCGGTGGCTTCGTTCCGAGCCCCCGCCGGGCAGGTCGTCGCTGGCTTAGGGCGCCGCGAGCGGCGCATGCACCATCGACGACCTGCCCGGCGGGGGCTCTGGGCCTGGTGCCTCCGTAACTCGTGTATTACCGAAATTAACCGCATCATCCACTGGTTCATCCTGCGGACAGTTTGACAGATTATTATGGCGCTTTTACAGATTACAGAACCCGGTCAGAGCACCGCACCGCACCAGCACCGGCTCGCGGTGGGCATTGATCTGGGTACCACCAACTCCCTGGTCGCCAGTGTGCGCAGCGGCGTGGCCGAGACTTTGCCCGATGCCGAGGGCCGCCATCTGCTGCCCTCGGTGGTGCGTTATCTGCCGAACGGTGACCGGATTGTCGGTGCCGAGGCGCGCGCCCAGGCGGCCGCCGATCCGTTGAACACCGTCGTCTCGGTGAAACGCTTTATGGGGCGCGGTGTGGCGGATGTCAAAAGCCTGGGAACGTCGCTGCCTTACGAGTTCGTCGCCGGCGAGTCCGGCATGCCGCTGATCCGCACGGTCGCCGGTGATCGCAGCCCGGTGCAGGTATCGGCGGACATTCTCATGGAACTGCGGGCACGCGCCGAACAGACGCTGGGCGGCGAGCTGAGTGGCGTGGTGATCACCGTACCGGCCTATTTCGACGATGCCCAGCGTCAGGCCACCAAGGATGCCGGCAAACTGGCGGGCCTGGACGTGCTACGGCTGCTGAACGAACCCACGGCGGCCGCTGTCGCCTATGGACTGGATCGGGCGAGCGACGGCGTTATCGCCGTTTACGATCTGGGGGGCGGCACCTTTGATATTTCTCTCCTGCGGCTCAACCGCGGTGTTTTCGAAGTCCTGGCCACCGCCGGCGACACCGCGTTGGGCGGTGACGACATGGATCATCTGATCGCCGCCTGGATCATGCAGCAGGCGGGCATCGGCCCCGATCCGGCGCACGCTCTGCAACGCCGTCTGCTGCAGAGCGCCTGTGCGGCCAAAGAAGCGCTGACCGATCAGCCTAAGACACAGATCGTCCTGACGCTGGACGAGGGCGCTCAGTGGCGGGGTGTGCTAACGCGCGAGCAGCTCGATGCGTTGATTGAACCGCTGCTGCGCAAGACTTTATCGCCCTGCCGGCGGGTATTGCGCGACGCCGGCCTCGATCCCGGCGAGGTCAACGAAGTGGTGTTGGTCGGCGGTTCGACCCGCGTGCCCAAAGTGCGGGCGATGCTCGCCGAGTTCTTCCAGCGGCAGCCGCTGGTGGATATCGACCCGGACCGGGTGGTCGCCGTCGGCGCGGCGATCCAAGCCGACATTCTCGCCGGTAACAAGCCGGAAGACGACATGCTGCTGCTCGATGTCATCCCCTTGTCGCTCGGCATCGAGACCATGGGCGGGCTGAGCGAAAAAATCATTCCACGCAATACCACCATTCCGGTGGCGCGTGCGCAGGAGTTCACCACCTTCAAGGACGGCCAGAGCGCCATGGCGCTGCACGTCGTGCAGGGTGAGCGCGAGCTGGTCGAGGCGTGTCGTTCGCTGGCGCGCTTTGAGCTGCGCGATATCCCGCCGATGACCGCAGGCGCTGCGCGTATCCGCGTCACCTACCAGGTCGATGCCGACGGCCTGCTCAGCGTTACCGCCGAGGAGCAGACCAGCGGCGCCCAGGCCCACATCGAGGTCAAGCCATCCTACGGTCTGACCGACAACGAAATCGAAACCATGCTGCGCGCCTCCCTGAATAATGCCGAGGACGACATGCAGGCCCGGCGTCTGCGCGAACAGCAGGTGGAGGCCGAGCGCGTCCTGGAAGCGTTGCAGGCCGCGCTGCAACAAGACGGCGGGAAATTTCTCGACGCCGCCGAGCGCCAGGCCATGGATGCAGCCGCCGCACAGCTGGCGCAGGCGCGCAGCGGCGCCGATTATCGGGCGATCCGCGCTGCGATCGAAAAACTCGAGGCCGTCAGCAGCGTCTATGTCGAACGCCGCATGAACGCCAACATTCAGCAAGCCATGACCGGCCACGCCGTCGACGAATTTAAATAGGTTAACACCGCATGCCGCAGATTATTTTCCTGCCCCACGAAGAAATCTGCCCCGAAGGGGCGGTGATCGAGGCCGAAGCCGGCACCAGCATCTGCGACGCCGCGCTGGCCCACGGCATCGAAATCGAGCACGCCTGCGAAAAATCCTGTGCCTGCACCACCTGTCACGTCTATGTCCGCGAGGGCGGCGCCTCTCTCGCCGAATCGGATGAAATTGAAGACGATATGCTCGACAAAGCCTGGGGGCTGGATCCGGATTCGCGCCTGAGCTGCCAGGCCAGAGTGAGCGATAAGGATCTGGTGGTTGAGATTCCCAAATACACCATCAACATGGTCAGTGAAAATCACTAGGAGGGCGCCGATGGGACTGAAATGGGTCGACACGCTGGATATTGCCATTGAGCTCGACGAGACACACCCGGAGGTCGATCCGACCCAGGTGCGCTTTACCGAGTTACGCGACTGGGTCCTCGCCCTGGAGGACTTCGACGATGAGCCGCAGCGCAGTGGCGAGAAAATACTGGAAGCCATACAGATGGCCTGGATTGAGGAGCGCGACTAGCGAGGGCTATTGCCGCGCACCCGTAGGCCTCCCGAAATGGTTATACGGGCGTCACAAATCTGTCATGTTTGCGCGGTAGGCTGATCGCCGATACCCTGAGACAGGACGAGAAAAATGTACCGCAGCATGACGATGCCCCTGGCCGACGGTGCCGAGCAGGCAGTGCAATTGCAGGATGAAATCACCACGCTGGAAATCCGCCTGGAAGATATGGGCATGGACGGTGACTGTGCTTACGAGCGTGCCATGAGCCGCCTCTATGCGGACATGGTCGAGGAGCGCAAGCTCCGACTGGCCGCCATGGGTCAAGCGCAAGAACCCTGATCACCGCCAATCACCCTGCGCCCGCGGGCGCCGCAATAATCCCTTCACCGATCACCCCGAAAAACCTCCTCGCCGCAGGCGAAGCTATCGCCAAGCGCCGGTCATCAGTGCCATGATATGGGCAGCCCATGAGCCGGAGGATTTCCACCGTGGCTGAGCGTATCTCCCGTCAGGGCATTGAAGGGCTGAGCACCAGCGAGGCGCAAAAACGTCTGGCGCAATACGGCCCTAATGCTCTAGAAGAAGAAAATACCAGTGCGCTGCTCCGGTTGCTCGCTTATTTCTGGGGGCCAATCCCATGGATGATTGAACTCGCCGCGCTGCTCTCGGCGATCGTCCGTCATTGGGCGGACTTCAGCATTATCTTCGGCTTGCTCCTATTCAACGCGCTCATCGGCTTTTGGCAGGAATACAAGGCGGCCAACGCCCTTAAAGCGCTGAAGAGCCGATTAGCGCTCAAGGCACGCGTGCTACGTGACCGGCGCTGGGGCGAGATCGATGCGGTTGAACTGGTGCCGGGCGATATCGTGCGCCTGCGCCTCGGTGACATCGTCCCTGCCGACGCCAGGCTCGTTGAAGGCGACTATCTCTCCGTGGATCAGTCGGCGCTGACGGGCGAGTCGCTGCCGGTGGAAAAAAAAACCGGTGACACCGTCTATTCCGGTTCGGTTGTCAAACAAGGCGAAATGGTGGCGCTGGTGACCGTCACCGGGGACGACAGCTACTTCGGTCGTACGGCGAAATTGGTACAGGATGCCGGCGCGCCGTCGCACTTCCAGAAGGCCGTTCTCACGATTGGCGATTTTCTCATCTATCTGAGTCTGGCGCTGGTGGCGGCGTTGATTCTGGTGCAGCTTTTTCGCGGTTCACCGGTGTTGGAGCTGGTGCAGTTCGCCTTGATCCTGACAGTCGCCTCGATTCCCGTCGCCATGCCCGCCGTCCTGTCGGTCACTATGGCAGTAGGTGCATTGGCGCTGTCGAAAAACAAAGCCATCGTCTCGCGCCTGCAGTCGATCGAAGAAATGGCGGGTATCGATATCCTGTGCTCGGATAAAACCGGTACGCTGACACAGAACCGTCTGACCCTGGGCAAAGCGGAAATTTTCGCCGCCGCCGATGAGCAGGATCTGATCGTCGCTGCGGCCCTTGCCTCCCATGCGGCCAATCGCGACGCAATTGATCTGGCGGTGATTGGCGCGGTGCGAGAAGAACGAGCTCTGCAGGGTTATCAGCTCAAGCACTTCACCCCTTTCGATCCGGTCTCCAAACGTACCGAGGCCGAGGTGATCGGACCGGACGGGAAGACCGTCAGGGTCAGCAAAGGTGCGCCGCAGATCATTGTTAAACTCGCCGCGGTTGACGAGACCACCGCGGCACGAGCCGAGGGTCTGATTCAGGAGCACGCCGCCAGAGGCATGCGCAGCCTGGGCGTGGCGCGCACCGACGAGAGCGGGCGCTGGCAGTTCCTGGGTATCTTGCCGATGTTCGATCCGCCGCGCGAGGATTCGGCCCAGACCCTCCAGGAGGCGATGGCGCATGGCATAACGGTGAAGATGGTTACTGGAGACAATCTCGCCATCGCCCGGGAAACCGCCGTGCGGCTGGGTCTGGGAAAGCGTATCGAGCCCGCTACGACGCTGTTGGACAGCGACGGGTCTCAACCGGCGGACGCCGCCGAGCGCATCGACGCAGCGGACGGTTTCGCCCAGGTCTTCCCCGAGCACAAATACGGCATCGTCAAAGCCCTGCAGCAGCGGGGTCATTTGGTCGCGATGACCGGCGATGGGGTCAACGACGCACCGGCACTGAAGCAGGCCGATGTGGGAATTGCCGTTTCCGGCGCCACCGACGCCGCCCGCGCCGCCGCCTCGCTGATCCTCACGGCACCCGGCCTGTCGGTGATCATTGGCGCGGTCGAAGAGGCCCGACGCATCTTCGAGCGCATGAATGCGTATGCGATTTACCGCATCACGGAAACGATCCGCATCATGGTTTTTATGGTGCTTTCGATGGTCGTTTTCAATTCCTATCCCATCACGGCGGTGATGATCATTCTTCTCGCCCTGCTCAACGACATCCCGATCATGGCCATTGCCAAGGACAATACGGGGCTGGATCCGCAACCGGTGCGTTGGCAGATGCACAGGGTGTTGACTCTCGCTACGGTGCTCGGCGTTATCGGCGTGCTCGAAACTTTCCTGCTGCTGGCAATCGTCAAGATCTGGATACCGTTACCGCTGGAACAGGTACAGACGATTATTTTTCTCAAACTATCCATAGCCGGACACCTGACCCTGTTTGTCGCCCGAACGCGTCGCCCGATGCTGACCCAGCCCTATCCGGCGCCGCTGCTCATCGGGGCGATCCTGGCCACACAGCTGATAGCTGCTCTGATCGCCGGCTTCGGCCTGCTGGTCGTTGCCCTTCCCTGGTCGTATATTGGCTGGGTGTGGATTTATTGTCTGGCATGGGTGGTCGTCGAAGACGCGGTTAAAGTGGCGTTCTATCGCCATCTGGAGCGCAACACTTCCCGACACCGCAACTTTATCAGGATGCTGGGGGACCGATTGCATTTTCCCTATCGGTGATCGGCGCGACCATCAGGTTTTCATCCTTGAAAACGTATCGCCAGCGGTGCCGAGCCCGGCTGCGATGGCCTGTGCGGTCGCGGGTCGATTCTTGAGCTGCATGAATAACTATTTCTTTTCAATAGGTTGTGCTTATAGTCGTAACTCCCGCCAGGACATTCCCGGTAAATTTGCCTGCCCCAAAAGCGCCGATTGCCAATTGCCTGCATCGGCCCTGAGAAGGTACACTACGCAATTAATTTTTCTGGCAAAGCTTCTGATTTTTCGGGTATTTAACCACCCGCCCCCCGCCCCGGCAGCGACAGACACATGACACAGGACACTGACATGCAGAACCTGCTCGACCTCGATCGACCGGCGATGGTCGAATGGTTTCGCGCCCGTGGCGAGAAGCCGTTTCGTGCCCAGCAGGTGGTGAAGTGGATTCACCAGCAGGGGGTGGACGATTTCGACCTCATGACCAACCTCGCCAAGCCGCTGCGCGAGGCGCTGAAACGCGAGGCCTGCATTCGCGGGCCGGTGGTGGCGAGTGTTCAGCGTTCGGCTGACGGCACGCGCAAATGGCTGTTTGAACTGACAGACGGCAACCGCATCGAAACAGTTTATATTCCCGAGCCGGACCGGGCGACGCTGTGCATCTCTTCGCAGGTCGGGTGCGCGCTGAACTGCAGCTTCTGTTCAACCGCGCAACAGGGTTTTAACCGTAATCTCAGCGCCGCCGAAATTATCGGTCAGCTATGGATGGCCAATCGCCTGCTGGCCGCCGAGGGCCAGGCGCAGGTCTCCAATGTGGTCTTTATGGGCATGGGCGAGCCGCTGTTGAATCTCGATCAGGTGCTGCGCGCGGTGCACCTGATGCAGGATGATTTCGCCTACGCTCTGTCCAAGCGTCGCGTCACTCTGAGCACCGCCGGTGTCGTGCCCGGTCTGCAGCGTCTGGCCCGCGAGAGCGATATCAGCCTGGCCTTGTCGCTGCACGCGCCCAATGATGCGCTGCGCGATGAGTTGGTGCCGCTGAACCGCAAATACCGCATCGAAGCAGTGTTGCAGGCGTGCAAGGCGTATGTCGGCGAAGGGCGGCGACGGGTGACCATCGAGTACGTGATGCTCGCCGATGTCAACGACAGCGATCAACACGCGCATGATCTGGCCCGGGTATTGGCGCAGGTTCCCTCCAAGGTCAACCTGATTCCGTTCAACCCGTTTCCCGCCGCGCGCTATAAGCGCAGCAGCGCGCGGCGTATCGAACGCTTCCGCGATATTCTCTACGCCCACGGTGTGGTCACGATTACACGGCGCACCCGCGGTGAGGATATCGACGCGGCCTGCGGTCAGCTGGCGGGCGATTTCGAGGATCGCACGCGGCGCCGGCAACGTATTTCAGTCGAACTCATGGGGGGCGCGGCATGATGCGCGCAGTACTTACAGGGCTGGTGCTGTCATGGCTGCTGGTAGCCTGCGCGTCGAGCGGTGGAGGCTACAGCGGCAACAAAGCCGACGATATGAGCGACCCCGCGGAGGTCAATACCCAATTGGGCATTCAATACATGCGCCGGGGCATGTATGACGCATCGCTGGAGAAACTCAAGAAGGCCATCGGCCAGAACCCGGACCTGCAGCTGGCGCAGGTGTCGCTGGCTATCCTCTACGAACGTCTCGGCGAGGAAGATCTGGCGGCCAGTCATTACCGCAAAGCGTACCAGATCAACGAAAAGGATCCGGTCACTCTGAACGCCTACGGCCAGTATCTGTGCCGTAACGGTGATCTCAACAAGGCCGACCGTATGTTCCGCGCGGCGGCCCAGGACCCGCTTTACCAATACCCGGAAATGATCTATACCAACGCCGGCATCTGCGCCCGCAAAGGCGCCGACCTGGCCCAGGCGGAAAGCTATTTCCGTGAGGCGTTGCAACACAACCCGAAATACCGGCCGGCTCTGCAGGAAATGGCGCGCAGCAGCTTCGCCAGCAAAGAATATCTGGCCACCCGCGCTTACCTGCAACGTCTGCAGGCGCTGACACCGTTGAGCCCGGAGTTTCTCTGGATCGGCGTGCGCGCCGAATCCGCCATGCACAATCGGGATGCCATGGCCAGTTACGCACTGGCGCTGAAAAACCGTTATCCGGAAGCGGAAGAAACCCAGGCATTGATTCAGTGGGAGCGCAAACAGGGTGAGCGTTGAGGATATCCAGAACCCGCCGCCGTCCGGGGAAGAGGGAGGGGCGCTTGGCGCTATCGGCAACCGTTTGGCGACCGCGCGTCAGCAGCAGAAACTCGAACCCGGCACCGTGGCTTCACGTCTGCACCTGAGCGTTGCGGTGGTCGACGCCCTGGAATCGGGCAATCGCACCGCGCTGCCGGCGATGACCTTTGTCCGCGGCTATATCAAGTCCTACGCCCGCCTGCTGGGCCTGGACGAAACACAGCTCCTGGCCCTGTTGCCGGAGACAGAAAACTATCGCTCGGCGCCGCTCAAGGCGGTGGGCATGAGCCGGGCGCGACGGCCGCAGCCGATCGGCAAGTGGCTGATGTGGATTGTGGCGGTCGCGGCGCTGGTGTTATTGATGGTCTACGGCGTACCGACGCTGGAGCGCGTATGGACACGCGTCCAACAGCCCGAGGAGAGCGGCGCGCTGCAGTTGCCACTCGGTCAGCAAAACGAAGTGACGCCGCTCGCGCCTGAACCCGGAGCCGAAAGCCCGGCGGAAGAACCGGCGGTGGTGCCGGAATCGGAGGAGCAGGGCGATGCGCCGCTGCCGCCTGCGGACACCGGCGCCGCCGCGTCGCCCACCGAGTCGCAACCGCCCTCGCCTGTGCAACCTGTTGCGACTCCCGCCGCGGTCACCGACATCTCCAGCCCCGCGTTGATTGAGCTGCGTTTTCGCCAAGACAGTTGGGTGGAAATGGAAAGTCACGGCCGCAAGTTGGTGGTCGGCATTCAGAGCGCCGGCAGTGAACGCAGCGTGCGCGCCGAGCCGCCGGTGCAGCTGCTGTTGGGTAATGCGCCGGGCGTCGAGGTGGAGTATCGCGGCCGACCGGTCGATCTGAAACCTTATCAGCGTGGTAAGGTTGCGCGCCTGACGCTGGCGGACTGACAGTCATGGCCGACACTCTGCAAGCCATTCGTGGCATGAACGATATACTGCCTCAGCAGTCCTACCTGTGGCAGTTCGTCGAAAGCGGCGTGCGCAGCGTGCTGGAGTCTTATGGCTACCGCGAAATCCGCCTGCCGATTGTCGAAAAGACAGAATTGTTCAAGCGCTCGATCGGCGAAGTCACCGACATTGTCGAAAAGGAAATGTATACCTTCTCTGATCGTAACGGCGACAGCCTGACGCTGCGTCCCGAGGGTACCGCGGGGTGCGTGCGGGCCTGCATTCAGCACGGGCTGATCGCCGGCCAGGTGCAGCGCCTGTGGTACAGCGGACCGATGTTCCGTCACGAGCGTCCACAGAAAGGCCGTTATCGCCAGTTTCATCAGGTGGGTGTGGAAGTCTTTGGTCTGCGGGGTCCGGACATTGACGCCGAGCTGCTGATGTTGACGGCGCGGCTGTGGCGGCGCCTCGGTCTGACGCAGGTGAATCTGCAGCTCAACTCCCTGGGCACCGCGCCGGCGCGTGCGGCCTTCCGCGATGCGTTGGTCGAGTATCTGCGCGCGCACGAGGAACGTCTCGACGATGACAGCAGGCGACGCCTGGAGACGAACCCCTTGCGCATTCTGGACAGCAAAAACCCCGACATCCAGAGCCTGCTCGCCGAAGCACCGGTGTTGAGCGACTACCTCGACGCGGAATCGAGCGATCATTTCGCCCAGCTGTGCGCGCAGCTCGATGCCGCCGCGATCGCCTACCGTGTCAACCCAAGGCTGGTCCGCGGGCTGGATTACTACGGCGGTACGGTGTTCGAGTGGGTCACCGATCAACTGGGCGCCCAGGGCACCGTCTGTGCCGGCGGGCGCTATGACGCGCTGGTGGAGTACCTCGGCGGCAAGCCCACCCCGGCGATCGGTTTTGCCCTCGGGCTGGAGCGGCTGATCGGGTTGCTCGAGCAGCAACAGTCCGAGCTCCCGGCCGACGACCCACACCTGTATATTGTCGCCCTCGGAGAGTCGGCCCAGCGCGAAGGTCTGCTGTTGTCGGAACAATTGCGTGAAGCGCTGCCGCGCTTGCGCATCGTCACCCATTGCGGTGGCGGCAGCTTCAAAAGTCAGTTCAAAAAAGCCGACCGCAGCGGCGCGCGTTACGCACTGGTGCTCGGCGATGATGAAGTGGCGAGCCGCCAGGCCGGTCTCAAGCCACTGCGCGAGCAAAGCGAGCAGCGGCGCGTGGCCTTCGAGGCCTTGCCGCAGCACTTGGCCGAATTATTCAATTACTAGACAGGCAGGAGAGATGCCGATGGTCGTACATGCCTCGGAAAAAGAACAGGTCGAAGCGTTAAGAAGCTGGTGGAAGGAAAACGGCAGCTCGCTGATAACCGGAGTGCTGCTCGGTTTGGCGCTCTTGCTGGGCTTCAAGGCCTGGCAGGGGTACCAGGAAAAACAAGCGCTGAGCGCCTCGAACACCTATGCCCAGATGCTCGCTGCGGCCGGCAGCGAACAAGGCGCGCAAGCACAGAGCGAACAGGTGCAGGCGCTGGCCAACGAACTGATCAGTAACCATAGCGGCTCGACTTATGCAGTGCTGGCCGCCTTGATGCTCGCCCGCCAGGCGGTGGATGGCGGTGAGTTGCCGGCCGCGCAGGCGCAACTGCAATGGGCGATCGAACACACCGACTCGGAACAGATCCGCCAGAGCGCGCGCGTTCGTCTGATCCGCCTGCTCATCGATCAGGAGAACTACACGGAGGCCGAGCAGCGCCTGGGCGAGATTCAGGACGCCGGCGCCTATGCCTATCAGTTCAGCGAGCTCAGGGGAGATCTTGCCGTGGCGCGGGGCGATCAGGCCGCGGCCGCGGCGGCGTATCGCCAGGCGCTGGATCAATTGCCCGCCGGAGCGCCGAATCAGGCGCTGCTCACCGCCAAGTTGGAAAACGTCGGCGGTAGCGCCAATAGCGGTGATGCGCCCTGATGCTGCGCCGGCTGATAATGGTTTTGCTGATGTCCGGCCTGCTGGGCGGCTGTTCGCTGTTCGGGAGCAAGGATAATGCGGAGCCTCCCGCGGAGCTGAAAAAGTTCGACCGCCGGGTCGAGCTGCACGAGTTGTGGAGCCACGGTGTCGGTGAGGGCACCGACCGGCAGTTTGTCAGGCTGGTGCCGACACGGGTCGACGAGCGGGTGTATGTCGCCGATCGCAGCGGAGCGATAGCGGCCTATGAGCTGGAAAGTGGCAAACGGATTTGGCGTACCAAGACCGGTCTGACGATCTCGGCCGGTGCCGGGGTCGGTGGCGGACTGGTGCTGGCGGGCAGCAGCGAGGGCCGGCTGGTGGCGCTGGACGCCGCCAGCGGTGAGCAGCGCTGGCTGGTCGATGTACCGAGTGAAGTACTCTCGGTGCCGAGAGTTTACGATGATATCGTTATTGTGCAAACGGTCGATGGAACGGTTTCCGCGCTGAGTGCCAAAGACGGCAAACGGCTGTGGCTCTACGACCGCTCGGTACCGGTGTTGACGCTGCGCGGCACCAGCACCCCGCTGATCGACGCCGGCGTGGTTATTGCCGGTTTTGCCAACGGCAAGCTGGCGGCGCTGGATGTGCGCAACGGGCGCGAAATCTGGAGCGCCGCGGTGGCCATTCCCCATGGACGCACCGAGTTGCAGCGCATTGTCGATCTCGACGCCGACCCGGTGATCCGCGGCGGCATCCTCTACGCCGGCAGCTTTCAGGGGCGTCTGGTAGCGGTCTCTTTGCAAGACGGGCGCGTATTGTGGAACCGGGAGATGTCGACCTATGCCGGCATTGCCGTCGATCGCAGCCTGGTGCTGGTCAGCGACGCCGATAGCGACGTCTGGGCGATAGATCGTCGCAGCGGACAATCGTTATGGAAACAGTCGGATCTGCGTCGGCGTTCTCTTACCGGTCCGGCCAGCATCGGCGACTATGTTGCCGTGGGTGATTACGAAGGCTATCTGCACCTGTTATCGCGCAGCGACGGTGCTGTGGTCGGGCGCGAACGCGTCGACAGCGACGGTATAGGTGCGGCGCCATTGGCAATCGGCGATGACCGACTGCTGGTGCTGGGCGCCGGCGGCACGCTGTCGCTGTACCGCCTCGAAACGCCTTAAGCATTACTGTACGGCCGATCCCGCATGCTACCCGTCATCGCTCTGATCGGCCGTCCCAATGTCGGTAAATCGACGCTGTTCAACCAGCTCACGCGTAGCCGCGACGCGTTGGTGGCGGATTTTCCCGGCCTGACGCGCGATCGCCAGTACGGCAGCGGCAAGCTTGGCGAACGTCCGTACCTGGTGGTCGATACCGGCGGTCTGCTCGGTGATGAGCGCGGCCTGGACGGACTGATGGCCGCCCAGGTGTGGCTGGCCGTCGAGGAGGCCGACAGTGTGCTGTTCATGCTGGATGCGCGCGATGGTATCAACCTGAGCGATCAGCAGATCGCCGAGCGCCTGCGGCGCAGCGGCAAGCCGGTGTGGCTGGCACTTAATAAGGCCGACAGTATCGATACCACCTCGGTGGCCGCGGAGGCCTGCGCGCTGGGTTTCGGCCGACCGGTGGAAATCGCCGCGGTCCACGGACGTGGCGTCGGCGATCTGATCGATCGTGCGCTGGCCGCCTTGCCGACATCACCGAGTCCTGATCCGGCGTTGTCCGACGAGGCGGCGCAAGGAATCCGCCTGGCCGTGGTGGGTCGTCCCAACGTGGGTAAATCCACGCTCATCAACCGTATGCTCGGTGAACAGCGAGTGCTGGCTTTCGACCAGCCGGGCACCACGCGCGACAGCATTTATATTCCCTTCGAACGCGACGGCCAGAGCTACACCCTGATCGATACCGCGGGGGTACGGCGGCGTAGCAAGGTCAGCGAAGCGGTAGAGAAGTTCAGCGTCATCAAAACGCTGCAGGCCATTAACGATGCGCACGTGGCGATACTGGTAATCGATGCCCACGAAGGTGAATCCGCGGATCAGGACGCCTCGCTGGCCGGGCACATTATCGACAGCGGCACGGCGCTGGTACTGGCGATCAATAAGTGGGATGGCCTCGACGACGACCAGCGCCAGTGGTTTCGCACCCAACTGGAGTGCCGTTTACCGTTCCTCGTCTTCGCCGAGCGCTTTTTCATCTCCGCGCTGCACGGCAGTGGCGTCGGTAACCTGTTTGCCGCCGTGGAGGCGGCCCATCGCGCGGCCGCTACCAAGGTGTCGACGCCGGAGCTGACCCGCCTGCTGGAGCGCGCGGTGCACGAACATCAGCCGCCGCTGGTGCAGGGACGGCGCATCAAGCTGCGCTATGCGCATCAGGGGGGGCAGAATCCGCCGGTTATCGTCATCCACGGCAATCAGACCGAAAGGCTGCCGCACAGCTATAAACGTTATCTGAACAATTTCTTTCGCGAGGCGCTCAAATTGGTGGGCACGCCGATCCGGTTGGAGTTCAAAACGGGGGAAAATCCCTATAAAGGCCGTCGCAACAGCCTCACCGCTCGACAGCAGCGACGTCGAAAACGTATGATTCGTCATGTAAAAAAATAATTGATACGGCCAATGACCCTGGTAATGAAAACGAGCGGAAAATTAATCGTCGGAATGGCAGCGCTGGCGCTGCTCTCGAGCGGCTGCGCCACGCGTTCGCCCTATCAGGATGCCAGCGACCCGCTCGAACCGGTCAACCGGGCGATCTACAGCTTCAACGATTATTTCGACCGCGGCGTGGCGCGGCCGGTCGCCAGAGGCTACGTGCGCGTAGTCCCGGATTTTGCCCGTACCGGCGTGCGCAATTTCTTCCACAACCTGCTCGAGCCGGTCACCATCGTCAACGCTGCGCTCCAGGGCAAAGCGCACCAGACGGTCAGCGACACCCTGCGTTTCGGTTTCAACTCCCTGTTCGGCGTATTCGGCGTGTTTGATGTTTCCACCGGCTGGGGTCTGCCCCGACACCGGGAGGACTTCGGCCAGACCTTTGCCACCTGGGGTTTTGGCGAGGGCTGGTACCTCGTGTTGCCGTTTCTCGGACCGAGTAATGTGCGTGATGGCGTGGGCCTGATACCCGCCTCCTATGTCCAGCCGGTGCCCTACCTCACCGATGACCCTTATGTCCGCTGGGGCGCGTACGGTCTTTATTACATCAGTCAGCGCGCCGATCTGCTCTCCGCCTCCAATGTATTGGACGCCGCCGCCATTGATGCTTACCTGCAGGTGCGCGAAGCCTATCGCCAGAAACGCTGGCGGGATATCTACGACGGCAAGCCGCCGGAGCCGGATTTTTTCGACGAAGAATTGTTCAAATCCTAGCCGGCGTGGCGGCGCATAGCAAACCTTTGCCCGACGCCGCGCGCAGCGGGGATGTGGCCGTGTTCGAGCGCTACCTGGCCGCCAGCGGCCAGGGTTATGTGCTCGCTCCCAGCGCGCAGCGCCAGCAGGTTCATGTACGCTTCTCCGGTCCGTTGCACGGCCGGGCGGTGGTGTGGGATTGCCGCCTGGTGGCCCTTGCCGGAGAGACCACCGCCGAGGACACGCCCACGGGTGCCGCGGGGCGACGCAACTACATCGAAGTCGGTCAGCCGGGCCCGCAAGGCGTGCCGCTCAGAGTGGGGCTGGATTTAGCCTGCATCGATCGGCCGGCAATCGAAAAAATGATCATCATGATCCGCAACTACAAACACCTGGATTACGGCCGCCATGAGTACGGCGGGTCGCGCGCGTAAGCCTTAGTCTCGCACGGTTACGCCGCACCGCTCCAGGTAGACCAGCACCAGTTCGCGGTGCGTTTGTCCGCACTGGCGCAACAGTTCCAGAAAAATCTTGCGCTGGATCACTACCGCGGGGCTGAGAGCGCCAGGCGGCGGGTCGGCGCAGCGAAACGGCAAGCAGTGGCTCTGCACCGAGTCGTCGCCATTGAGCAGTACCGGGATAGGGGTTTCCAGGGCCACGGAGATACGCTCGATATTGTCCAGCCCGATATTATGTTCGGCGCGCTCGACCGCGCCGATGTAACTGCGGTTGAGACCGCTGAGTTCGGCAAGAACTTCCTGTGACCAGCCGCGGTTGGTGCGCAACAGGCGCACGCGCTGGGCAAGCTGCTTCCGTGCATTCACTTTCATGAACGCAAATTACAATGCAGTTGGGCAACAAGGTCGACAGACTATGAGTAGCAGAATGCCTGATATAGGCTGTAATAGCGCTCAGACCTGCCGTAGTAGGGCGCGGTTTGTTCGCGGACCTCATTCACGCCCTCGGCGTTATCCAGCAGCAGGCATAGCGGAATGCGCAAGGCGTCGGCCAGGCGTTCCAGATTGTCCAGACTGATATTGCGTTCGGCCCGTTCCACGGCGCCGATATAGGTGCGGTGCAGGCCGCTGCGCTCGGCCAGTTGCTCCTGACTCCAGCCCTGGGTGTGGCGCAGGCGCCGCAGGTTGACCGCCAGCAGGCTGCGGCTGAGACGACTCACCGGGTACACCCGACGCCCAGCGCTGATTGCTTACGGGGCAGATGCATCGGTGGCGCGTGGCGGAGCAAGAAACAGCGTCGGGTCGACGCGCGCATCGTTAAGGCTCACCGCCCAGTGCAGGTGGGGGCCGGTAACGCGGCCGGTCTTGCCGACCAAGCCGATGACATCGCCCCGGTGCACCTGCTGACCGGGTTTGACGTCGATGCGCGACAGATGGCAGTACATGGTCACCAGCCCCTGACCATGGTCGATAAACACAGTATTACCGTTGAAAAAGAAATCGCCGGTGTCGCTGATGCGCCCCCCGGCCGGGGCGTGTATCGGCGTACCCAGCCCCGCGGCAAGGTCCAGCCCGCTGTGCGGTTTGCGCGGCTGCTCGTTGAAAAAGCGTCGCAGGCCAAAGGGGCTGCTCACCGGGGCTTCGACCGGCAGGCGCAGGCGCAGGCTCTCTGGCGGGCGCGGATCCCAGTTTGCCAGCGCTTTTTTTATGCGCCGCTGTTCGCGAGCGATACGCACCATATCGCGTTTCTCGGGCGTCACCTTGCGCTTGTCCTTGAGGGTAATGTGCTGTTCCTGGTAATGCTTGTCGAGGACCGGGAAGGCGAGCGTGATGCGCGCGCCGTCGGCGGCGCGCAGCTGCAGCCGGTGGCTGCCCGGACGGGTGCCGAGCGGCAGGCCGATCACGGCGGTACGGGTCTCGCCGGTGGACACCAGCAGCACCGGCTTGCCATTGAAGCTGGCGCGGCTGATGGTTTGCCCGGCCGGCAAAGGCACCAGGGCCACCCCACCGGGCACCGCCTCGGCCTGCGGCAGTTCGGCACCCTGCACAGCGCCGGCCAAACACAGACCGGCGCAGGCGGCGGCAAAACGTAGTAATGCGGGTCGTGGCTTCATCATCATGGTTCGATCTCGCGTACCTGGCTGATCACGCGTGCGTGCGCCAGCCGTGTTTGCAGCAGTTCGCCGACGGCTATATCGGTCGCCTGGCGGACGATTTTACCGGTCGAGGCGACCAGCGTGATGGAGTAACCGCGCTGCAGTGTCGCCAGTGGACTGACGGTGTCCAACGCCCGTGTAGCGCCGGCAAGCTTTTCACGCCCGACCGATAGCTGTATATTTATACAGTATTTCAGGCGTTGTGCCAACTGATCCAGGAGGGCCTGCAGGGTCTGCAGTCGGGTGCCCGGGTGGCGCTGGCGCAGACCGGCGCCGGCGGCCTGCAGACGTGATTGACGTTGCATCCGCGTGTGCTGCCAGGCGCGCAGCAGGCGCTGGTAGAGTTCGTCGAGCCGCTGGGCCTGTTGCTGCAGGCGGCGTTGCGGGGCGCACTGACGGGCGCGACCCAGCAGCCAGTCGAGCCGCTGGCGGCGCTGGCGCAGGGTCTGGCCGATGCGCGTCCCGAGGTGTTGCTGTAGTTGATCGAGGCGCGCCGCCAGCTGTACCCGATCGGGGCTGAGCAGCTCGGCGGCGGCCGAGGGCGTGGCGGCGCGTTGATCGGCGACATAATCACTGATGACGACGTCGATTTCATGGCCCACGGCGGAAACCACCGGTAGCTGGCAGGCATACACCGCGCGCGCCACGCTGAGTTCATTGAACGGCCACAGGTCTTCCAGCGAGCCGCCGCCCCGGGTCAACAGCAGCACGTCGCACTCGCCGCGCTGCTGCGCGGTTTGCAGGGCCGCAACAATCTGCCCGGCGGCACTAGCGCCCTGCACCAGGGTCGGATAGATAATCACGGGGATCGCCGCAAAGCGCCGCTTGAGCACGGTCAGCACGTCGCGGATCGCCGCACCGCCCGGCGAGGTGATGACGCCGATACGACGCGGCCAGGCCGGCACGGCCCGCTTGTGCTCTGGCGCGAACAGACCTTCGGCACTCAGTTGCTGCTTGAGCTGTTCGAAGGCACGGCGCAGCGCCCCGTCGCCGGCTTCCTCCAGGTGATCGACAATCAGCTGGTAGTTACCGCGCGCCTCGTAAAGGCTGACCTGCGCCTGTGCCAGGACCTGGGCGCCGTTTTCCGGCGTAAAGCTCAGGCGCGCAGCACGGTTGCGAAACAGCGCGCAGCTGACCTGGGCGCCGGCGTCTTTGAGGGTGAAGTAAAGGTGCCCCGAGGGCGGGCGCGCCAGATTGGAGATTTCGCCTGCCACCCAGATGCGGGCGAAACCGGACTCCAACAGCCGGCGCACCTCGCGGTTGAGGCGCGCCACGCTGTAGACATCGCGCTGCGGGGTAGAGTCTTGAGGTTGCTGCATGGCGTCCAGTTTACTGCATTGGCGCCGGCGTTGCCCGCGCTGCCCGGCGGGGCCTGCGTCCGGCTTGCTGTGAAGCGCCAATGCCGATACGGTAGCGACGGGGATACGGGTTTTGTCACCGGTCCGAAGCGGCAGAGGAGCCCGGAGAGCATGCGCGCACTGTTATACCACCGCAGCAACGGCGCTTTGACGGTGGGCGGGGAGGAATTGCTCAGCGTCTGGAGAAGCGATAGCGATACGCTGCTGTGGGTGGATTTTGGCGAGGAACTCACCGAACCCCAACAGCGCCGGTTGCTGGAAAGTTTCGCCCTGCACCCGCTGGCGATTCAGGACGCCTTGCGCCAGCGCCACCCACCCAAGTTGGAAACGTTCGAGGACAGCACCTTCTTGCTGCTCAAAGAGCTGGCCGCGGACGCCGACGGCATTAATTTCGCCACCGTTCAGCTGGCGGTGTTTCTCGGTGAGCGCCTCCTGGTAACCCGGCACGCCGGGCGTTCAACGGCCATCGATGAATTGTTTGCGGCGGCTGCTGCCGAGGCAGAGCTGTGGGCGCGTGGCGCCGGCGCGGTGGCGCTACGACTGTGCCGCCTGGTGATTAATCGCTATCTGAAAATCCTCTTCGATCTGGAGCCGCGGCTCGAAGCGCTGGAAGGCGAAATCATGCGCCATCCCCGTGACGAGGTGCTGGGGGAACTGCTGAGTTACAAAACCGAGCTGAAAAAATTCCGTCGGGTGTTTCTCTATCATCAGCAGATTTTCGCCGAACTGAAATCGACGCCGCCGCCCGCTCTGGGTGTGCAGCACGCGCACCAGATCATCGATGTCTACGAACAGCAGGAGCGCGCCGGCAGTCTGGCGGCGCTATACTATGAATTGGCTTCCGATCTCATCGACGGCTATATATCCGTCGCCTCGCACCATCTTAATCAGATCATGAAGGTGCTGACGGTGGTTATGGCGATTTTTGTACCGCTGAGCTTTCTCGCCGGGATTTATGGCATGAATTTCGAAAACATGCCGGAACTCCACTCCCGTTCCGGTTACTACATCTTGCTCGGTATCATGCTGACGATAGTTGTCGTGCTGCTGACGCTGTTTCGGAAGAAACGATGGCTGTAAGAGCCCTCGCCTGCCTGTTGGCGGCGCTGCTGTCGGTTACCGCCGCCTTCGCCGAATCACCGCCCGAGGCGGCGGTGCCCGATCCGGTAAAACTCAAGGCTGATTGGTGGACGTACTTCGCTCCCGCCGAGCCGCTGGACGGCGAAGCGCTGAGTCGACGCATCGAGGCGGCTGTGGCCCTGGTGCAGAGCTACGTGGACACCGCTGCAGACAGTGACAAAGCCGAACACGGCGCCCGCCGCAAACAGTTGCTCGCGGCGCTGGAAAAATTTCGCGAATTGAAGTCGGCACCGCTCAGTGCACCTGCGGCGCTGCCGGTTTCAAGCGCCGCCGCCTACACCCTCGACGAGGCGCTGCAAAAGCACGCCGCGTGGCGCCGCCTTAAGGGCGAGGTCGATGCCGCCCGAGCGCAGCTCGGCTGGCAGGAAGTGGTGTTTGAGGACGAACGTAAACAGCAGTCGCGACAGCGCAGCCGTTATCTGGACATGGCGCCGGGGCGCAGCGCACGCCTGCACAAGGGCCTGGACCTGATGGTCAGTCGCGTGCGCCTGGAACTGCAGCGTCTCGATCTCGAGCGCCGCCAGGCCGCGGTGCAACTCGACGAGCTGCAAGTTGAGCGGCTGCGCGCGGAACTGGATGCGCTTGCGTCGCACCTGCAAGCTTCGTCGAATGAATTGGCGCAATGGGAGCAACGCCGGGAGCGCGCCCGGCAGGCGCTTGTCGAGCTCAGCGGCGAGGTGGAACAATTGCGCGACGACGCCGTGCAGCCGCCTACCACAATAGACCCGTCCGAGCGCACGCAGTGGCGCCTGGTGGCGGCGATCAACCTGGAGATCGCTATCGGGGTGCAGGAACTGCAAGCCATGCAGGCCCGGTTGGCCAGCCACCTGATCCGGCTGGTCAGCGCCGCGCCTGACGAGGCCGACGAATCGCCGCGGCAAGTGCTCGCCGATAACGAGCTGTTGGCGGATTCATTAGGCGAGCAACGCACGCGCTGGCAGAGCATCAGCCAGCAGGTGCGCGCGGCGGTCACCGCCGAGGCCGTGGATGGCACCGGCCAGGGCAGGGCGGGCGGGTCGAGCCGGCGGCAGATCTCAACGTTGCTTGAAGCGCTCGATCAGTCGCTCAGCCGTTTGGATCAGCAGTTGGCGGTCAATGGTTTTGTGGCTGAGTTACTCAAGGCGCGCCGGCATGCAGCAGAAGGCGGCTTGAATCGCTACTTCCAGGACGGCTGGGCGAGCCTGAGCGGTTTCTGGGCTACGGGTGTAGACCGGCTGGGCGACACGCTGTTTGAAATCAGCGAAACCCCGGTGACCACTTTGGGATTGCTGCGGGTGGTGCTGATACTCACCCTGGCCTGGTGGATCTCCAAAGGCATTCAGCGCGCCATCGCGCGGGTTGGCGAACGGCGCGGCGCCATCAGTCAGAGCTCCCTGTACACCTTCGGGCGGCTGGTCCACTACACGGTGCTGTCGGTGGGGATTCTTATCGGCCTGTCGTCCATTGGCATCGACTTTACCAAGTTCGCGTTATTTGCCAGCGCGCTGGGTGTCGGTATCGGTTTCGGTTTGCAGACGCTGATCAGTAATTTCGTCGCCGGGCTGATTATTCTGTTCGAGAAGAGTCTGAAAGTGGGCGATTTCGTCGAACTGGAGTCGGGGGTCACCGGCGAGGTCCGGGAGATCAATATGCGCAGCACCCTGCTGACCACCAATGACAACGTGGATATCCTGGTGCCGAATTCCGAATTCGTCGGTGGACGGGTGACCAACTGGACCATGCGCGAGGCCTACCGGCGCATCCGCGTATCTTTCGGCGTGGCTTACGGTACCGACAAGGAGATGGTAAAAAAAGCCGCTCTGGAAGCCGCCGCCGAGGTGCGCTGGACGCTCAAGGGCGTGAAAGGCCGTCAATCGCAGGTCTGGTTCGTGGAGTTCGGCGACAGCAGTCTCAACTTCGAACTGGTAGTATGGCTGACACCCGAGGCGGTTAAACGTCCGGGTGCGGTGAACGCCGCCTATCTCTGGGAAATCGAGAGCAAACTTCGAGAGTACGCCATCGAAGTGCCTTTCCCGCAACGCGATCTGCACTTGCGCAGTCTGTTCGGCATGAACGAAGACGAAGCGCGATCGGTATTTCCGCCGGCTGCGGGCCCACAGACCGGGGAGGCTTCGTGAGGTGCGAAAGCCACCCGACTAACACGGAAGGTGAATATGAAAATTGCAATACTATCCCGCAAACGCTCGCTTTATTCGACCACCCGTCTGATCGAGGCCGCCGAACAGCGCGGTCATGAGGCGCAGGTGATCAACACACTGCGCGCCTACATGAATATTGCCTCCAACCGCCCGGAGATCCATTACAACGGTCAGATCCTCGCCGATTTCGATGCGGTCATTCCGCGTATCGGCGCCTCGGTGACCTTTTACGGTACCGCACTGTTGCGCCAGTTCGAGATGATGGGCGTCTATCCGCTCAATGAGTCGGTGGCCATCAGCCGTTCGCGCGACAAGCTGCGCTCGCTGCAACTGCTGGCGCGCAAGGGTATCGGTCTGCCGGTCACCGGCTTCGCCCACTCGCCGGACGATATTCAGGATCTGCTCACCATGGTCGGCGGGGCGCCGGTGGTGATCAAGCTGCTGGAGGGTACGCAGGGCATCGGCGTGGTGCTGGCCGAAACGCAGAAAGCCGCCGAAAGCGTCATCGAAGCGTTTCTGGGATTGAAAGCCAACATTCTGGTGCAGGAGTACATCCGCGAAGCCGGTGGGGCGGATATCCGCTGTTTTGTTATTGGCGATAAAGTGGTGGCGGCGATGAAACGCCAGGCCGTCTCCGGAGAGTTCCGCTCTAATCTGCACCGTGGCGGCTCGGCCAGTATCATCAAGATCACCCCCGAGGAGCGCTCAACGGCGGTGCGCGCGGCCAGCATCATGGGGCTGAACGTCGCCGGTGTGGACATCCTGCGCTCGAACCACGGCGCGGTGGTCATGGAAGTCAACTCCTCACCCGGCCTGGAAGGCATCGAGGTGGCCACCGGCAAGGATATTGCCGGCATGATTATCGATTTCATCGACCGCAACGCGCGTCCGCACCGTACTCGCACCAAGGGCAAGGGCTGATTTATGCAGCATGCCGGTATCGATATCGACGGGATCCACGTTGCTGCCGGAGAACGCATCACCCACGAGCTGCCGATCGCCAGCCTGTATTCTCACGCGCCGATGAATCTGCCGGTGCATATAGTTTGCGGCAAGAGCCAGGGTCCGCGGCTGTTCGTCAGCGCGGCCATCCACGGCGACGAAATCAACGGGGTGGAGATCATCCGCCGGCTGCTGCGTCTGCCGTTGCTCAAGCGCCTGCGCGGCACGCTGATCGCGGTGCCGATCGTCAACGTCTACGGTTTCGTCAATCGCTCGCGCTATCTGCCCGACCGACGCGATCTCAACCGCTCTTTCCCGGGCTCCGAGGGCGGCTCGATGGCCGCACGCCTGGCGCACCGTTTTCTCGACAGTATCGTCGCCAACAGTGATTACGGCATCGACCTGCACACCGGTGCCGTGCACCGCGAAAATCTGCCGCAGGTGCGCGCCAATCTCGATGATGAGCGCACCGCGCGCCTCGCCCGCGCCTTCCACGTGCCGGTGATGCTCAACTCTGACGTGCGCGACGGTTCGTTGCGCGAAGTGGCCGCCGAGCGCGGTATTCCCATGCTGCTCTACGAGGGCGGCGAGGCGTTGCGTTTCGACGAGCACAGTATTCGTGCCGGATTGAAGGGCATTGTTTCGGTGATGCGCAACCTGGAAATGCTGCCCAAGTCCAGTCGCGCCAGCGCGCCGCCCGCGCCCCTGGTGGCCCGCACCAGCAGCTGGGTGCGGGCCGGGCGCAGTGGCATCCTCCGCGTGACCGCGGCGCTGGGCACGCGCGTGCGCCGTGGCGATGTGATCGGCGTGATCGCCGATCCCTTCGGCGTCCAGGAGCTGGAGGTCAGCAGCAATGTCGGCGGGATTATCATCGGTCGCCACAACCTGCCACTGGTCAACGAAGGCGAGGCGCTGTTTCATATCGCCCGCTTCGAATCGGTGAGCCAGGCCGAAAGCCAGGTTGAGGCGTTTCAGGCCGATGAGCTGCCGGTGCATCCGCTGGTGGACGAAGAGCCGCCGATCGTCTAGCCGCAGCGCCGCTCTGCCCGCCGGCCGGTGGGGTTATTTCCGCCCCGAGCCGCCCGTGCTGGCGGTTTACCGCGAGGGCTGCAAATCCTATAATGGCGCGCTAACTCCAAGCCTTTCACGGTGTCCTGCATGCTGCGTATTTCCGAGCAATCCCTGACTTTCGACGACGTCCTGCTGCTGCCCGACCATTCGACGGTGGTACCCAAGGACGTCGACCTGACGACCCGCCTGACCCGCGGCATCGCCCTGAATATCCCCCTGTTGTCGGCGGCCATGGACACCGTCACCGAGTCGCGCCTGGCCATCGCCATGGCTCAGGAGGGCGGCATCGGCATTGTGCACAAGAATATGACCATCCAGCAGCAGGCCGCCCAGGTGCGGCTGGTGAAGAAATACGAAAGCGGTGTCATCAAGGACCCCATCAGCGTTGCGCCCAACACCACCATCCGCGAGGTGCTGGAGCTGACCCGCCAGCACAACATCTCCGGCGTGCCGGTGGTGGAGGGCGAGAACCTGGTGGGTATCATCACCAACCGCGATACCCGCTTCGAGACCCGCTACGACGCGCCGGTCTCCTCGATCATGACCGGGCGCGACAAGCTGGTTACGGTCAAGGAGGGCGCCGAACGCGCCGAGGTCATCCAACTGCTACACCAGCACCGGATCGAAAAAGTGCTGGTGGTCGATGATGCCTTCAAGCTGCGCGGACTGATCACCGTCAAGGACATCCAAAAGGCCAGCGACAAACCCAACGCCTGCAAGGACGACCAGGGCCAGCTGCGCGTGGGCGCGGCCATCGGCGTGGGCGAGGGCACCGATGAGCGCGTCGCCGCGCTGGTCGAAGCCGGCGTGGACGTGGTCGTGGTGGATACCGCCCACGGCCACTCCGAAGGTGTGCTGCAGCGTGTCCGCTGGGTCAAGCAACACTTCCCCGACATGCAGGTGATCGGTGGCAACATCGCCACGGCGTCCGCGGCGCGTGCGCTGGTCGAAGCCGGCGCCGATGCGGTCAAGGTCGGTATCGGTCCGGGTTCGATCTGCACCACGCGGATTGTCGCCGGCGTGGGCGTGCCGCAGGTCAGCGCGGTGGCCAACGTCGCGCACGAGCTCAAGGGCAGCGGCGTGCCGTTGATCGCCGATGGCGGCATCCGCTATTCCGGTGACATGGCCAAGGCGATTGTCGCCGGCGCCTATTCGATTATGATCGGCAGCATGTTCGCCGGTACCGAAGAGGCACCGGGCGAAGTCGAGCTGTTCCAGGGGCGCTCCTATAAATCCTACCGTGGCATGGGTTCCATGGGCGCCATGGCCTCGCGCGAAGGTTCCAGCGACCGCTACTTCCAGGAGGGCAGTGACGCCGACAAGCTGGTGCCGGAAGGCATCGAGGGCCGCGTGCCCTACAAGGGGCCGCTGCAACCGGTCATCCATCAGCTGATGGGCGGCTTGCGCTCCAGCATGGGCTACACCGGGTGCGCCACCGTCGAGGAGATGCGCACCCGGCCGCAGTTCGTGCGCGTCACGAACGCCGGCATGGCCGAAAGCCATGTGCACGATGTCACCATCACCAAGGAAGCGCCGAACTATCGCTCCTGAGGCCCACCGTGTCACACACTGATATTCATGCGCACCGGATTCTGATTCTCGATTTCGGCTCCCAGTACACCCAGCTGATTGCCCGCCGCGTGCGCGAGCTGGGCGTGTACTGTGAAATTCACCCCTGGGACATGAGCGCCGAGGATATCCGCGTGTTCCATCCGCGCGGCGTGATCCTCTCGGGAGGGCCGGAAAGCGTCACCGGGGGGGAGGCCGCGCCGGGCGCACCGCCGCTGATCTTTGAGCTCGGCGTGCCGGTGCTCGGTATCTGCTACGGCATGCAGAGCATGGCGGTGCAACTGGGCGGCAAAGTGGAAACGGCCGATCAGCACGAGTACGGTTACGCGCAGGTGCGCGCACACGGCCACACACGCCTGCTCAAGGATATAGAAGACCACGCCAGCCCGGAAGGCTACGGCCTGCTGGACGTGTGGATGAGCCACGGCGATCGTGTCGTGAGCCTGCCCGATGGTTTCAAGCTCATGGCCAGCACCGAGTCGGCGCCTGTCGCCGGCATGGCCGACGACGCGCGCGGTTATTACGCCGTGCAGTTTCACCCCGAGGTGACCCACACCCGCCAGGGCGGGCGTATCCTGCAGCGCTTTGTTATCGATATCTGCGCCTGCGACGCGCTCTGGACCCCGGGCAATATTATCGAGGAAAGTATTGCCGGGATTCGCGCCCAGGTCGGCGACCAGGAAGTGCTGCTGGGGCTTTCTGGCGGCGTGGACTCCTCGGTGGTTGCCGCGCTGCTGCACAAGGCTATCGGCGACAAGCTGACTTGCGTGTTTGTCGACACCGGCCTGCTGCGCCACCAGGAAGGCGATCAGGTGATGGCGACGTTCGGCGAACACATGGGGGTGCGCGTCGTGCGCGTGGACGCCGAAAGGCGTTTTTTGCGTTCGCTCGGCACCGAGTCCGACCCCGAGAAGAAGCGTAAAATCATCGGCAAGCTGTTTATCGACGTGTTCGAGGAACAGTCCGAAAAACTGAAAAACGCGCAATGGCTGGCACAGGGAACGATTTACCCGGATGTCATCGAGTCGGCCGGCGCCAAGACCGGCAAGGCGCACCTGATCAAATCGCACCACAACGTCGGCGGCCTGCCGGCCTATATGAAACTCAAATTGCTGGAACCGCTACGGGAGCTGTTCAAAGACGAGGTGCGCAAACTTGGCGTGGAACTCGGCCTGCCCTACGACATGGTCTATCGTCATCCGTTCCCCGGCCCCGGGCTGGGCGTGCGCATCCTCGGCGAAGTCAAAAAGCACTACGCCGATCTGTTGCGCCTGGCCGACCATATCTTTATCGAAGAACTGCGCCGGCATGACCTGTACGAGAAGACCAGCCAGGCGTTCGCCGTCTTTCTGCCGGTAAAATCAGTCGGCGTGACGGGCGATGGCCGACGGTATGACTACGTCATCGCGCTGCGCGCGGTGGAAACCATCGACTTCATGACCGCCCGCTGGGCGCACCTGCCTTACGAGTTTCTGGATCTGGTGTCACGGCGCATTATCAACGAGATCCCCGGCATTTCGCGCGTCACCTATGATATTTCCGGCAAACCGCCGGCGACGATTGAGTGGGAGTAGACCAGATCTGGCACCGGCTGGCACTGACAGGCACCAAGATGCAGGGAACTCACAAACCCAATAACTTGCTCGCATTGCTGTCTGGCAACATCTGGCACTGGCAGGCATCGGCAAGCAGTTACTCGAATTTTTCAATGGTATAAATCATGGTATTGCCGCACACACTATCTGCGTGATGCTCCGATACCATGCCATGTGTTTTGAGCCATTCATGGTATTTGTGATCGAGCATGTACCACCCCGATTTGGGTGCCTGCTGAACGTAGCAAAAAGTTACTATGAATAGCCGCTGCTTAGGATGGGGTGATTACCCTAGAGTCCGATAGGATTCTGAGTCCAGTTGTCTATTGTTACATCGTTCCTTGGAACTGGGGGGCTTCCTCCAATACCAGTTCGGCAAAAGCGGATGCAGCTGGACTCAGACGTTTGTTCTCGCGTTGCACCAGATACCACTGCCGTTCCAATGGAAAGCCTTTGACATCCAGTACGCACAGTTGACCGGATGCGATCTCGGCTCGGATCGTATGTAATGACACCACACCCAGTCCCAAACCGGCTTCCACAGCGTGCTTGATCGCTTCATTTTTATTCATTTCCATAGCTGCCTGGAAGGTATGGCCGTGTTCGGTGAAAAACTTTTCCACCGCGCTGCGCGTGCCTGAGCCCTGCTCTCGTCCAATGAGTGGCTCATCAAGGAGTCTTTCAAGCGGGATGCCGGTTTCATGCGCCAGCGCATGATTCGTGGCGGCGATGACAACGAGCGGGTTGTCCATGAATGTCTGAGCGGACAGATTGCAACCCTCCGGCGGCTGTCCCATCAGCGCGAGATCGATGACGTTGTCAGACAGGTGTTGCAGCAGGGTTTCGCGATTGACTACGTTGAGACTGATGCGCACATCAGGGTGCATAGTGCGGAACAGCGCTAGGAGACGGGCAGAGAAAATGCTTGCGGTACTGGCAGCCGATACAGTGAGTGTGCCTCCTCTCAGTCCCTGCATTTGGGCCAGCAACTGCTCCAGATTGGCCAACTCATGCTCAATCGCCTGACCTGACTTCAAGACTTCTCTGCCAGCCGTGGTGAGATGAATATGTTTGCCCATGTGCTCAAAAAGGGGAATCCCCAGTACCGCTTCCAGCTGTTTGATCTGCATGGAAACAGCTGGCTGGGTGAGGTGAAGCTCTTTACTGGCTTGTGAAAAACTCTCGCAGCGGGCCACGGTGTCGAGTATTTCGAGTTGTCGTAATGTCAGCTTACGCATAAGAATAAATAAGATTAAATAAAATAATATCTTATTTTAACTTATAAACTGTAATATTTATAATGATATTGTTTGAAATTTAAGCATTGCATTTTTTGCAGGAGATACCTATGGCCCACGATCAATCCGGTCGCTACGCTAACCTTGATTTTAAAGAAGAGGATCTGATTGCCGATGGCAAACATTTCCTGGTGGCTTACCGCCTGAAACCAGCCAAAGGGCATGGTTTCCTCGCCGTCGCTGCTCACGTTGCCGCCGAGTCGTCTACCGGCACCAACGTGGAAGTATCCACCACCGACGATTTCACCCGTGGTGTGGATGCACTGGTCTATGAGATCGATGAAGCTGCTTTTGGTGACAAGGGTGGGCTGGTCAAGATTGCCTATCCGGTTGAACTGTTCGACCCGAACCTGAGCGACGGCCATTACAATGTCTCGCACATGTGGTCGCTGATCCTGGGTAACAACCAGGGCATGGGTGACCACGAAGGTCTGCGTATGCTCGACTTCCTCGTGCCTGAGTGCATGCTCAAGCGCATCGATGGTCCTTCAGCCAATATCTCCAACCTGTGGAAGGTCATGGGCCGCCCGGAAGAAAACGGCGGCTATATCGCCGGCACCATCATCAAGCCAAAGCTGGGCCTGCGTCCTGCGCCTTTCGCCAAGGCCTGCTATGATTTCTGGCTGGGCGGCACCTTCATCAAGAACGACGAGCCGCAGGCAAACCAGCCATTCTGCCCGATGGAAGAAGTGATCCCGCTGGTCGCCGAGTCCATGGACCGTGCCCAGCAGGAAACCGGAGAAGCCAAGCTGTTCTCTGCCAACATTACCGCTGATTACCATGCGGAAATGATCAAGCGCGGTGAGTTCGTGCTGGAAGCATTCGCCAAGTATGACTCTGCCGATCACGTTGCCTTCCTGGTTGACGGCTTCGTCACCGGTCCTGCTGGTGTCACCACCTGCCGTCGCGCCTTTCCTGATACCTTCCTGCACTTCCACCGCGCAGGTCATGGTGCACTGACTTCCTACAAGTCGCCGATGGGTATGGACCCACTGTGCTACATGAAATTGGCACGCATGATGGGGGCTTCCGGTATCCACACCGGTACCATGGGCTACGGCAAGATGGAAGGCCATGCCGGTGAAACCGTTCTGGCTTACATGCTTGAACGCGACGAGTGCCAGGGCCCTTACTTCTACCAGAAGTGGTACGGCATGAAAGCAACCACACCGATCATCTCCGGCGGCATGAATGCCCTGCGTCTGCCTGGGTTCTTCGAGAACCTGGGACACGGTGACCTGATCAATACCTGTGGTGGCGGTTCCTTCGGCCACATCGATGGTCCGGCAGCCGGTGGTAAGTCTCTGGATCAGGCCTACGAGTGCTGGAAAGAAGGTGCCGACCCAATCGAGTATGCCAAACAGCATAACGAGTTTGCACGTGCATTCGAGTCATTCCCGGGCGATGCCGACAAACTGTTTCCCGGCTGGCGCGAAATGCTGGGAATCAAGGCTGCTTAATCAAACTTAACCCCGGCCAGTCTCGGGTCAAAAGTAAACGCGGTGACCTGCGGCAATGCCTTGTTGCCGATGGTCACCGCCTTCTTTAATTAGATCCAGGCTTCCAGGAAGCGATGGGGCGACCCTAGTCCGCCATTTGCCGGATTACCGCCCGGGTAAATGTCGCTGTATCCGCAGTTCCGCCAAGATCGCGCATGCGCTGTTCTGGGTCGGCCAGTGCCGCCATGATTCCCCGGCGTAGCCGATTCGCGGCCGCGTCTTGATCCAGGTATTCGAGTAACAGGACAGCAGAAAGCATGAGTGCGGTGGGATTGGCGATGCCCTGACCCGCGATATCGGGTGCCGTACCGTGAACCGCCTCAAATATGGCGCAGCCGCCCGTCCCGAGGTTGGCGGAACAGGCCACGCCCAGACCGCCTATCAGGCCCGCCGCGAGATCAGACAGAATGTCGCCAAATAGATTGGTGGTCACGATGACGTCGAAAGTCTGCGGATCGATGACCATGCGCATGGCTGTGGCGTCCACGATCATATCGTTGAACTCGATGCCCGGGTACTCTGCCGCCACCTCCCGGCCAACTTCCAGAAACAGTCCGCCCACCATTTTGAGGATATTGGCTTTGTGAACCAGGGTGACCTTGTGACGGGCATGGCGGCTGGCATATTCGAAGGCATACCTGATAATGCGTTCCGAGCCTTCCCGGGTAATGATGGCGATCGATTCCGCTGCATTGCGTTTGCCGATAAAGTGCTCCACACCCGAGTACAAACCCTCGGTGTTTTCACGCACGATCACCATGTCCACGTCCGTGAACCGGCTCGGAACCCCGGGTAGTGTTTTCGCGGGGCGCACATTGGCATAGAGGTCGAAATGCTGGCGTAGTCCGACGTTGACCGAACGGAAACCCTCTCCGACGGGTGTGCCCAGCGGTCCTTTCAGGGCAACCCTGTTTTTTTCAATGGATGTCAGTGTCTCCTCGGGCAGGGGAGTGCCGCGTGCTTCCACTGCAGCGAGTCCTGCCGGCACCCTTTCCCATTCGACTTGACCACCGGCGGCCGCGACGGCGGCAACCGTGGCAGCGGCTATTTCCGGCCCGATGCCATCGCCTTCGATCAGGGTTACTTGTTTCGTTTGATCAATCACTGCTGAGTTATCTCCAGCGTTGTGCTGTCTGCTGCTGACTGCAATTTCACCAGTTTCTCTTCAATGCCCGCAGCGAGCGTTAATCCGGCAACGTTGTCTTTGATGAAAAAGCCATGATGATCTGTTGCCTGTGATACACATGCCCGATGGACGAACCATCGAAGGCAGGCTTGTAGAGTCCAATAGGTGATGTATAATACATCAATATACACTTTATATCACTTAATAATCACATATAATACTACATGATAACTGCTGCCCAGATTCGCGCCGCCCGTTCTTTGCTGGGTCTTGATCAACTCCAGCTTGCCAAGGCGTCTGGCTTGTCTCTGCCGACCATCCAGCGCATGGAGGCCAGCGACGGCCTGGTGCGCGGTAATGTGGACTCTCTGGTCAAAGTGGTGGAGGCGTTGGAGCGCGCCGGTGTGGAACTGATTGGCGATGGCGCTACCAGCGCGGGCGGCGGTCGGGGGGTGCGCTTGAAACAGGCCGGGGAGGCGAAGAAATGACCATGTCCTTCTCTTTGCAGTTGGCCGGGGGCGCTGTTGTGCTGGCGCTTTTGTCCGCCCTGGTCTCGTTTTTCACTGCTGGGGCGCGGCGATTTATGGCTATGCCCTTATTCGCCCTGGCCGGTCTGGTGGCGCTCGTTGCCGGTGCGGGGGCCTTGATCGCTGGGGGGGTGGCTACAGCCGAGCTGCCTCTGGGCCTGCCCTGGTTGCCCTGGCAGGTTCGTCTGGACGCACTGTCCGGATTCTTTCTCTGTGTCGTCGGGGTTGTCAGTTTTGCCGTCGGCCTGTATGCACCGGGCTATTTGCGCGGTTTTGAGCATGGTAACGACTCGTTACGCGCGCTGGGTGGATTCACCGGCCTGTTCCTGGCCGGCATGCTGCTGGTGATACTGGCCGATGATGCCTTTATGTTCATGGTGGCCTGGGAACTCATGTCACTGTCGAGCTATTTCCTCGTCGTCTGGCATCACGATCACGCCGCCAACCGGCGCGCGGCCTTTCTTTACCTGCTCATGGCTCATGTCGGTGGCCTGTCCATCCTGCTGGGCTATGGTGTGCTGGCCTCCTTTGGCGGTGGCTTTACCTTCGAGGCGATGCGAGGGGCAGAGCTTTCTTTCACCTGGGCCAGTGTTGCCTTCGTACTGGCCTTTGTGGGCTTTGGTATGAAGGCGGGGCTGGTGCCGCTGCATGTCTGGCTGCCCGAAGCCCATCCGGTCGCGCCCTCGCATATTTCGGCGTTGATGTCCGGGGTGATGCTCAAGGTGGCGGTTTATGGTTTTATTCGCTTCGTCTTCGATCTCGTCGGTGACGTTCACTGGCAGTGGGGCGTGGCGGTATTGATCATCGGCAGTGTCTCGGCCCTCATGGGCGTGCTGTATGCCTTGATGCAACATGATCTCAAACGCCTGCTGGCCTATCACTCGGTGGAGAACATCGGCATTATCTTTATCGGTCTGGGGTTGGCGTTGCTGTTCCTGGCCGAGGGTCACACCGTCATCGGCACCGTCGCCTTTGTCGCTGCGCTTTACCACACCATTAACCATGCCCTGTTCAAGGGGCTTTTGTTCCTCGGTGCCGGCGCCATCCTGCACAGCGCTAACGAACGCGATCTGGAAAAGATGGGTGGCCTGTTGCGGCGCATGCCCTGGACCGGGCTGTTTTTTCTGATCGGTTGTATTTCCATTTCGGCACTGCCGCCGTTTAACGGCTTTGTTTCCGAGTGGCTGACCTTCCAGGCAGCGCTGCAGGCCTGGCAACTGGACAGCGGGGTGTTGCGTAGCATCGTGCCGATTGTGGCGGCGGTACTGGCGCTGACCGGTGCGTTGGCCGCGGCCTGTTTTGTCAAAGTGTACGGCGTGGCGTTCCTGGGCCAGGCGCGCAGCCGCGCCGTGCGCCGCGCCAGGCCGGTGCCCCTGAGCATGCGTGTTGGGCAGGGGATACTTGCACTGCTGTGTCTGTTGCTGGGCGTGTTGCCCACGGCTTTTATTGACTTGTTCAATACCGTCCCACAACAACTGCTGGGCCACGGCTTGCGACAGGCCACGGCCCACGGCTGGTTATGGTTGACGCCGATTTCGGCACAGACCGCCAGTTATGGCGCGCCGCTGGTGGCCATTAGCTTGTTTGCGGTGCTGGTGCTGGGCCTGTGGCTGTTTGGCCGCGGCATTCGCCGAGTACGCCTGTGCGACGCCTGGGACTGCGGTTTCGCGCCGCCGGGCAGCAGTATGCAATATACCGCCAGCGCTTTCGCTCAACCCATCCGCCGGGTGTTCGGCCTGCTGTTTCACATGGACGATGGTGTGGAACCCCAGGAAGATGGACGCCTGCGCCATCGCCTGCAGGTGGGCGACCGGTCCTGGGACCTGTTCTATACGCCGGTTGCACGCACCGTGGAGCGTGCGTCACGGCAGGTGGTGCGCCTGCAGTCGGGCAATATTCGCATCTATCTGGGCTGGACCCTGGGAACCTTACTGGTGCTGTTATGGCTGATGGTATGAATCCAGTCGGTTGGCTATTAGCGCTCGTCCAGGCGTTATTGTATATCGCCCTGGCGCCGTTGCTGGCTGGTTGGGTGCGCAAGGTCAAGGCCCGTCTGCAAAACCGGCGCGGTGCGTCCCTTTGGCAACCCTACCAGGACTTATATAAGTTGTTCGCCAAGGAGGCGCGCATGGCGCATACCGCCTCAATATTGTTTCGCGCCGCACCATATATCGTATTTGTCGCCACCTGGCTGGCGGCTGCTGCGGTGCCTTTGCTGACCAGCGACCTTGCGACTGCCGCCATCGCCGATGTGATTGTCATTGCGGGTTTGCTGGCGCTGGCGCGTTTCTTTCTCGCCCTGGCCGGTATGGACGTGGGCACGGCCTTTGGGGGTATGGGCGCCTCACGCGAAATGTTTGTCTCGGCGCTTGCAGAACCGGCCATGTTGATGGCCGTGTTTACCCTCGCCATGACAGCGCACAGCACCAACCTGTCTGCGGTGGTCGATTACCAGCTCGCCGGCGCCAATTTGTTGCGGCCTTCCTATGTGTTTGCCCTGGCAGGGCTTCTTCTGGTGGCCATTGCCGAGACCGGCCGCATTCCCGTGGACAATCCCACCACCCACCTGGAACTGACCATGATTCACGAGGCCATGATCCTGGAATATTCCGGGCGTCACCTGGCGTTGATGGAATGGGCGGCGCAACTGAAATTGTTACTCTACGGCGTGTTGATCGCTAACGTGTTTTTCCCCTGGGGTATCGCCCGGGATGTCGGCGCCGGCGCCCTGGGTCTGGCACTGGTCGTGTTGCTTGGCAAACTGATGTTGCTGGGTGTGGTATTGGCGGTGAGTGAGACCGTGCTGGCGAAGATGCGTCTGTTCCGTGCCCCGGCCTTTCTGAACCTGGCCTTGTTATTGGCGCTGCTGGGCTTGCTCAGCTACGTGATTCTGGAGGTAGGCGCATGAGTCTGGAACAACTGCCCATGTTGCAACAACTCATGCTGGTGCTGGCGGCGATGGTGTTGTTCACTTCTTTTGTCTTGCTGGAACAGGCACGGCTGTTGGCGGCTATTCACGCCTTTGCCTGGCAGGGCGTGCTGGTGGCGCTGGTCACCGCCATCGTGGCATCCAGCAGTGAACATTTGCACCTGTTCTTTTCCGCGGCGTTGACGCTGGGGCTGAAGGCATTGCTGATCCCGTGGATGCTGCACCGCCTGGTGCGCCGCCTGGAGTTGGATCGTCATCGCGAGCCGCTGCGCCGCCCGGCGCTGGTGATCATGGCGGCGCTGGCGCTGGTGATCTTCAGCTACTGGGCGGTGGTGCCCGTGGTGCAACAAGAGTTGCTGTTTACCCGCAACATTGTTGCCGTGAGTCTGGCGGTGGTGCTGATCGGCCTGTTGATGATGGTGATTCGTACCCAGGCTGTGGCCCAGGTACTGGGGTTCATGTCCATGGAAAACGGCCTGTTCCTGGCAGCGGTATCGGCCACTGGTGGCATGCCCCTGGTGGTGGAGCTGGGCGTGGCCTTCGACGTGCTGGTGGCCATGGTGCTGTTCGGCGTGTTCTTCTTCCAGATCCGCGAAAGCATCGACTCGCTAGACGTGGACCGCATGAACCGGCTCACCGAGCACGTGGAGGAAAAGTCGTGAACGCCCTGCTGATCACCGTAGTGTCGCCACTGGCCGGCGCCCTGATCTTGCCGTCGCTGCGGCGTTTGTCGTGGGCGGGTTGGCTCAACGTGCTGGTGAGCACCATTACTCTGGCCGCCTCGCTGAACCTGGCCGTCACCGTGGCCGATCACGGCGTGGTGGCCAACTCGCTGTTTCGCGTGGACGCCTTTAATGTCTATCTGCTGGTGCTGACCGCCTTTGTGGGGGTGACCACTTCCATCTTTTCTCGTCCCTATATGCGTCATGTGTGCGACAGTGGCCGGGTGAGCCAGCGGGGTATGCGCCTGTATCACGCCATGTTCCAGGCCTTCATGTTCACCATGTTTTTAGCGCTGTCGACGGATAACCTGGGCGTGTTGTGGGTTTCCGTGGAGGGCGCCACCCTGGCCACGGTGCTGTTGGTGTCGCTATACCGCACGCCGGAGGCTATCGAGGCGGCGTGGAAGTATTTTATTCTCTGTGGCGTGGGCATTGCGCTGGCCCTGTTCGGCACGGTGCTACTGTATTTCGCGGCCCAGCATGTCATCTCCGACCCGGAGGCGGGATTGAGCTGGAGCGCGCTGTATTCGGTGGCCCCGCAACTGCAACCCGCCATTATGTCCCTGGCCTTCGTGTTTCTACTGGTGGGCTACGGCACCAAAGTGGGGCTGGTGCCCATGCATCAATGGCTGCCCGATGCCCACTCTGAAGGCCCGACCCCGATGTCCGCGGTGCTCTCCGGTTTGTTGCTCAATGTCGCCCTGTACGCAGTGGTGCGCTTGAAGATGCTGGTGGACGGTTCCTTATCGGCTACGGACTCGCCGCACACGGCGGGTTATTTGTTAATGGGATTCGGCCTGGTGTCATTCCTGGTGGCGGGGCTGTTTCTGCACCGCCAGCGTGACATCAAGCGCATGTTCAGCTATTCCTCCATCGAGCACATGGGTCTGATGACCTTTGCCTTCGGACTGGGTGGGCCGCTGGCCACCTTTGGCGCCCTGCTGCACATGCTGGTGCATTCGCTCACCAAGTCGGCCATCTTTGTCACCGTCGGTCACGCCGCACACATCGCCGGCACTCAGTCCATCGACCACATTCGCGGTCTGATTCGCACCCAACCGGCGGTGGGGTGGGGATTGTTGCTCGGTGTGGCGGCCATCGCCGGTTTCCCGCCGTTCGGCGTGTTCACCAGTGAGTTTCTCTTACTGACCGCCACCATGCAGAGCCAGCCCTGGTTCACGGTGGCCTTGCTGACAGGGCTGGCGGTCGCCTTCGCGGGTTTGTTCCGCCATCTCCACCCCATGGTGTATGGCCCGGTCCCCGAAGGACAGCAGCCGGTATCCGCCAACATGCTGCCCGTCATTGTGCACCTGGGACTGGTGTTGTGGCTGGGCCTGTCCATTCCCGGTTTCTTGTCCCGCTGGCTGGATCGGGCCACGGAACTGATCACGGGAGCGCATTTATTGTGAGTCGTTTCGACTGGTTGTCCGAGTATCTCGCCCGTTTGGAGGATGAACATGTGGTCGTGCGCCGTGGTGATGCGGCCCGGCTGGCGCCTGCGCATTGCTTGATCCTGGATGCGGAGGACTGGGGAAATGTGGCGCGGGTTGCCGCCGATTCGGGTTACCGCTGGGCCGGCTTATGGGGCGATCCTGTCGCTGAACAGGTGATTGTCCATGCTGGTTTCGTCCACGAGGGTGACTACCTGATATTGATCACGGAAGTGCCCTTGAGCCACCCGGTGCTGGCCTCGCATACGCCCTATTACCCCGCCGCCAACCGGCTGGAACGCCACTTGCAGGACATGCTCGGCATCGGCTTTCTGGATCACACCGACGGCCGCCGCTGGACCCGCCATCGTGCCTGGCCGGAAGGTGTTTATCCGCTGCGCAATGACTTCCCCGTATCCGGTAATTCACCCCATCGGACGCCGGCAGACAGTGATTATCCTTTTGAACGAATTCTGGGTAGTGGGGTGTACGAGATACCCGTCGGGCCGGTGCACGCCGGTATCATTGAGCCGGGCCACTTCCGATTTCAGGCGGTGGGAGAAGAAATTCTGCGCCTGGAAGCGCGGCTGGGTTATGTGCACAAAGGCATCGAAAAGATCGCCGTGGGTCGTGATCCCGTCGGACTGGCGCGCCTTGCCGGCCGTGTTTCCGGAGACGCCACCGTCGCCCACACCTGGGCGGCCTGCATGGCCATGGAACGGGCCGCAGGCCTGGATATTCCGCCTCGGGCACTGGCCATACGCGCGATCCTGGCCGAGTGCGAGCGCGTCGCCAACCACCTGGGGGATATTGGCGCGATCTGCAATGACGTGGGCTTCACCTTTGCGCAGATGCAATTCGGCCGCTTGCGCGAAGACTGGCTACGCGGCAATCAGTCGGTGTTCGGCCACCGCCTGTTAATGGACTTCATCGTGCCCGGGGGTGTTGTTCGCAATCTGACTTATCAATGCAAGAAGATATTGCAGCCGCAACACGAGGCGCTTTCACGGGAACTGGATGATTTGCTCCCCATTATCGACGACCATTCTTCACTGGAGGATCGACTGGTCGAGACCGGTTATCTGTCTAACGAGGAGGCGCAACGGTTGGGCGTGACCGGTTATATGGGCAAGGCCAGCGGTCAGGACTACGATGTCCGGCGCGACCATGGCTATGCGCCCTACGACAGGCTGGATGTGCCATCGCCGTGTCTGATGGAAGGCGATGTTGCCGAGCGGATACGAGTCCGTGCGGAGGAGATCCGCCATTCGTTGAAGTTGATGGAACATCTGATGCGACGCCTCCCGTCGGGGCCGGTATCGGTTTCCTGGCCAGAGGTGGTTTCCAAACGGGAGGGGATAGGGTTGGTGGAAAGCTGGCGCGGCGAGATACTGAGCTTTGTGCGTTTCGGTGAGGACGGGCGAGTCGCGCGCTTCTTCCCACGGGATCCAAGCTGGTTTTCCTGGCCAGCGCTGGAGCGGCTCATCCATGGCAACATCGTGCCTGACTTTCCGGTATGCAATAAATCCGTTAATGCCTCCTATTCCGGACACGACCTGTAGGCCATGCTGAGAATACTCAATAAAATCTGGCATACCGGCACCGTTACCGAACGCCGGCCACGCGATGCGGAAATCGAGCGCTTCGGTAAGCAGGTAAAACGCGCCATCGATCGGCGCTTTCGGGGCAGCCTTGCTATCCGGCAGGTGGATGCGGGTTCCTGTAACGCCTGCGAACTGGAGATCCACGCCCTCAACAACCCCTACTATGATATTGAGCGCTTCGGTGTGCACTTTGTTGCCTCTCCGCGTCACGCCGATGCCTTGCTGGTGACAGGTCCGGTATCGCGGCACATGGAAACGGCATTACGCCGGACCTGGATGGCCACCCCCTCGCCCAAGTTCGTGATCGCCGCGGGCAACTGTGCCTGCGATGGTGGTGAGTTTGGCGTCTCCTATGCCAGCTGCGGTGCGGTGGAAAATGTCATCCCGGTTGACGTCAAAATTCCAGGCTGTCCGCCAACACCACGGGATCTGTTGTGGGGGATACTTGCAGCCATAGACGTGAAAGGTTAGCCGGAAAAGCATCCTTGTTTGGGTATTGCTAAAGGTAACATATATGCTACTATATGGATCATATGATTGAGGTTAGAGAATACCTCGATGCTGAGGGAAACAGTCCTTATGCCAAATGGTTCGATCGTCTGAATGTGACCGCTGCGGTCAAGGTGGCGACGGCAGTCCATCGGATGGAGCAGGGTAATTTCTCTAACGTGAAAGGTGTTGGTGCCGGCGTCTATGAGTACCGGATTGATTTTGGCCCTGGCTATCGGATCTACTTCGGCAAGGACGGGGACCGGTTGGTGATATTGCTCGCGGGTGGTACCAAGAAGCGCCAGGATGCAGATATTACTGCCGCGAAAGGGCATTGGCGCGACTATAAGCGCCGAAAACGGCAAGAGGTGACATGATGGCTTTGACGAAAGATTTTAAGGACACTATACAGGCTCGCGCCCAACGGGATCCGGCGTTTCGCAAGGCCCTGCTACAAGAAGGGGTCGAATGCCTGCTCGCCGGTGATGTCGATACCGGCAAGGCAGTGCTGCGTGACTACATCAACGCGACGATCGGATTCGAAGAGCTCTCCCAAGTCTTCGACAAGTCGAGCAAGAGCCTCATGCGCATGTTCGGGCCAAAAGGGAACCCCCAGGCGAGCAACCTGTTTGCGGTGATCCAATACCTGCAGGAGCAGGAAGGGATTCACCTGGAAGTCAAAGCCCGGAAGGTTGCCTAAGGTGCTGTGTATCAGTGTTCAATCTGAAATTTTTCCGAGCATTTTGAAGGATTTTCTGAGCATGGTATTTTTCATGGTATTCCCATTTAGCAGGAATATAAGCAATTGAATATAAAAGATAAAAAAGGCTTATATACAATTGAGTGGGAGTGATGGCAGGCGCGGTGTGAGCGCGGTGGGTGAGTATCAATGCCTCGCGCTGTGACATTCGGGGCCCGCTAACCGCCGGTGCCAACATGCACGCG
>JASBSN010000078.1 GCA_030148915.1 Thiogranum sp.
CGGTGCATCAGCACCGCGTGGAAACCCGGGTAGGTGGTGACGATTTCGAAACGCGTGCGCGCCGCCGGGTCACGCTCGAATATGCAGTCGAGATCTTCGCGCAGTCGTCCCCACATAATCCCGCCCGCCGAGTCAGAAAACACTACTATACCGCGACCGCGGGGGAAAAATCTCGGGCTGGGCGTGAGGGTACGGCCAAGCGCGGATTACGCTCCGGGCGCAGGCCGCGTCAGCGCCCCCGCTGGCGCGCCGCGGTGAGGATGCCGCGCAGGATGTTTACTTCGTTCTGATTAGGTCGTGCCCGGGCGAACAGGCGCCGCAACCGGCGCATCAACTGCCGGGGATTGTCAGCGTCGAGAAAATCGATGGCGATGAGGGTCTCCTGCAGGTGCTGGTAGAACAACTCCATCTCTTCGGCCGTGGCGAAGCGGTGCCGGCTTTGCACCGCCGGCAGCGCCGCGGCCCTCGCCATGCGCAGTTCATAGGTGATCACCTGCACCGCGGCGGCCAGGTTCAGCGAGGGATATTTCGCGTTGGCGGGAATACGCACCAAATAGTGACAGCGATCCAGCTCCTCGTTGGTGAGGCCGGTACGCTCGCGCCCGAACACCACCGCCACGCCAGTTTCAGCCGGTTGCTGCATCACCAACTCGGCACAGGCACGGGGATCGAGCATCGGTACCGGCAGGCTGCGGTTACGCGCACTGGCGCCGATGACCAGAGCGCAGCCGCTCAGCGCGGCTTCCAGCGTATCGGTGCAGCGCGCCCGGGCCAGCAGATCGTCCGCACCGGAGGCGCGCGCCGTGGCCTCGGCACTGGGGAACGACTGGGGATCGACCAGGTACAGGTGCTCCAGACCCATGTTCTTCATAGCGCGCGCCGCGGCGCCGATATTGCCCGGATGGCTGGGGTTGACGAGCACGATGCGCAGCGGCGGCATGGCCGAGTCAGCTGCGGGCCAGGCTGAAGCTGACAGCGGCGTCGATATGATCGACACCGGCGGCCAGCATCACCAGGCGGTCAAAGCCGATGGCCACCCCGGAGCTGTCGGGCAGGCCGTGTTCGAGTGCCGCGAGGAATCGTTCGTCGATCGGCAGTAATGGCTGCCCGGCGTCTTGCCGGCGCCGGTTGTCGTGACGGAAACGCGCCGCCTGTTCTTCCGCCGCCGTGAGTTCATGATAGCCATTGGCCAGTTCGACGCCGTGCACATAGAGCTCGAAGCGCTCCGCCACCGGCAGTGGCTGCCTGCGCACACAGGCCAGGGAAGCCTGGCTGACCGGATAGTCGTGGACAAACACCGCGCCCGGCGCCAGTCGGGGTTCCAGCCAGTGGGTCAGCAGCAGGTACAACCAGGGATCGAGCTCGTCGCGCGGCAGGCTCTCAGGTACCGAGGGCAAATGCTCGAGAGCGAAGGCACGGAACGCCGCGACACTATCGCACCACGGGTCAAGGCCGGTTTCATCGACGAACCACTGGCGATAGGTGAGGCGTCGGGCGGGTTGATAGTCGATCAGGCCGTTCAGCACTTCGGCCAGCAGGGCATCGATTTCGTCCATCAGCGCCGCCGGATCGAACCCCGGGCGATACCATTCCAGCAACATGAATTCGGGGTTGTGGCGACGCCCGGCTTCGCCGTTACGAAATACATGCGCCAACTGGTAAATCGGTCCGCTGCCGGCGGCCAGCAGGCGTTTCATAAAAAATTCCGGGGAGGTGTGCAGAAACAGCGCCCGCGATCCGCCGACGCCCGGTCCCTGGTAGGCGGTGGCAAAGGACTCGAGGGCCGGATCGGTGGTGGCGCCGCTCGCCAGTACCGGTGTATCGACTTCCAGCACGCCGCGGGCGGCGAAAAACGCCCGCACGCGCGCCAGCATACTGGCGCGCAGTTGCAGAATCTCGACGCCGGCGCCGGGACGCCAGTCGGGTCGTGCGCGGCTTTCAGTCGCGGGCACGGCCTACGTATTCGCCGGTACGGGTGTCGACTTTGATCACTTCCTCAACGTCGATAAACAACGGCACGCGCACCACGGCACCGGTTTCCAGGGTCGCCGGTTTGCCGCCACCGCCCGAGGTGTCACCGCGCACGCCGGGGTCGGTTTCGCTCACGCTGAGAAAAACAAAGTTGGGGGGCGTGACGCTGATCGGGGTACCGTTCCACAACGTGACCAGGCAGGTGTCCTGTTCCTTGAGCCACTTCGCCGCTTCGGTGACGGCCTGCGGATCGGCGGCCACCTGCTCGTAGGTGTCGGGGTGCATGAAATGCCAGAATTCCCCGTCGTTATAGAGATACTGCATATCGGTTTCCATAACGTCGGCGGCTTCCACCGACTCACCGGATTTGAAGGTACGCTCGATTACCCGGCCGGTCTTGAGGTTACGGATCCGGACGCGATTGAACGCCTGGCCCTTGCCCGGTTTGACAAACTCGTTTTCAATGATGGAACAGGGGTCGCCGTCGAGCATGATTTTCAGACCGCCCTTGAACTCATTTGTGGTATAGGTCGCCATTGAGCATCCTTAAGCTAACTGACTGGAACCGAGGGGCGGACCGCCCCCGCAGGCCGAGATAAAAATGCCCATCATACCGATAACCGCAGGCCCGCAACAGACGCGCGGATGGCAAAACCTGTTAGCACAGGCGATTACCGACCCCCGTGAGTTGCTGCATGAACTCGGGCTCTCGCCCCAACTGTTGCCCGCGGCGCGCAGCGCCGGCCAGGACTTCCGCCTGCGGGTGCCGCGCGGTTTCGTTGCGCGCATGCGCCACGGCGATGCGCACGACCCGTTGCTGCGCCAGGTACTGCCGCTGGGTGATGAACTCGTGCGGCGCGAGGGTTACAGCAGCGATCCGCTGCGGGAGCTCGGCGTCATGCCGGTGCCCGGCCTGCTGCACAAATACCAGGGCCGGGTGCTTTTGACCACTACCGGCGCCTGCGCCGTACACTGCCGATACTGTTTTCGCCGCCACTACCCCTATGCCGAGGCCAATCCGAACCGCCAACAGGGGCTAACGCTGGATTACCTGCGCGACCACCCCGGGGTGGAGGAGGTCATCCTCAGTGGTGGCGATCCGCTGTCGCTCAGCGACAACCGGCTCAGCCGGCTGGTCATGGAACTGCAGAGCCTTGGCCACCTGAAGCGCCTGCGCATTCACACCCGGGTGCCGGTGGTGTTGCCCGAGCGGGTCGACAGCGCCCTGCTCGACTGGCTGCGCGCGACCCGCCTGCAGGTAATAATGGTCATCCACTGTAATCATGCCAATGAAATCGACGCCAGCGTCGCTGCGGCCATGCAAAGCCTGCGTGAGGCCGGCGTGTGTCTGCTCAACCAGTCGGTGTTGCTGCGCGGCGTGAACGACCGGGCGGATATCCTGGCCAACCTCAGCGAGCGGCTGTTCAGCGCCGGCGTTCTGCCCTACTACCTGCACCAGCTCGACCCGGTTCAGGGCGCGGCTCATTTCGCCGTGCCTGACAAGGAGGCAAAAAATATAGTAAATCAATTAGTTAAAATTGTTTCGGGCTATCTCGTGCCGCGCCTGGTACGGGAGGAACCCGAGCAGGGGGCCAAAACCGCCCTCTGATTCGATATTTGCCTGGCGCTTTTTTGTGCTATTGTCTACCTCACAGGCCCATTTTAATAACAATAGCCAGGCAGGCCTGGGCACCCGAATCGGTAACCCGCCAGCGCATTCCCGACATTCAGTATTCGGCGGGCGGGACGATAGCGTCATCGGGCGCAGGGAAGATGGGATCGCGGACAGGAACCGCCCTGCCGAAGCCATAACCTGCGGAAGAGACACCCATGCAACTTTCTGTACCCACCCGGACCACCCCCGAGAACGACTCCTTTGACAGCCGGCCGGCCAGCGTCAAAAGCTGGATAGAAGCACTGCCGATGGCCAATATCGGTGAAACCACCCGCCAGATCTACGCCGCGGTCAATGACCTGAATCACCAGGACATCGCGCCCCAGCAGCGCTGTAAAAGCATGGCGCTGCTGCTCAAACCGATCCGCTTCATCAGCGATCACATGAAAAAGCACTTCGTCGGACAGCCGCTGCCGCTCCCGGCGAGGAACCTGAAAATTGCCCATCTGTCACGCGACCTGAGCCTGGCTATGGCGACCGGCTACAAAATCCTGGTGACGGAACAACTCGCCCCCTCCGCACGCAAGGACAAAAAACTGTTGCTGGTATCGATTCACCACGCGCTCAGACACCTCAGCCAGGCGCTGCTCAAGACCTATCAGGCCTATGAACCCTGCCCGGCCTCCCTCTGGCTGGAACTGCACTGGCTGTACCGCTACGCGGAAACCAACAATCTCCACCGCAGTGCTATCGAGGATACCGCCTATCCTGAGCAGCCGGCCAGCAGCATCAGCGACAGTTATAAACAGATCTTACTGCTGGCACTGGCCTGCCCCTACCGTCTGCGTCACGCCGAGGCGCAAAGCGTTTACCATAAACTGCACGATTGCGCCGCACTGGCCGACTTGCGGCCCGCCGATGCCGCCAGCGACGCACTTTTTGTGGTGGATCTGGATGCCGATGCCCCTCCTGGGTATCGCCTTCTGCGTGATCGCCGCGCCCGGCCTGAGAGCGTACGCGCGCTCGATACCAAACGCCTGGCGGCAAGCCTGCGCAAGGCCCTGACCGACAGGCCCCGGAGTTCCGCTAAAGCTGCGGCGGACGATCTGCGCGAAAACACGCTGCGACGCTTAATGCTCGCCTGGGGAATCACCCCCAAACGACGCTTCTCACGGGTCAAAGATCACTCTCAAGTGATCGTCTCGATGGGGCTCAGCTCGATTCACTATTTTGTCAGCGGTGAAGTCGCGTTCAACGATGCGTCGGTGGCCCATGAATGCTTCCGCGAACTCGGCGCGGTGCCACCGCTGCAGTACCGTGAACCGGCACATTTTGGTGCGCGCCGCAGCCGTGAGACGGGCGACGGCGCGCCCGAGACCTGGGACATGGATTACCGCATTGAAGGCACTCCCGCCCCGTCCAACACCGAACTGGCGGTGGCGCGCGCGGCCTCCGGCATGCACATTGATACCTCTCACTGCACCCAGAGCTGGAAGATGGTCAATGTCAGCGCCGACGGCTACTGCATGCTGTGGGATAACCCTGAGACCACCCGCGCCCAGGTCGGCGAGTTGCTGGGTATCCGCGAAGAAAGCGATCCGGACACCTTCCACTGGCGGCTCGGCGTCATCCGCTGGATGAAATTCGAGGATAAACGCGGCCTGGAATTAGGCGTGCAGATGCTCTCCCCAGGTGCGGTGGCCATTGCCGCCCGCCCGGACACCGCCACGGGCAGCGACGAAGACTTTACCCGCGGCCTGCTGCTGCCCGAGATCGCCTCCATCCAACAGCGCGCCACCTTGCTGTTGCCCAGTCCGCCATTCAACGTCGACACCCCGACGGTAGCCAATTGCCACGGCAAGGATGTGCGCGTGAACCTTACCGAACTGGTCGAAAATACCGGCTCGTTCGCCCAGTTCCAGTACGAATCGCTCGGAGAAATCGAGGCGCGAAAAAATCCGCGTGCAACCGACAACACGGCAGCCCAGGATTACGACGACGTCTGGGGATTGCTCTAGCCGGCGCGGTGCAGGCGGGTTTCGGGCGGTGCCACTAAAACAAGGCGCGGAAAATATCCGGATACTCGACTTCGCCGCCGCCAGCCAACGCCCCGTCGACCAATTCCATCGCCAGCAAGGCGTCCTCGGGCAGCTCCAGGTTGCAGCTCACACCCCAGTCCGCCGCCGGTTTGAAGCCGAAGCGCCGGTAATAGTCCGGGTGTCCGGCCACGGCAATGGCCTCGTAGCATAGCGGCTTGGCGCGCGCCACGGCGGCGTCGATCAGCTCCGTGCCTATGCCCCGGTGTGACTGGGAAGGCACCACCGACATCGGCCCGAGCGCCAGAATCTCCCGGCTCTTGCCCCCGCTATTGAGCGGCACGCGTGAGAGCACGACGTGGCCGACAATGCGGCCGTTAAGTTCGGCCACCAGGGACAGATCGGGGATAAAGCCCGCCGATTTGCGTAAGTCGCTGACCAACTGGGCCTCGGATTCGCCCTGAAAAGCGCTCAGATTGACGACATCGATGGCGTTGAAATCGCTGGCCGCCTCAGCGCGTACTTTAATCGCTTGCATCCCCGGGCTCCCGGCTGTTGGAAAGATCCTGCAGATAGCCGAATCCTAACAAGAAATTTGTGGAGGTAAAAGCACTTAGCGAATTGTGCCGGGGCTGTGATAAGGGTAAAGATCCAGGCGGCGGCGGCCGACATAGTAACAGCGCGCTGCCGGACCAGGTTTCGGCGAATGGAAATCACGCTGGAGATACGCCCTAGATGGAACAGGAACACACGCTGCGCCTGCTCGTAGTCGAAGAATCACGCAATGATGCGGAAGCACTGGCCAACGTGTTACGCAACGCCGGCCAGGCGTCCCGGCTGAGTTACGCCGAAGACCGCGAGGATCTGCTCGCGGCGCTGGACAAACAGACCCCCGATCTGCTGCTGTGCGCTATGGGTCTGGAAACACTCTCGCTCGGCGAACTGGTGCAAGTGCTCGGTGAACGCGAGCTGAGCCTGCCGGTGATCGCCATTGGCGAGGCGGGCGGCGAGGCGGAGATTATAGAGGCGATGCGCCAGGGCGCCCACGACCTGTGCTCCTACGATCAGCCGGAACACCTGCAACTGGTGGTCAGACGGGAGCTCTCGCAGCTCAAAAGCTGCGTCGAGGCGCAACACTTCGAGCTTAAATTTCATGAAAGCGAGAAGCGCGCCCGTATGCTCATGGAAAGCTCACGCGATGCCATCGCCTACGTCCACGAAGGCATGCATATCTTTGCCAACACCTCCTATCTGGAAATGTTCGGCTTCGACGATCTCGAAGAGATCGAAGGCACGCCGATACTCGACATGGTGGCGCCCGACTATCACAGCGAGTTCAAGGATTTTTTACGCCGCTACGGCAAGGGCGATGACTGCGAGGGTAAGCTGAAAACCCGCGGCATGCTGCCCGACGGCACGGCGTTTGACGCCATGATGGAGCTCACCGCGGCGAGCATCGACGGTGAGCCGTGCACGCAGATCATCATCCGCAATCAAGTAGCCAACAATCGTGAACTGGAACAAAAGCTCAAATTCCTGACCAAACAGGACGTGCTCACGGGTCTCTACAACCGCCAGTACTTTATCGAAGAACTGGAACTGGCCGTAACCAGCGTCGTCAGCGGCACGGAAAGCGCCGCCGTCATGTACCTGATGATGGATAATTTCAAGGACATCAAAGACAGCGTCGGGCTCGGCGTCGCCGATAGGGTCATCAATGACATCGCCGATTTGCTGAAAGAACACAGCGATGCAACCGACATTGTCGCGCGCTTCGGCGATCATTCGTTCACCTTGTTGCGCCGCGATTGCGACGCGCAGGCGATCGAAGCGCTCGGCGAAAAACTGCGCCAGGTCGTTGAGGAGCACATCGCCACGGTTGAAGACCAGAGTGTCACCACCACCTGCAGTGTCGGTATGAGCATCGTCACGGAAACCGCCGCGTCGGCGCAGGAAGTGCTGTCGCGCGCCGACCTGGCCTGCGAGGTGGCGCGATCCTCGGGCGGCAACCGCTGTCATCTGCACAACCCGGTAGTGGATGAAAAAATCGGCCAGGAACGCAATCAACAGGTACACGCGCTGATCAAGGAGGCACTGGAGAAGGACCATATGCAGCTGCTGTTCCAGCCCATTGTCAGTCTCCAGGGCGACAGTTCCGAGAAATATGAAGTCCTGCTGCGCATGCTCAACGAGGAGAACGAATACATTCTGCCCAACCAGTTCCTGCCGGTGGCCGAGCAGACCGGCCAGCTGCCGCAAATCGACCGCTGGATCATCCGTCGCGCGATCGCCCGCCTGGCCGAGCACCGCGCTCTCGGCAGCGATACTCATTTTTTCATCAAGCTCTCGGCGGCCACCCTGATCGACGAAGACCTGGCCGGGTTCATTGGCGAGTGCCTCAAGGAGATGCGCCTGCCCGGTGATGCGCTGACGTTCGAGATCGCCGAAAAAGCCGCCTCGCACCATCTCAAGCACGCCAAGGCGCTGGTAAAAACTCTTCAGGAGCTGCACTGCAAAACGGCGCTGGAACACTTCGGCGCCGGGCCCAACTCATTTCAGCTACTCAAACATTTGCCGGTGGACTTTCTCAAAATCGACGGCTCATTCATCCACAACCTGGCCAGCGACAATGACAACCAGGCGATGGTGAAATCGATGCTCGATACCGCCAACTCGATGAACCGCAAATGCATCGCCGAGTACGTCGAGGACGCCCATAGCCTGGCGGTCCTGTGGCAGAGCGGCATTCACTTTATCCAGGGCAACTTCCTGCAAGAACCGAGCGAAGCGCTGGAGTACGACTTTACCGGCGAAATCGCCTGAAACGGATGTCAGTCAAGCACGTGTGAAATCAGGCCATCGGCCAGTTTGGGCTCGAACCAGGTCGACTTCGGCGGCATGACTTCGCCGGCGTCGGCGACCGCCATCAGATCTTCCATCCGGGTGGGAAAGAGGGAAAACGCCACCGCCATTTCACCGCTGTCGACACGTTTTTCCAACTCTTCCAGGCCGCGGATACCGCCGACAAAATCGATGCGCGGATCGCTGCGCGGGTCGCCGATGCCGAGCAGCGGTTCCAGCAGCTGGGTGGCCAGCAGACTGACATCCAGGCGCCCCACCGGATCGCTCGGAATGCGCTGAGGATCGAGCCTGAGATGGTACCACTGACCTTCCAGGTACATACCGAACTGGCCGGCCGCAGTGGGCGACACCGGCCCTGCCTGCGGCGTGATCTCGAACGCCGCGGCGATATGTTCCAACAGCGCCTGAGCACTCAGACCGTTCAGGTCCTTGACCACGCGGTTGTAGTCCAGGATGTGCATCTGCTGATGCGGGAACAGCACGGAGAGAAAATAGCTGCTCATCGCCTCCGGCCCGCGGTTGAGCGCCGCGGCGACGCGCGAACCGGCCGCCGAACGGTGGTGGCCGTCGGCGATATACACCGCCGGCATGGCCTCGAAGGCCTGGGTGAGCCGCTCGATGGTGTCCGCCTCGCTGACCACCCAAAAGGTGTGCACGATGCCGTCGTCCGCCTGGAGATCGTATTCCGGCGGCAGTTCCGTCAGCCCGGCGATCAGGGCGTCAACGTCCGGCTGCGAGCGGTAGGCCAGCAACACCGGCCCGGTCTGGGCGTTGAGCGCTTCGATCTGCCGCACCCGGTCGTCTTCTTTGGCCGGGCGGGTATGTTCGTGTTTACGGATGCGGTTGCTGTCGTAGGCCGCCGCCGAGGCCACCGCGACCAGCCCGGTTTGGACGTGATCGCCCATGGTCAGGCGATAGACATAATAACAGGGGGCGCTGTCACGCATCAGCACGCCGCCTTCGAGCATGCCGCGCAGATTCTCGGCCGCCTTGGCATAGACGGCCTCGGCGTACGGGTCGGTGCCGCGGGGCAGATCGATCTCGGCTTTGGAAATGTGCAGGAAGCTCCAGGGCCGACCGGTGGCGCGGTGGCGCGCCTCGTCGCTGTTGAGGACATCGTAAGGGGGTGCCACGACGTCATCGGCGCGTCCGGGAACCGGGCGCAGACCGGCAAAGGGGCGTATCAGGGGCATAGGGTCGATTCCTGGCCAAAGCTAAAGAAGGCGGTATTCTAACCGCCGGCGGGGCACGGTGCACTGGGGGCGTCGCGTCGGCCCCGCCGGCCGGCGCGCGTAGTGAGCGCCTGCGGGAGCCGAACGGCTCAGCGACCGGATGGGTGGCGCTAAACCTGCGCCTGCTGTAGCGCTGCGATACGTTCGGCCAGCGGCGGATGGGACATGAACAGGCGTTTGATGCCCGCCATACGGGCGCCGCCAGCAATCCCAAACGCCGCGAGCTGGTCGGGCAACGGCGCCTGGCCGCTGGCGGCCTGCAAGCGCTGCAGGGCGGCAATCATCTTCGGCCGGCCGGCCAGACGCGCGCCCCCGGCGTCGGCGCGGAACTCGCGATAGCGCGAAAACCACATGACAATCATGCTGGCGAGGATACCCAGCACCACCTGAGCAATGATGCTGGTAATCCAGAACGCGGGGCCGTGACCGCGCTCCACTTTGAATACCAGTCTGTCGACCAGATGACCGATGACGCGCGAAAAGAAAATGACAAAGGTATTGACCACCCCCTGGATCAGCGCCAGGGTGACCATGTCGCCGTTGGCCACATGGGAGATTTCATGCCCCACCACCGCCTCGGCTTCGTCGCGACTCATACTGCGCAGCAGACCGCTGCTGACCGCCACCAGCGCTTTGTTACGACTCATGCCGGTAGCAAACGCATTGACGTCGGCTGAATCGTAGATGGCCACCTCCGGGGTGCCGATACCGGCGGCCTGCGCCTGCGCGGCCACCAGCTTGACCAGCCAGGCCTCGGACTCGTTGCGCGGCTGCTCGATAACCTTGGCCCCGGTCATGCGTTTGGCCAACCACTTGGAAATCGCCAGCGAGATAAACGAACCGCCCATGCCAAACACGGCCGAGAAAATGAGCAGGTTGCGCAGATCCAGATTGACGCCCTGCTGATCCAGAACCCGGTCCACACCCAGCAAACTGAGGGTAATACTCAGCACCACCAGGATAGCGATATTGGTGGCCAGAAATAACAACACCCGTTTCATGCGCGACACACTCCCCTTGAACTACCGTTAATATGGTGGCTAAGCAGCGGAATTCAAGACTCTTCCGTACTCAGGCGATCCACCCGCTGCAAGCCGCGCGGTAGCTTGATGCCTTTACGACCGCGCTCCCCCAGGTAGGTTTCCAGATCCGCCGATTTCAACGTCAGGTGACGTTTGCCGGCGTGGATCACCAGAGCACCGTCGGCGGGCACACTGGCGATAGCCACTACGTATTCTTCCCGACTGGCGAGTTTTTTGCTGCTCACGTTCTGTATTTTGATGCCTTTACCGCGATTGAGGCGCGGCACTTCACCGGCCGGTATCACCAGCATCTGTCCCTGCAGGTTGACCGCGGCAATCCGATCGGACTGCGGGTCGCCGACCGCCACCGGGGCCAGCACCCGAGCATGTTTGGGCAACGACAGCACCGCCTTGCCGCTGCGAGTGCGTGCCATCATGTCGCCCAAACGGGTGATAAACCCATAGCCGGCATCACTGGCCAGCAGAAACAGGCTGTCAGGCTCGCCGGCCATCACACCGACAAAGGTGGCGCCATCGGGCGGGTTGAAACGCCCGGTCAGCGGCTCACCCTGGCCGCGCGCCGAGGGTAGACTGTGGGCGGCGAGCGTGTAGGCGCGCCCGGTGGAATCCAGGAACACCAGTTGCTGGTTGCTGCGACCGCAGGCCGCGGCAAGAAAACCGTCGCCGGCTTTGTAACTGAGGCCGAGCGGGTCGATATCGTGGCCGCGAGCGCTCCGCACCCAGCCTTTTTCCGACAACACCACGGTGACCGGCTCGCTCGGCACCAGCGCGGCTTCATCCAGCGCCTGGGCGGCGGTGCGCGCGACCAGCAACGAGCGGCGGGGATCGGCGTATTTTTCCGTATCCGTTTTGATCTCCTGTTTCACCAGGGTGCGCAAACGCGCCTTGGAAGACAGGGTTTTCTGCAACCGGTCGCGCTCACCGGCCAAGGCGTCCTGTTCACCGCGGATTTTCATCTCCTCGAGCCGGGCCAGATGACGTAGTTTCAGGTCCAGAATGGCTTCCGCTTGCCGGTCGCTGAGCGCGAAACGGGACATCAACACCGGCTTGGGCTGGTCTTCATGGCGAATGATAGCGATCACCTCGTCAATATTCAGGTAGGCGATCATCAGACCTTCGAGCAAATGCAGGCGCTCCAACACCTTCTCCAGCCGGTGCTGCAAGCGCCGGGTCACCGTGGCGAGGCGGAACTCCAGCCATTCTCCGAGCAGGGTGCGCAGATCCTTCACCGCCGGCCGGCCGTCCAGGCCGATCATGTTCATATTGACGCGATAGCTGCGCTCAAGATCCGTGGTCGCGAACAGGTGAGACATCAGCGCCTCGGTGTCGATACGGTTGGAGCGCGGCACGATCACCAGCCGGGTCGGGTTCTCGTGGTCCGATTCATCCCGCAGATCGGCCACCATCGGCAGTTTTTTCGCCGCCATCTGGCCGGCAATCTGCTCCAGCACCTTGTTACCGGATACCTGGTAGGGCAATTCGGTGACAATGATATCGCCCTGGTCGGCTTCGAACCGCGCGCGGATGCGCAGACTGCCGCCACCACTGCGGTAGATGGCCTGCAGATCGTCGCGCGGCGTGATGATTTCGCCGCCGGTGGGATAATCCGGCCCCTGAATGTGTTCGCACAGCTGCTCCAACCCGGCCTTGGGGTTATCCAGCAAGTGGATGGCGGCGGCCGAAACCTCGGCCAGGTTATGCGGTGGGATATCGGTTGCCATGCCCACGGCGATGCCGGTGGCGCCGTTTAACAATACCGCCGGCAGGCGCGCCGGCAACAGCAGCGGCTCTTGCAGGGTGCCGTCAAAGTTGGCCGTCCAGTTGACCGTGCCCTCGCCGAGCTCCGCCAACAGCACCTCGGAAAAAGGCGTCAGCCGCGCTTCGGTATAACGCATGGCGGCAAACGACTTGGGATCGTCCGTCGAACCCCAGTTGCCCTGTCCGTCCACCAGCGGATAACGGAAGGAAAACCCCTGCGCCATATGCACCATCGCTTCGTAACAGGCGCTGTCTCCGTGCGGGTGAAATTTACCCAGCACGTCGCCCACCGTACGCGCCGACTTTTTAAACTTGGCGCGCGCCGACAGACCCAGCTCCGACATCGCATAGACGATGCGCCGCTGCACCGGCTTCAGGCCATCGCCGATATGCGGCAGGGCTCTGTCGAGAATCACGTACATGGAATAATCCAGGTAGGCCTTCTCGGTAAAAGCGTGTAGCGGAAGGGTTTCTATGTTTTCCAGAGTCGTATCAGTGGTCATGCCGGGTCCGTATCCAGGAAGTGGGGCGCGGACCATTCTAACGGCAAACGCCGGCTAGGGAAGCCAGGCGGTGATTTTCCCGCCGCGCGGCAGCTTAGCTGCCGCCGGCGCTTCTCAGCGCCAGCCATTCCTGAGTGATATCGACCAACTCGCCGTAGCCGACCTGTGAATGGACCAGGTCAGAGAGCTTCACCGCCCGGTGACGGGACTGGCCGCGTATCGGCTCGATCATTTTGTCCAGCGCCTTCTCGTCGATCTGACGGCTAAAGGTCGCCGTCAATTTGAGGCAGCGCCAATCCTCGTAGCGGCACAGGCGGGCGAGAAACTGCTCGCGTTGCGCCTGGTCGTTAAAATCGAGTTCGCTGGCCGCGTGAATAAAGGTTTCGCCGCTGAGCGAATCTTCGTCACGGTAGACGTACAACTCGAGCTCGAACGGCGCCGGCGCTTCCCCGTTACTGCGGGTTTGTCGCAGCAGAAATTGAATGGCGTCATACAGTGTAGCCACCATCCGCGGTTCGTTCAGACAACGGAAATCGAAGCGTCCACCGACGTCAAACCAGTTCAACAGCGGTCCCGGCGACTCGGGCACACCGACAAACTGCAGGTGGGCTCCTCCCTCCTGGTTGCGGCCGATGAAAAAGGGTATCCCGGGCGTGTTGGAGGCCACCAGTGTTTCATAGACCCGTGAGGCGGTCGCACCCCAAATATCGCCGATGTCGACACCCAGTTTGTGCTGGTTTTTGGTGATCAGTTCGACGAAAAAGGCTTTCAGCCCCTCATTTTTATTGCCGAGAACACGCTCCAACCGCACTACCGTGCCGGACTCCTCGTGGTGGCTGCCGACCACGCGATAAGGAATATCCAGAAGGTTGGTGGAAGATTTTTTCTGCTGCAACGACACCAGCCCTACCCGTACCGTGGCGCCCTTTTTCACCGTCAACGGGCCATCCAGCTGGATGCGCATGCCGCGCGTGGAAATATCCCGGGACATGCCTTGCACGGATTTATCTCCGACCCGCACATCCACCCGCGTCTCGGCCAGATAGCGATCCTCGCGGCGGCGCTCGACGTACCCGAAGCGGATCAACTCGGGCTGCATGTACTGTGCCGGGAGCGCCAATTTGCGCTCTACGCCGTCGTCGCTCAGGCGTCGCTGTTCGCCGCCTACCCAAACCGCAGCCCCCTCGGTGGCCGCCTGCACGCCGCGCAAAGCTTTGCGGCACTCCTGGGTCATATCCATGACAAAGCCGACTTGCCGCAGACGCTGCAGACGGGCCCGCAGCTCGGCCATCCGGGCCTCGGATTTGTACTGCAGCCGCTGAGAGACCTCATCGAGCTTGCTCTCCGGCACCGAGAGCGCCGGCAGCGCCCCGGCGTGCACTTTGACGATGCAGTACTCGGACTGCTGCAGCACCCAGGCCAGCAGACGGATAAAAGTCTGCGGCGAAGCGGCTTCGAAATCGGCCGCTGAATGAATGCGCAGGCACTGGTCGTGTTGGCCGCGCTGGCGATACATCGCCAATACAAAAGCCCGGCCCTCGGCGAGCTCCTGCAGGCGCTGCGGCAGACACAGCGGGGTAAAATTGTAATTATCCGCGTCGGTGCAGAAAAACCGCGCCAGGCCGGCGTTGCCCTCGCTCATCGCCAGGCCCTGCACACACAGATCGTCGGCCTCGTTACGCTCGATAAAAAACGGGATCTGCGTTGCGCTCTGCGCGTAGCTGCGCTCGTAGAGCCAGCTGAGCACCGACTGGTACTCGTCTTCCATATCCAGTTTGTATTTGCGCTGGCGCTGCTCTACCAGTTGCTCCAGCAAGGCGGAGAGTCCGGGCGGCTTTTCCAGATCGAGACGCTTCAGCGCCAGGACGGTTTCCGCTTCCCGTGACTCGACCGTCACGACACGGTAGAGTGCGCATTCACTCAAGGTCTCACCCGCTTCGTTCAACAGGCCGCGAAAACTGACTTGCAGACTTTGGGCGCGCTTAAAAGTGCTCAGACCGCGAATGTGCACCCGCATACCGCCGACGGAAATATCTCGGGTGGTGCCGGTGGCGCTGATATTGCCGCGCTCCAAGGTCACCGAACAGGCATATTGCAAACGTGGATGACTGCGCTTGCGGAAATAGCCGAGCGGTAATTGTTCGGGGTTACTGACCAGGCTGCTGGCGTTGTGAGAGGCGCCGTCGTGCGCGCCAAGCAGATCGCCGGCGGTTTCGCGCGCCCGTTCCCGGCGACGCTGTTCCAGCTCGCGCACACGCTGCTCGGCCTGTTCGCGCGCCTCGGCCTGGGCCTGCAACGTGTGCGCGCCGCCGACAATGGCCTCAAATGTGCCGACGGTATACACGCCGTTGTTCTCCAGCAACCCGCGCTCGAACAGCTCAAAGGAAACGTCATCGAGATAATGGACACGGTCGTTGAAAGCGTAGCGCCGACACTCACCGGCCACCCGTGCGCGCATATCGATGGTCTGGAAACAGGGTCGCGTCAGCCGCGTCTCTTCCATGCGATGCAGAAAGCGCCCGGTATCGGAGCCTTCCACGACGATTTCAGTGACCAGTTCCTTGGCGCGCGCGCCGACACTCGCCCGCTTGAAATGCTTGACAACAAATTCGCCCATGTTCCCTCGGGTCTGACGCCCCCAGACAATCTCTGCCTGAAAATAAAACCATTTACTATTCAATGGCTTGAAAAACTCCGGTGCAAATACCGGAGGGCCAGCCTAAATATCGGCCAGATTACCGTTTTTCTCCAGCCAGGAGCGTCGGTCGGCAGAACGATTCTTCGCCAACAGCAGATCGAGGGTGTGGTGACTCTCACCGCCGGGCGTCAGCGTGAGGCGCACCAGGCGGCGGGTGTCGGGATCGATACTGGTTTCGCGCAATTGCAGCGGGTTCATTTCGCCCAGCCCCTTGAAGCGCTGCACATTAACTTTGCCTTTGATATTTTCCGCGGCAATGCGATCGAGGATACCTTGGCGCTCGGCGTCGTCGAGCGCATAAAACACCTGTTTGCCGACATCGATGCGGTACAGCGGCGGCATCGCGACATAGATGTGACCGGCGGCCACCAATGGGCGGAAGTGGCGCAGGAACAGAGCACACAGCAGCGTGGCGATATGGGCGCCGTCGGAATCGGCGTCGGCGAGAATACAAATTTTGCCGTAGCGCAGATTTTTCAGCTCGTCCACACCCGGCTCGGCGCCGATCGCCAGGGCGATGTCATGGACCGTCTGCGAGGCCAGCACCTGCGCCGAATCGACCTCCCAGGTGTTGAGAATTTTGCCCCGCAGCGGCATCACCGCCTGATATTCCCGGTCGCGGGCCTGCTTGGCCGAACCGCCCGCCGAGTCGCCTTCCACCAGAAAGAGCTCGGAGCGCTGCAGATCATTGTTACTGCAATCGGCGAGTTTTCCGGGTAGCGCCGGCCCGCTGGTGACTTTCTTGCGCACCACTTTCTTGCCGGCGCGCTGGCGCGCCTGAGCGCTCTGTATGGCCAGCTGCGCTATCTGTTCGCCGGCTTCGGTATGCTGGTTCAGCCACAGACTGAAGGCGTCTTTGGCGACACCGGAAACAAACGCGGTGCATTCGCGTGAGGACAGGCGCTCCTTGGTCTGCCCGGAAAACTGCGGATCGAGCAGCTTCACCGAAAGAATATAGGTACAGCGGTCCCAGACGTCATCGGGGCTGATCCTGACGCCGCGCGGCAACAGGTTACGGAACTCGCAGAACTCGCGCACCGCCTCGGTGAGGCCGGTGCGCAAACCGTTGACGTGGGTGCCCCCCTGGGCCGTCGGTATCAGGTTGACATAACTTTCGCTGAGCGGTTCGCCACCGTCGGGCAACCAGACCAGCGCCCATTCGGCCGCCTCCTGGTTACCCTCCATTTTGCCCACGAAGGGGTCTTCGGGCAGTCGGGCAACATCGCCGAGCGCATCCACCAGATAGTCGCGCAGACCGTCCTGGTAGCACCAGCTTTCCTGGTCGCCGCTTTTCTCATCGGTCAGCGTCACCGCCAGGCCCGGGCACAGGACCGCCTTGGCGCGCAGCACATGCTTGAGGCGCGGCAAGGAGAACCGCGGAGAGTCGAAAAACTTCGGCTCCGGCCAGAAGCGCACCGTCGTGCCGGTGTTCTGTTTGCCGACTTTGCCCACTGTCTCCAGGCCGGCGACTTTCTCGCCGTTTTTGAACGCCAGATGGTATTCGTGACCGGCGCGCTTCACCCACACCTGCAGGTGACGCGAAAGGGCATTGACCACCGAGACGCCCACACCGTGCAAACCGCCGGAAAAGCGGTAGTTACTATCGGAAAACTTACCCCCCGCGTGGAGCCGGGTAAGGATGACCTCGGCGCCGGACACACCCTCTTCCGGGTGAATGTCCACCGGCATGCCACGCCCGTTATCGCTGACCGCGAGCGACCCGTCCTTATAAAGCGTGATGTCGATCCTGTCGGCAAACCCCGCAAGCGCTTCATCGACGCTGTTATCGATGACTTCCTGGGCGAGATGGTTGGGGCGTGTGGTGTCGGTGTACATGCCCGGGCGCTTGCGCACCGGGTCAAGCCCGCTTAACACTTCAATGGAGGCGGCGTCGTATTTGGCTGTCATCGGCTTTAAAGGTGGCTACGGCTAGTGAAAACGGGCACGGCGCGGTTATTCCATATCTCCGGGGACGGCGTAGTCAACGCTGTGTTTGAGTCGTTTCACCAGTTCTGCGGCCTGGTCGCCGACCGGCAGCGGGCAGAAGTAGTCATCGGCCAGCAGCTTGCGAAAAATATCCTGTCGCGTCTGGCGGATGTACTGCCAGTCGTTATTAGCCAGCGGATAGAACTGTCCCACGCTACCGTAAGCGTAGCGTTTAAACTGCCGGCGAACACAGCGGATACCCTCGAAACTGACGTTATCCACGCCGCTGTCGGAACGCAACACGGCGGTGTAGCGCACCACCCGGTCCTCGCCCACCGACAACGAGGCGCTATCGACGAACAAGCGATACGGGAAGCCGTAACGCGCGCTGTCGACCTCGATCAGGTTTTCCTCATGCGGATAGCGCGGCAGCACCAGCGGCTGCTCCTTTTCCTCGTCGCCCGCCTCGGGCAATGTCTCGAGAAACGGTTTGATCGCGTCTTCTTGATAGACATCGTCGTCATTGTCGGCCGCCCGCAGGGGGCTGACCGACAGCAGCGACAGGCACAGCAGGAGCACACTGATGAAATTCATTCGCGCAGCATAAAAGGGTACGGTGGCAAATCGCAAACATTATCGCCCGCCGCCCGGACCCGCAGCGGACCTTCAAGCGGCGGTTTCACGCCGCGGATCGTAGGCGAAGTGCGCCGCCATCTGCCGATAGATCTCGCGGCCAGGCTCATCGGTTGCCGGCGGTGTGACGATCCGCAACTCCACATACAAATCCCCGGCGGGCTTACCGGGCATACCGCGCCCCTTGAGGCGCAACTTCTGCCCCGATTGCGCCCCGGGGGGTACGCTCAGCTCCACCTGACCGGCCGGTGTGGCCGCCGGCACTTTGGCCCCGAGGGCCGCTTCCCAGGGGGTGATTTTCAGCTGACTGTAGATGTCCTTACCCTCCACGCGGTAGTGCGCGTGGGGCTCGAACTCCACTTCCAGGTAAAGATCCCCGGGCTTGGCGCCGCCCACGCCCGGGCCACCCTGCCCGCTCAGACGGATCTGCTGACCGGCGAGAATACCGGTGGGGATATTCACATTCAGCTGACGGCGCTTGAGCACCACGTTGCCGGCACCGTCCAATTGGGGCGACTGTAGCTGGATGCTGCGTCGGGCGCCACGCACGGCGTCTTCGACCGAAATCAATATCTTGGCGTGATGATCCTCGCCACCGGCGCGAAAACCGCCGGCTGCGGCGCCTGGTGTGCGCCCGCCCGAAAAAGGGCTGGCGCCGCCAAACAGCGTTTCAAAGAAGTCACTGAATCCCGACGCGCCGCCACCACCGGCGCCGGCACCGCGAAACTCAAAACCGGCATCCCAATCGGGTGGCGGCCGAAACTCCTGGCCGGCTTTCCAATTGTCGCCGAACTGGTCGTAGGCGGCACGCTTTTCGGTGTCTTTGAGAACCTCGTAGGCTTCGCCGAGCTCTTTGAAACGGGCCTCGGCGTCCGCTTCTTTACTGACATCCGGGTGAAACTTGCGCGCCAGCTTTCGGTAGGCGCGCTTAATTTCCTCCGGCGTCGCCTCGCGCGACACACCGAGCACCTGATAATAATCCTTGAACTCCATGAGACTCCCCGTTAACCATCGATCCGGTCTGCGTCCCAAGGACGCAGACCGGTCGCTGTCAGGCGGACGTTAGTTTCAGCTTTCGACCTTGATCCGTCGCGGCATGACCTTGGCCTGTTTGGGGATGGCGATCTCCAGCACACCCTCTTTGCACTTGGCACTGATGGCCTCGCCGTCGGCCGTGTCCGGCAGACTGAAGCGGCGCGAAAAACTGCCGCGGACGCGCTCGACGCGCTTGTAACCTTCGCGCTCCTCACTGGTCTCGCTATGGCGCTGCCCCTTGATGGACAACACACCGTTCTCCATATTGACTTCGATATCTTCCGGCTTGACCCCCGGCACATCGGCATGGATCAAAAAGCGTTCATCTTCCTCGCGGATATCCACCGCGGGGACCCAATCGCTGGCGGCCAGCTCGTCGCGATCGTCGCCGTAGCTCGGCACGCGACCGTCGAACAGTCGGTTCATTTCGCCGTGCAGTTGGTTGAGCAGGCCCCAGGGTTCGTAACGTACAAGAGACATGGTTCCACCTCCTAATATTTCAGTTACCGGGACACCGGACGGCGCCCCCGGATGACTGTGATATAGGATCGGCAGCGGTGCTTTTCAAGGCCCCGGCTTAAAATTTTCCGCCCGCCCGGCAGCCGGCAACCCGCGCATCCACTCGGCGTTAGGGCGCACGCGCTCAGCGTGCTGCCGATCGCCGTTGCAGTTCGGCCCAGAGCTCGCGGTAGGCGCCGGCCGCCGGACTGGCGTGGGCATAGGTCTCCAAGGGCGCACGATGCACGCCCATTTGCTCAACTTCGCTGGCATAAGGTATGCAAGTTGCCAGCGCCTGTTCCAGAGCTCCCGAACGCTGCGCGATCATTTCGCGGTGCAGACTCTTGCGTCGATCAACCATGGAAAAGAAAGGCACCACGCGTAAATGCCGATAATCCTCGCCGGCGCAAAACGCCAGCACCTGCTCCAGGGTGCGCAACGACAAGGTGGTGGGTATGACAGGCACCAGCAGCACATCGGCGGCGGCGAAAATATTTTCCGACAGCAGTGAAATACCGGGTGGACAATCCAGAAACAGATACTGGTATTGACCGCGCACCGACTTGAGCAGCTTGCGAATACGGGTTCCCGGTTTGCGCTGACGCTCCAGCAGCAGATCCATATTGCGGTAGGAGAAATCCGCCGGGACCAGATCGAGCCGGGGAAAATCCGTGGCCTTGATGGCCGCCGCCAATTTCCGCTTGCGCCGGAACAGGCCCGGTGAGCCGCCTTTGACGCGCGGCTTAATGCGGTAATAAAAGCTGGCTGCACCCTGAGGATCGAGATCCCACACCAATGTGCCGGCCCCGCCCAGAGCGGCCAGGTAAGATAGGTTGACGGCCGTGGCGGTCTTGCCGACGCCCCCCTTGAGGTTGTAGCAGGCGACGGTGATCATGAGGTCTTTGCACCGCCGGCGGGACGAAACAGCCGTTTGAACGCCGCCTGATTCTGCGCACGGGCAAAGCGCTTGAAGCGCGCCGCGAATCTGTCGCGCGCCTGGTGTCGGCGCGTTTCCAGCGTCTCCAACAGGACCGCCATGGCCTCACCGGTCGCGGCGCTGTATTCACCGCGCCGGCGCATTTCCATGGCAAAGCGGCGCAGCGACACAACCTGCACTTCCAGATCCTGGAAGTCACCCAGGTTGTCCTGCAGCTGTTTCAGCGCCTTGATCGCGACCTGAATCTGCTCGGGAGGATAGAGTGATTGAAAAAATTCCATCAGATATCGCAGCTTCTTGCAGGCTTTGCGCAGCGCGTGGAGCTCGCCCGGCGGCGAATCGGCGTTAATCGCCTGACCCGCCGCGAGGATACGTTTGTAGGTACGCCACGTGCGTCGGTGAGCGACCCGATCGATGCGCTTGAGCGCATCGCGCGCCACCGGTCGCTTGGCCAGGGGCGCATCCAGATAGCGCTGCCACCGTTGCTTGAGCTTATGGTAGCGCTTGCCCTGCAACGCCACCGTCAGCCGCTCGACCCGCTCCTGTTGTTGTTTGTAGAGCAGGAAAGTCCGCAAGGGCTCCAGCGCCGGACGCAGTTCGCTCGGTAATACGGCGCGATAAGAGGCGAATTTCAGCAGGTAGACATCCAGGTCGCGCAGCGTACCGGTGAGATTGCCCAGCCAGGCGAACTCCGCCGTGAAACGCTGGCGCAACGAGGCTGGAAACACGTGCTTCAACTCATCGAGCAATGAGCGCGTACGCCGCACGGCAACCCGAAAATCGTGCAGAAATTCGCTGTCCAGACCGTCCAGCGCGCCGGCTTCGTTGGCTTGCAGGGTGGCGAACAGCCGGGCCGCTATGTGACGTGCCGCGGCGTCGGCGCGCATGTCTCCCTGCAGTTGGATATCGAGCTTCCCGCTATCCTCACCAGGTCGCTTACCCGTCGCAGCGAGGGCCAGCGCATAAAGATCGTCTGTCGCTGTCTCCAGCGCGAAATCCCGCGCCAGGCCAGCGGCGAGTCGCCGCGCGCTCTTAGCGTAGCCGCGCAGCGGCTGCAGCAAGAGCCGCTTCTGCAACATGCGGGGTTTGCCGCCGCCATCGAGCAGACCGACGGACTCCACCTGCAGGCGGACCCGGGTCTTGCCCTCGTCGTCCACGCCGCGCAACGGGTAGCGGCGCACCTGCAAGGTGGCCACCGGTAGCAGCGCTCTCATATCCAAAAGCTTTTCCAGCCGCCGGCGCAGTTCACCGGGCGGCAGGTCGGCGGGAAATCCCGACACCGGCAGCGCCGCGGCCAGCGCTGCTTGGAGCTGACGCCCGCTATCGCGCAGCAGGCGCAACTCGGCGCCGGCGGCGGTATGGGTCTGTTCCAGGCTGTAGCCGGCGGCGTACAAGCGCCCGTCAAAGCTGTCGTAGTAGGTGATCTGGACCTGCTCGAGCGGATCGGCCGTGAGGCCGGCTTGAGCGCTCAGGCGGTCACGCCAATGCCTCAGCCTCTGCGCGCCGCCCAGTGGATAGATCGAAGCTTTCTGCATGCAGCTCAAAGCCCCCGGTACACGACCAACCGGGGCAGACTTGGGGATCGGTATGGCTCTTTCATTCAGGGCGAGCCTAGCGGAAATTTGTCTTTGTTGACACCTCGTTGCCGCCACCCCGGCTGGGGTGGCCGGTTTTAGGTGAAGTCCTGTACCAGGGCGGCGCGGATATTCTCCGGCAACGGTTCGAGTTGCTGCGTATAGGCCTGGTGGGAGATACCGGCGCCCAGCGAGGCGCCTTCGCGGGCCGCGGCGACCATCTGGGCGCTGAACTCGAAGCGCATGAAGTGTACCGAGGAAGTCTTTTCGTCATTTTCCCGCGCCAGGTCCTCATCGGCCGTGGCGAACACCGGGTCAAAGCCGTAGACGCGCAACCACACTTCGTCCTCGATACCCTTGAGGTCCGCCAGCACTTTGCGCCGCTCCTGCTCGTCGGCGACTTCGATCATGAACGTCGCTTTGAGGTTGCCGCCATCGGGAATCAGCGGATTGTAGGCATCCAATTCTTCCTGGATCCCGGCGGCTTCGAAAATCCGCTCGACGCGCAGCATTTCCTGAATCTGGTACTGCATGGTCAGGCGATCCTCGAAATACAGCGCAGCGATAGGACCCAGCGGCACACGGCGATTCTTTTTGTGAGCGATCACCCGGGCGCGGAACTCAGCGCGCGCCTCGGCGTACTGTTCCAGCGAATACAGGTCACTTCGGGTCAACTTTTCCATGGTCGTTTCCATTGTCTGTGTCCTCAAATACCGTAGGCCTGACGCAGCAGTTTCAGCGGATGCTGCGGCGCGCGCGGCGCGCTCAGTCCGTTCTCGATCTGATGCCCGGCCATGGGGCAGTCACTACTGTAGTAATCGGCCGCCGCTTTTTCCACACGCGTGATCACCGGCTTGCAGATTTTCATCGAAATCTCGTGAAACTCTTTCTTCACCGCGTAGGTACCATCGTGCCCGGAACAGCGTTCAATCGCTTCGACCTGCGTTTGCGGAATCAGTTGCAGCAGTTCGCGGGTTTTCAGCCCGAGGTTCTGCACGCGCAGATGGCAGGCGACGTGATAGGCGATTTTACCCAGGCTGTTGCTGAAATCGGTTTTCAACTGGCCGTGCTTGTGGCGCAGCATCAGATACTCAAACGGGTCGTAAATATTATCGCGCACTTTGGCCACATCCGCGTCCCCGGGAAACATCAGCGGCAGTTCCTGCTTGAACATCAACACGCACGAGGGCACCGGGGCGACCACATCCCAGCCCTGATCGATGAGCTTGACCAGTTGCGGCACATTGACCTCTTTTGCCTGGCGCACCGCCTGCAGATCGCCCAGTTCCAGTTTCGGCATACCGCAGCAGCGCTCGGTTTCGGTCAGCCGCACCGGGATAGCGTTGTGCTCGAAAATAGCGATCAGGTCCTCGCCCAGCTCCGGCTCGTTGTAGTTGGCGTAGCAGGTGGCGAACAGCACCACCTTGCCGCGTGTCGGGCCGGCCGCGGGGGCCGCCTCGGCGGCGCTGTTACGCTCCGTGGACAAACGTTTGCGCAGCGTTTTGGAGTGATAATCGGGGAGCACCGCATCCGGGTGCACCTCGAGCAGTTCTTCGACCACGCGCCGCCCGGCGCGGTTGTGGTTGACGGCGTTGACGATCGTCGAGACCACCGGAATACCGGCCAGGGTGCCAACCCGGTCGGTGGCGGTGAGGATTTTGTCGCGCACGCGGGTTTTGCCCTGACTGTGTCTGACGGCCTTGGCCCGCAGCATCAAGTGCGGGAAATCGACATTCCATTCGTGCGGCGGCACGTAAGGGCATTTAGTCATGTAGCACATGTCACACAGATAACAGTGATCGACCACCTCCCAATAGACGCGCTTGTCGACGCCGTCGAGCTCGGTGGTCGGTGACTCATCGATGGCATCGAACAGGGTCGGAAAGGCGTGGCACAGGCTGAAGCAACGGCGACAGCCATGGCAGATATCGAACACCCGCTCCAGTTCCTGGAACAGGGACGCTTCGTTGTAGTACTGCGGATTCTGCCAGTCGATAGGGTGACGGGTGGGTGCTTCCAGGCTACCTTCGCGGACGGCCATCGGGTATCTCCGTGCAACTGAATGAATGGGCGAGAGTGTAACCCCGTCCCGGCACAATTCACGCCGCTACGGGGCTGGAGCGAAATACCGGCACACGCCGGGACCTCGGCCCCGGCGTGAGAATCCGGCGCGCCCGCCTATCAGGCGTCCAGCGTATCCAGAGCTTTCTGGAACCGGTTGGCATGAGAACGCTCGGCTTTGGCCAGGGTTTCGAACCAGTCGGCGATTTCGTCGAAACTCTCGTCGCGCGCGGTCTTGGCCATACCTGGATACATATCGGTGTATTCGTGGGTTTCACCGGCGATCGCCGCCTTGAGGTTGTCGGAAGTTCCCCCGATCGGTAGGCCGGTGGCCGGATCCCCGACCGCCTCGAGGTATTCGAGGTGGCCGTGAGCGTGCCCGGTTTCGCCTTCGGCGGTAGAGCGGAACACCGCGGCGACATCGTTGTAACCCTCGACATCGGCTTTGGATGCGAAATACAGATAGCGGCGATTGGCCTGGGATTCGCCGGCGAAGGCGGCTTTCAGATTGTCTTCGGTTTTCGAGCCTTTCAGGTCCATGGTAGTAACCTCCAAAACAAAATAAGTGAAAACGGGCGATCGCCCAACTTTTAGACTCAGTCTAAACTAGAACCCAGAATCTAGCTCAGGCCATGACGGCTGTCAATCGCCGGTTTACCGGCAGGCGCGCCCGGCCACTGCGGTCACACGCTGTGCGTTGACCCTCCAAGGGCGGGCGGGTAACGTAATGCCCCCAAAACACAATCGAGATACTGCAACCTTGGCCAAACGCAGCGTTAAAACACCGGATTTCGAAACCGCGCTGGCGGAACTCGAGGCATTGGTGGAAAAAATGGAACAGGGCGACCTGAGTCTGGATGAATCGCTGCAGCAGTTCGAGCGCGGCGTGCAATTGACGCGTTCGTGCCAGCAAGCCCTGAAGGACGCCGAACAAAAAGTGCAGGTGCTGCTGGAAAAAGACGGGCAGGCCAGCCTGGAACCGTTTGACGACGATGCAACCACCTGAACTGGCGGCCTTCGCCGCCGAGTGCAAACAACGCGTCGAAAGCGCCCTGACAGCTTTCCTGCCCTCGCCCGGCACACTGCCCGCGGACTTGCACGAAGCCATGCGTTATGCCGCGTTGCAGGGTGGCAAGCGGGTACGACCGCTGCTGGTATACGCCGCCGGCGGTGCCCTCAATGCCGACCCCCAGGCGCTCGATGTGGCCGCCAGCGCGGTGGAGTGCATCCACGCCTACTCGCTGGTGCACGACGACTTGCCGGCCATGGACAACGACGACCTGCGCCGCGGTCAACCCACCTGTCACCGCGCTTTCGGCGAGGCGCTCGCGGTGCTGGCCGGCGACGCCCTGCAAAGCAAGGCGTTCCATCTGTTGGCGCACGCGCCGATGGGACCGCTCAAGCCAGCCACCCGCTTGCACATGATCGAACTGCTGGCGCTGGCCGCCGGTTCACGCGGTATGGCCGGCGGCCAGGCCATCGATCTTGCCGCGGTCGGCCGCGAGCTGGATATCGCCGAACTGGAAGATATGCACATTCACAAAACCGGCGCGCTGATCCGCGCCTCTGTGCTGCTGGGCGCCTTGTGCGCCGATAGCCTGGACGACGCGCAGCGTCGCGCCCTGGATCACTACGGCAAGTGTATCGGGCTGGCCTTCCAGGTGCAGGACGACATTCTCGATGTGACCGGCAGCACCGAGGAGTTGGGCAAGCAGGCCGGCGCCGATCGGGCCTTGCGCAAACCTACTTACCCCGACCTGCTGGGCCTGGCCGGGGCCCGCGAACGCGCCGGCGAGCTACATCAGCGGGCAATCGAGAGCCTCGCGGGGTTCGGCGCCGAGGCCGACCCACTGCGCTGGCTGTCGGCCTATATTGTCGCGCGCACCCACTGAGCGCGGCACCCCACGAGCAGCGCCTATCCGTCGCGCAACTTGCCAGCGCCGCGGCCAGCAAGGATAATCCACACCTGCCCGCTGCCGTGTTTCCCATGACCACTGACCCTGACCTGCCCCTGTTGAGCCGTATCGATTCGCCGCAAGACCTGCGGGGACTGTCGATCGCCGATCTGGCGCCGCTCGCCGACCAGGCACGGCGCTTTCTGATCGACACCGTGGCGACCACCGGCGGTCACCTGGCCGCCAATCTGGGCAGCGTGGAGCTGACCCTGGCGCTGCACTACATTTACCAGACCCCCGAGGACCGGCTGGTCTGGGACGTGGGCCATCAGAGCTATCTGCATAAAATTCTCACCGGCCGACGCGACCAAATGGGCAGCCTGCGCCAGAAAGACGGCCTGGCCGGATTCCCCAAACGTGACGAAAGCCCCTACGACAGCTTTGGCGTCGGCCACGCCAGCACCTCGATCAGCGCGGCGCTGGGCATGGCCATCGCCGCGGCCCACGACGGCAGTCAGCGCCGCGTGGTGGCCGTAATCGGCGACGGCGCCATGACCGCCGGACAGGCCTTCGAGGCGCTCAATCATGCCGGCAGTCTGGACGCCAACCTGCTGGTGGTGCTGAACGACAACGACATGTCGATTTCACCGAATGTCGGCGGCCTGTCGAATTACCTGGCGCGGATCCTCTCGGGGCGCACCTACTCGACCGTGCGCGAAGGCAGCAAGAAAGTGCTGCAGGGTATGCCGAGCGTCTGGGAACTGGCGCGTCGGGCCGAAGAACACATGAAGGGCATGGTCATCCCCGGCACGCTGTTCGAGGAGTTGGGCTTCAACTACATCGGCCCCATCGACGGCCACGATACCGCCGCTCTGGTGAAAACACTGCGCAACCTGCGTGCGCTCAACGGCCCCCAACTGCTGCACGTGGTCACCCGTAAGGGCAAAGGCTATGCGCCGGCCGAGGCCAACCCCTGCGCCTTTCACGGCGTCGGCAAGTTCGACCCCGCCACCGGCCGGAGCGTGCCGGCCGCTGCGGCGGCCAAAACCTATACCCAGGTCTTCAGCGACTGGGTCTGTGACATGGCGGCAGCCGACGAGCGCCTGGTCGCCATCACCCCGGCGATGCGCGAGGGCTCGGGGTTGGTGAGTTTTTCCCAACGTTTTCCGCAGCGTTATTTCGACGTCGGCATCGCCGAACAGCATAGCGTGACGCTGGCCGCCGGCATGGCCTGCGAGGGGCTCAAGCCGGTGGTGGCCATTTATTCGACGTTTCTGCAGCGCGCCTACGACCAACTGATCCACGACGTCGCCCTGCAGAATCTGCCCGTCCTGTTCGCCATTGACCGCGGCGGGCTGGTCGGCAATGACGGCCCGACGCACTCCGGCAATTACGATCTCAGCTATCTGCGCTGCATCCCCAACCTGACGCTGATGACACCGGCCGACGAAAACGAATGCCGGCGCATGCTCAGCACCGGCCACCGATTGCCCGGGCCGGCGGCCGTGCGCTATCCGCGGGGCGCCGGTCCGGGAGCGCGGATCGACTCAGGCCTGGAACCGCTGGCGGTGGGCCAAGCGAAGGTAATGCGCGAAGGTCGCGAGGTGGCGCTGCTGGTGTTCGGCAGTCTGCTGCCCGCGGCGCTGGCCGCAGCCGAGCGGCTGGACGCCAGCGTGGTCAACATGCGTTTTGTCAAACCGCTGGACGAATCCTGCCTGCTGGAGATGGCCGGTCGCCACCGCCTGCTGGTCAGCATCGAGGACAACGCCGTGGCCGGCGGCGCGGGCAGTGCCGTGGCCGAGGCTCTGGCCGGGCACGGCATGACCACCCCCCTGCTCATGCTCGGTATCGCCGATCGCTTCATCGAACACGCCAGCCGCGAGCAGCAACTGGCTGAATGTGGCCTGGATACGGAAGGCATTTACCAGCGTGTTCAAAGGGAAATGGCCTCTGGAATTGCAACCCTGCGGGCTGTCGATTAATATTTGACTGTTTTAGTCAGGAATTATTGTGGCCGCACGCTATAACTTGAAGATTCTGGCGGATTTCGCCTCGGCGCACACCTTGCGGGACTACCCGGGTGCCTGTGCGCGCATGCACGGACATAACTGGAAGGTGGAGACCGAGGTGATCGCCACACAACTGGACGCCGCGGGCATGGGGGTGGATTTCAAGGTCATCAAGCAGGCCACGCGGGCGATCGCCGAGCGGCTCGATCACCGTTATCTGAATGACCTGGAACCCTTTACCGAGATCAACCCGACGGCGGAGAACATCGCCGCCTATTTTTATCGCGAACTCTCGGCGCAGCTGAACAACGAACACATCAGCGTGCACGCGGTCACACTCTGGGAGACTGAACGCGCCTGTGTGCGTTATGTTGAGGACGAGTTATGAGCAAGCAGAGCGCCACCACCGCCAGCGCGGTAAGCCCCGGCATCGCCGATGTACAGGGCAGTGCCGACACCCGTCGCATCGCTATCGACAAAGTCGGGATCAAGGACATCCGTCATCCGGTGCGCGTCAAAGACCGCGCCGAAGGCGAACAGCACACCATCGCCACCTTCAATATGTACGTGAACCTGCCGCATAATTTCAAAGGCACGCACATGTCGCGGTTTGTCGAGATCCTCAACCTGCACGAACGCGAAATCAGCGTCGAATCGTTCAAGGAAATGCTGGGCGAGATGACCGAGCGCCTGGAGGCCGAAGCCGGCCACATCGAAATGAGCTTTCCCTATTTCGTCAACAAAACCGCGCCGGTATCCGGCGTACAGAGCCTGTTGGACTATGAAGTTTCGTTCATCGGCGAAGTGCGCGAGGGTAAGCCGCAGATGCAGATCAAGATCATTGTCCCGGTCACCAGTCTGTGCCCCTGCTCGAAAAAAATCTCCGCGCGCGGCGCGCACAATCAGCGCTCGCACGTGACCTTGACCGCCACCACCTGCGGCTTCATCTGGATCGAGGAGTTGATTGAACTGGTCGAGTCGCAGGCCTCCAGTGAGCTCTACGGTCTGCTCAAGCGCCCGGATGAGAAATACGTTACCGAAAGAGCTTACGACAATCCCAAATTCGTCGAGGACATGGTGCGCGACATTGCCGCCTCGCTGAACGCCGACGAGCGTATCAGCGCCTATGTGGTGGAGTCGGAAAACTTTGAATCCATCCACAATCATTCGGCCTATGCGCTGATCCAGCGCGATAAGCGAACTGATCCGGTAGTGACGGGTTAGTAGGCTGAGTGGTTATTCGATAGAGTCTGCCTCCCGCTGCCACCAGGCTCCGGGCTCCGGCCGGGCAGTCCCTCGAGGGTGCATGTGCCGCTCGCGGCGCCCTAAGCCCGCGAGGGACTGCCCGGCCGGAGCCCGGAGCTGAACACCCGGAAGTATAAGAGATCGGATAAAATCTGCATCCGCGGTGCAAGCGGGTTTCGCCCGGTGCAAGGTTTTTGGTGCATGTGCCGCTCGCGGCACCCTAAGCCAAAAACCTTGCGCCGGGCGAAACCCGCTTTGAGTGATGGGCGCCTACGAGTTTGGTCATTCCGTCCCGGACTCATCGTCCAGCGCGGACAGCTGCGGAGCCGGACCGAAGCTGACGTGTCCTTGGGCAGCCCGCGCCTTTGTCAGCAACACTGGCTTCTGTCCAGCCGGCAGTCGCACGCTTCATCCTGGTTTTCCAACTGTACTGTCGCGTGCTCAATGTCGAAACGCTCGTGCAGTTGGTGCTGCAAATCGCTCAGAAACACGTTGTCCAACGCCCTGTCGCTGACGACCAGATGCACGGTAAGCGCGCTCTCCGTGGTGCTCAGTGCCCAGATATGCAAATCGTGAATGCGGCTGACATTGTCCAGGCCGAGCAGATAGTCGCGCACCGCGCCGATATCGATGTCTTCCGGCACCGCATCCATAGCGAGGTTGACCGAATCGCGCAACAGGCTCCAGGTACCGAAAAGAATCACCACAACGATCGCCAGACTGATCACCGGATCAATCCACAACCAGCCCTTGAACAGGATGAGAACACCGGCGATCACCACCCCGAGCGACACGCCGGCGTCCGCCGCCATGTGCAAAAAGGCGCTGCGCAGGTTCAGGTCGTGCTTCTGACCGGAGACAAAGAGCAGCGCCGTGGCGGTGTTGATGACCACACCGATGGCCGCCACCACGATCACCGTCATGCCCTCTACCGGGCGCGGATCGAGGAAGCGCCCCAGCGCTTCCCAGGCGATGCCGCCAAGGGCCACCAGCAACAGCACGGCGCCGATGAGCGAGGCCATGATGGTGGCCTTGCGGAAACCATAGGTGCGTTTTTCGGTCGCCGCCCGGGTGGCCAAAATGCTCGCGCCCCAGGCGAGCAGCAGACTGACGACGTCGCTGAGGTTGTGCCCGGCGTCGGCGATCAGCGCCAGGGATTGGGCGACGAGGCCGTAACCGGCCTCGATCAGCACGAAAACGATATTCAGCGCCACGCCGATGGCAAAGGCCCGATTGTAATTACCGGCGCTGTGGCTGTGGTCGTGTGCCATATCCGCGACTTAGGACCCAGCCACCCGATCGAGCATGGCTTGGGCATGGCCTTCGGCACTCACGCCGTAATGCGCCTCCTTCACCAAACCGTCTTCGTCGATGAGAAAGGTGGAGCGCACAATGCCCATTTTTTTCTCCCCGTTTTTTTCTTTTTCCTGCCAGACCCCGTAAGCCTCGCACAGCTCACCGCCGGTATCGGCGAGCAAATCGACCTTGAGCCCGTATTTATCGACAAAGGCGCGGTGACTGGCGCAGGAATCCTTGCTCACACCGAGCACCACGGTGTCGTGGCGCGCAAATTCGCTCGCCAGGGCGGTGAACTCATTGGCTTCAATGGTGCAGCCGGGCGTATCGTCCTTGGGATAAAAATACACGATCACTTTTTTCGCACCGCGGTAATCGGTGAGGCTGACGCTGACCCCATCCTGGTTCGGCGCGCTGAAATCCGGCGCCGGTTGATTTTTTTCTAGCATCTGCGGATCCTATTGCGAGCGGTTAAGGCTCTTATTGTATGCGTGCCCTGGCGCCGGACAAGCTATTCCCTGCTATCGCTCCGGTCTTCCCGCCGGGACGGGGCGCCATGTCATTCCGTTTTCATGACAGTATGCTATGGTAACCCCGGTAACCGCTGTGTAGACCGGTCACTCGACGAACCGGCCGCAGCGAGCGTTGCTCCCGGGGAAATCAATTGAAACCAAAATCCGTACTGCTGGCGATTTTCGACGGCTTTGGCCTCAACCCGAGCCGCGCCCATAACGCCTGGGCGCTGGCGCGCACGCCGCACCTGGACCACTATTTCGCGTCCTATCCACATAGCGTTCTGCAGGCCTCGGGGCGCGCCGTCGGCCTGCCCGACGGGCAATTCGGCAATTCCGAAGTCGGTCACCTGACGCTCGGTTCGGGCCGCGTGCTGGAACAGGAACTGGTGCGTATAGCCAATGAGATTTACGGCGGCACCTTCGAACAACTTCCCGCCTGGCGGGAGTTGCTCACCGAGGCCCATACCCTGCACCTGGTCGGCCTGATCTCCGACGGCGGCGTTCACGCCCACATTGAACACCTGCTTGGGGTGCTGAAGCTGCTGCGCCACACCGACATCGAACCGGTCATACACATGATCACCGACGGGCGCGATACCGCGCCGCGGGCCGCGCTGGGCTACCTTGAAGAGGTCGAGGCCGCGCTTACCAGCCTGGGGCGCGGACGTATTGCCACGGTCTGCGGGCGCTACAGCGCCATGGATCGGGCCCGACACTGGGACCGCACCGAGCGGGCCTGGCGGGCCATGGTGCTGGGACAGGGTTTTAGCGCGGCGAGCGCGCGCGAAGCTATCGAAGCGGCTTATGCGCGCGGCGAAGGCGACGAGTTCATTCAGCCCACGGTGATTGTCGGTCACGAAGGTATCCCGGCGCAACAGCCGGTGCTGTTTTTTAACTTTCGCAGCGACCGTGTGCGGCAACTGTGCGCCGCTTTCGGGCTGCCTGATTTCGATGCCTTCGGGCGCGACGGTAACGTGGTGCAGAAGCTGATCTGTATGACCGAATACGACGCCACCTATCCTTTCCCGGTGCTCTACCCGGCCGACCAGCCGCGCCAGGTGCTGGCCGAAGTCATCAGCGACGCCGGTCTGACCCAGTTGCACTGCAGCGAGACGGAGAAATTCGCCCACGTTACTTATTTTTTTAACGGCGGTCGTGAACCGCCCTTCCCCGGCGAGCAACGGATTATCGTCCCGTCGCCCGAAGTGGCCACCTACGATATGCAGCCGGAGATGAGTGCGTCGGGGATCGCCGATACGCTGATCGGGGCGATCGAGGCCGGCGAACATGATTTCATTGTCACCAACTTCGCCAATGCCGATATGGTCGGGCACACCGCCAGGCGCGAAGCAATGATCCGCGCGGTGGAAACGCTGGATCTGGAAAGTCACCGTGTATTCCGCGTAGCCCTGGAGCGCGGCTGGCGCATCCTGCTCACCGCCGACCACGGCAACTGCGACGAAATGATCAACCCCAACACCGGCGAGCCGCACACCCAGCACACCGAGTATCCGGTGCCCTTTCTGATCATGAACGAAGGACCGGTGCGGCTCAGCACCGGCCGCGGGCTTGCCGATATCGCCCCCACCGTGCTGGAGTTGCTCGGCATTCCGCAACCGCCGGTGATGACCGGGCGCAGCCTGATTCTGAAAAAAGGCCTACGATGACACGGAGACTCTTATGACAGAACGCCCCGTCGACGTATCGGTATTGGCGCTGAACCCCTCGGTGGATATCAGCTACGAAATCCCGCAGCTGCTGGAATATCAGAAAGTACCGGCCAGACAGACCTGGTATCACCCGGGCGGCAACGGTATCAATGTCGCCCGTGCGCTCACTGAGCTGAGCGTACCTGTGCACTGCTGTAGTGTCATCGGTGGTGAAAGCGGCGACCTGCTGCTACGGCTGCTGGGCGATACGCTGCGCGATCGCCATACCTGGTTCCGTGTCAGCGGTGAAACGAGGCTGAACACCACCATTTTGCAGAACAGTCCGCCGGGGCAGTACGAAATTACCAGCGTCGGCCCGCACGTTGCCGCCGAGGTGCTCGATGAGGCTACCCAGTGCTTTCTGCGCACAGTAGGCGACGGCCTCGGCGTGCTGAGCGGCCGGCTACCTCCCGGCGTGCCGGACGGCACTTACGGCGAGTTGGCGGCACGGATCAGGTCGCAGGGCGGCAAAGCGGTCATTGATGCTCACGGCGAAGCCCTTGAGCAGGCTCTGCAGGCCCAGCCGTATCTGGTGCGGTTGAACCGCTACGTCCTCGAGCTGACCCTCAACCGGTTATTGGAAAGCAACGAACAGGTTGCTGAGGCCGGGCGCGCACTGCGCCAACGCGGCATCGACTACCTGTGCATTTCGCTGGGCCAGGACGGCGCTATTCTTATCGATGGCGACAACAGTTATCACTGCGAAGCGCCGAAGGTGCACAAGCAATCGACCGTCGGCTGTGGCGACGCCCTGGTAGCCGGGCTGCTGGCCGCCGCGCAGAGAGGTGAGAGTGCCGAAGCCATGCTGCGCTTTGGGGTGATCTGCGGCAGCGCCACCGCCTCGCACCCGGGCACAGAATTATTCGCCCGTGGCGAACTGGACATGGAACCCGGCGAATCCGAAGTCTCGCGGCTGGATATTTGAAGCGCTAGGCGCGCTTGAGCGCCAGCGTCACTCCGTCAGCCACCGGCAGCAGGCTTAGGTGCACGCGATCATCGGTGTGCAGCGCGCGGTTGAACGCCCTGATGGCGCGCGTCTCGGCATCCTGGCAGGAGGGGTCGATAACGCTGCCCGACCACAAGGTGTTGTCGATGGCGATCAATCCACCGGGGCGCAGCAGCGCCAGCGCCCGCTCGTAGTAAACTAAATAGTTTTCCTTGTCGGCATCAATGAAGGCGAAGTCAAAACGGCCGGCTTCATCGCTCTGCAGCAGACTGTCGAGTGTTTCCAGTGCCGGCGCGATACGCAGATCAATACGCTCGGCAACCCCCGCCTGGCGCCAGTAGCGCTGCGCCACCGCCGTCCAGCTCTCGCTGATGTCGCACGCCACCAGCCGCCCGTCGCCCGGCAGCGCGCGCGCCACGCACAGTGAACTGTAACCGGTGTATACGCCGACCTCCAGGGCGCGGCGCGCGCCCATCAGTTGCGCCAGCAGGGCCAGCAACTGGCCTTGCTCCGGGGCGACCTGCATGCGGGACATGGCATCGGTGGCCGTCTCGCGGCGCAATTGCCGCAACAGCTCATCTTCGCGCAACGACACCGAGAGGAGATAGTCGTACAGGTCATCGGGCAGGGTGAATGTTTTATTGGACATTGCGTTAGTATAGACCCCCTCGATTGGTAACATTCAGTGACTTGACTGCGGGAACCCCGGCCGATCCGCCACGGTCTAATGAGGGCCGCGCGCGGCAGCTCGCAGATAACACAACAAATAACATGCCACTATCCGACGACGAAGAGCAAGCCCTTGTAAACAGCGCCTATGATGTGCTGCGGCGCGCGACGCTGTCTTTCGAGGGACAGACCGTCGGCTATGCGGCAGCCGTGGGCGATGGCTGGCTGTCGGCCGACAATTACCGCCACTGTTTCGTGCGCGATTTTGTGCCCGCAGCGCTGGTGTGTTTAGCCGACGGGGATCTCTCCACGACAAAGGGTTTTCTTCGCACCGTGCTGTCGGTTATCAGTTCGGATTGCAGCATGGCCAGTCACCGCATACACAAAGGCATCGTTCCGGCCAGCTTTCATGTCGAGCAGCACGAGGACGGCGAGCGGCTGGCATCGGATTTTGGTGACCGCTCCATCGGGCGGGTGGCGCCGGTCGACGCGCTGTTGTGGTTTGTGATTCTGCTCGGCATTTATACCCGGGTCAGCGGCGACCGTACGATAGTGGAAGACGCGCGCTGCCGCGGACAGCTGGAGGCCATGCTACGGCTCTGCCTGGAGGGCTCTTTCGAAATCTTCCCGACCTTGCTGGTACCCGACGGCGCGTTCATGGTCGACCGTCGCATGGGCGTCTACGGCCACCCTCTGGAAGTCCAGGTACTGCTACTGCGCATGCTGCGCACGGTCACCGTACTGCTCGGCGACGATGCCGACGCCGGCGCCGACGCCGACGCCGACGAGGCGCTGATCGCCACCGCGCGTCATCGCATCGATGCGCTGCAGACCTACCTGGGCGCCGAATACTGGCTCGATGCCGAACGACTGAGTGAAATCTACCGCTCGGACACCGAGCAACTCGGGCGTGATGTATTCAATGCGCTGAATATTCACCCCGACGGTATCCCGCCCTGGCTGATCGACTGGCTGCCAGGAGAGGGTGGCTATTTTGTCGGCAACCTCGGCCCGCAACGCATCGACTTTCGCTTTTTCAGCTATGGCAATCTGCTCGCGGTGCTGTTCGGTGCCGCTTCCGAGTCCCAGGCCTCGGCGCTCATGCAGCTGGTCGATCGGCGATGGGAGGATCTCATGGGAGTTATGCCGATGAAGCTCTGCTTCCCCGCGCTGAAACACGGCGAGTGGCAACTTATCACCGGTGGCGATCCCAAGAACCGGCCTTGGTGTTACCACAACGGCGGGCATTGGCCGATGCTGCTGTGGGCCTTCGTCGCCGCCGCACTGATCGGCGGACGGCGCGATCTGGCCGAGCGTGCGCTCGAGAGCGCGCAACCCTCACTGGCGCACGCGCTCTGGCCGGAGTATTACGATGGGCGACGCGGACAGCTGATCGGCCGCTATGCCAACCTGGAGCAAACGTGGAGCGCAGCCGGTTATTTGTGGGCGAATAAACTCATGCGCGAACCCCGGCTGCTCGACATGTTCGACCTGCAAGCGCTTGAGAATGCCATGCAGCGGTAACCTCTGAAAAAAAAAGACCCAGGACCTGGTGAAGGTCATGGGTCCTACGCTACTAAAAACACCTGGCGCTAGGCGCCAAGTGGGCCACACCGGCTCATGCGCGCGGGACGACAACAGAGACCCCGCGGCATGCGCTGGTGTTTCACGCGCCGGTGTCAGCGATTAGCGCTTACCCCGGGTAGAGGCCGCCGGTGAGAGCGTATCGAGCATGCCGGCGTCCTGACTGCCGACATAGGCGTTACCCGTCATAGGGTCATAGGAAACGCCCGCGGGGCCTGCCGGCACATCGACTCGCTGGAACAAACGACCGTTACGCGGGTTGACAAAAACCACCTGACTGGCACCGGCCACCGCGGCGAATACGACGCGACGCGATTCATCGGCATGGATACCCAGCGGCTTCGGACCGATGTCTGTACGCCAGGCGACAGCACCGTTGCGTACCGCCACCATCTGACCGGCATCGCCGATAGTCGCATAGATGGTACCGCTGGCGCCGATGGATGGGTTCCAGGGCCCGGCGCCCACTTCGACCACATCGATAGTCTGCAGTGAATCAGCGTCGATCAGGTGCAAGGTGCTGCCGCCGGTGTCGGTGGTGACGACCAGGTTGCGACGGGCATCCACGCCGTAGGGGCCGGGGCCGACAGCTACGGTAGCGAGTTGGTCGTGCGGCGCCGCCAGCGAATAGACTTCGAGCTGGTTAGCATCGATGCTGGTTACATAAATGCGACCACGCTGGGTGTCAAGCTTCAGCCCGTGCGGATTGGGCCCCACCGGAAAGGTGGCGATCGTCTCGCCGGTCTTCAGATCCATCTCCGAAACAGAGGCTGAGCCCTTATTAACCACATAGGCGCGTCGTGCGGCGGTGTCGACTTGCACGGTGTGGGGCATTACGCCAACGGCGAAAGTGCGCACCACCCCTTTACCGGGATCGACTTCGCTGACGGTGCCCTCTGACACATTACTGATCAGCACATTTCCGCTGACGGCATCGAAGGCGGGAAAGTGGGACTTCGGTCCCGCCGGCGTTACGTCAGACAATATATAGTGACGTGAGATCGGCGGCGTACGCTCCTGTTGCGGTTGAGCCTGAACAACTGCGCTGGCCGCCAGCGAGGCCAGTAAGAGGCCGGTGAGCCCGACCGAGGCGCGCTTCATGCGCCCGAGCACAGAAGTCTGTGCCAGCGGCAAACCCGTGGAGGCCTGTTGAGCACGCTGATGTTGACGATGTCTTGGCGAAAAAATTGATTGACTGCTTAGCATAGTATCTCTCCTTCATTAACAACTTGTCCTGCACTTGTTACGCATCCGAACTTCGTACAAGACCCCTAAAGAGGAATGCATTCCACACACAGTAGAACAAGCGCAAAGGAGCACTTCAACCTACCAAACAGCGGGTTTCTGCAAACCCACAACACTTACAGATACCTCCTACAGAGGAGCGCGTACACCACCGATTGCGCCACACATTCGGTCATGTTATGCGAAATAGTTTGGTCACATCGGCGCTCGCGCCGGCGTTCCAATGACCTCCGCCGCAGGTCCCTGTGCTAAGGCGCTAGAGCGAGCGATGAGCTCGCCATGGAAAAACTTACTCCAGGTCAGTCGGATCGTTAAACAGGACCGGCAAGCGGATACTGCCGTGGCCGTACTGCGGAAAGCCCACCGTCGACGCATCGCCGGGGTTGAGATTGGAGGCGGTATCGTCGGGCGGAAACAGCACCAGTGAGCGCAAGAAGGACCGAATCGCCTGCTGAGATCCGGGACGCAGCCGCAGATAGGCACGTTTCGCCGCTTGCGCTTCGCCACCGTGACGGACAATGACCTCGTGCAGATTGATACTGCGGCCGTCGTGACCGTAAGGGGCGGTGGAACCCACCCCCCATAAAGGCTCGGTCATAAACTGTTTTTGCACGGTACCGTCGAAGTTGCGTTCCCAGAACGCCTTACCCAAATCATGGCGTTTGAAATCCGCGTAGATGCCCCGGACCAGGAACGGCTTGCCGCCGGCGCTCTTCAGGCTCGGGTATCCGAGTCCGTCGTCGGTCTCCTGAAAGAGCGGCGTCGCGGTGGCGAACAAGCTGTTGAAAATACCCCGTGCCGGATCATAACTGGTCTCTACATTCGCCACCCGCCGATCGCGCTCAATCTGCAAGTCGGGGATATGACAACCGGTGCAGCCGATACGGTCCATCAGACGCTTGCCCCGCGACTCCTGCAGACCCTGCTTATACGTGGCGGGCGGAAAGTAGTTGAGCAGGTAAAACTCCATATGATCGACAAGGCTGACCGGAACCTCGTTATAGACGCCGTCACCATCGCTGTCTTGTGCTGCGTCGTGCACCGGCGGCGCCTCGATACGATCGACGCTGCCACTAAGCAGCATACCGGCCGGTGTGAGAACATCCGCGCCTTGTGACGCCGAGGCAAGATCCGGGTCCGGAGATTCAAGCCCCATTTCAGCGTTGAACGCGCCGACGACAAACTCGCGTATAGACAGCGTGCTGCCCTCGGCGAAGAAAGGTCGCACCCGCAGGTCCGCATCGACGCCCCGTAACCCGGCCGTATCGATTCGCCCGTCGGCGTGCGCAATCAGCTCGCCGAACTTCACCCCCTTGCTCTCAAGTGAACGGCGCACACTACCGCCCTCCTTGAGAGCTCGTTGTTTAGCGCTGTCGCGCTGCTGTCGCAAATCGCGCGTAATTTCATCGGCAAGCATCTCTACCAGCCCGAGTCCGAACAGATGTGGCGCGTCCCGACCGTCGGGGCGGGTAAACACATCGCCGCCAAAGCCCGCCGCGCCGCGTGGCCGACCGTGACAGGCGGCACAACTGTCGGTGAGGCCGGCACCGAGTGAAGCCTCTGTATTCAAATCGCCCACACCATCGTTGGTGCGCGGCCCCAGGCCTTCGGCGAAACGGAATTTACGCTGGAACAGCTGTCGTCCACGGCGTATGGAACGGAACGGATCGCGGTTGATCACATACAGGGACGAATGGCGTGTATAGATATCGCCCCGATTCATTCCGATTTGCTCCAGAAGAGATTTCTGAATGCCCGCGCTTTCATTATTGGGCGCCTGGGTGATGTCGTTAAGACCGGCCTGAAGTAGCGCCGGCGCCGCCATGAAGAACGACCAGCTTACTGTGAGTAGTCTGCGGCCGAAGTGGCCGCCGTTCGGTAGAATCATATTTCCCTCCGGCTGATATTGGCGCGCGGCCCGCTCTGGCAATCAGAGCAAACGCACCCTTTGTACGGTTACACCATAACGTTGGCGCGCCCTTTGCACAGCTGGGCGGAGGTTTAGTTTTTATGCCCACGATCAGCAACCTATCGCATCTTTCGACCACCGGCGCAGACCTTGCCGGGGCCGGATATTAGACGTCCGTTTAATCAGCGAGCGCTTGGGCAGGGAGATTGTTGATCGATAGTTCAGTGCGCTGAGCTAACAAAATTGCTAGATTCGGTCTATAAACAATTAATACAAGAGAACTATCTGCAAGCCTGACTGACGATGGAGGGGCGGTGTGTCAAAAAATACAATACAAAAGCTGTTCATTCTTTCCAAACAGGACATCACCATCGAGGGAATTCGCCATGTGCTCGAAAGCGAGTGCGACTACACCGTAGTGGCCTGTGTCGAACCGGGCGACTCCTGCCTGGAGCGCTTCCGCAAAGCCAAACCCGATCTCCTGTTTCTCCACCACGAAGCATTGAATTTCTATCCTTTCGATATCACCAGCCGGCTGCGCGAGCACCAGCCGCATCTGCCGATCCTGTTGTTCGGGCGCGAACTGGCCCAAGAACGTCTGCTAGGGTACTTACGGGGCGGTCAGGTCCAGGGCTATCTGTGCGAGCATATGCAGTCGGAAGACTGGCTGCAGGCGGTAAAAGAAGTGACAGCCGGCCGTCTATGGTTGGATCGTGGCCTGATGGACCGGCTGGTGCGCGACGCCCTGGCCCTGGAGGGCATGATCAGTTCGGCTATCGAGGAGCGCCTGGATAGTTTAAAAACCACGCTCACCGGCCGCGAACTGGAGATTTTGCAATTAGTGCTTGAAGGGCTACCGACGCGCGAAATCGCGCAGCGGATTTGTCTCTCCGAACAAAGTGTCAAGTTACACCTCAGTCGGTTATTTAGAAAGCTCGATGTCAACAACCGCTCACAGATGATCGTGGCGGTGTTTCAGCGCGTGTGTCCGGTATCGAATGTGATTCGATTGATACACAGTTACCTCGACAAGCGCCGCCTCGCACAAGGCCGCACACCCCTGATCAAGGATCCATTGACCGGCCGGGCCTAGGGATCTATCGCGCACAAAAAAAAACCCACGACCCCTATCGGTCGTGGGTATTGTGCAGGGCACAAATGTCAGGCGGGTTATTAGTCGAGCTGCACCGTACGGTCGTCCAGAACCGGTGAGACCGTCTGCCTGTTTTCGATATAGTGCACAATTTCGTCGACCGCCGTGGTATTGGGCACCGGAGTCCCCGACTGCGGAACCGGTGGCGGCGGCGTAGTGGCGGCGAAGGTGTACATTTTATCGAGATTCTCCGGCACCTGTACGCCGTTCTGCACCAGGTAGTCATTGCCTATTTTAAGATCGACGATGTGGTGATTATCGGGCGCATCGACCTTATAGGTATAATGCACATTCTTATTCCAGCGCATTACGTCGCCGCCCGGCCACTGATACGGATCGTCGCCGAATTGCTGGGTGGTCAGGTGGTTGAGAATGTTGAAAACGACCTGACCTTTGACGGCACCGGTATAGACTTTATTATCTCCCCAGTTCGGCGAGACCATATTCCACACGTCACCCACCGTGAGCGGCCCCGGGGGCAGAGTTTCGCCATAGCGGATACCGCGAAAATGCGACAGATCGGCGCCGAAAATCTCGGCATAGGCATCCAGCAACAGATTGGCCATATTGGACTGAGTATCGCCGCGCCGCCAGATAGTGGTTGTGGTATAGCCGATCTGGCGATCCAGGTATTTCTTGAACGGCGCGTAGGTCCTGCGGGCGATCTTGAGGATCTTGCGATCAGGCTTGACGTCCTTGCTGATGATGCGCTTGACATCATAGTTGGCGACGGTGATTTCTCGGTTGTACTCCACCTTGACGTCCAGCATGCCCAAATACACACCGTGAGAGCCGGCCTGAACGACAATGACATTGCGTCCGTCTTTGCCCTGCAACACGGCGGGATCCTCAAACACATCATGTGAGTGCCCGCCCAGGATCACGTCGATACCCGACTGCAGGGTGGCGAACTTCAGATCCTGGAGTTTACCGAAATGCGACATGGCCACCACCAGATCGGGGTGCTCCTTGGCGCGTAACTTGGCAATCAGCTCGCTGACCTCATCGGCCACCTCGAAACCTTGCGGTGAACCGTTAGGCGCCAACTGTTCGCCGAGCGCGAAGCCCTCGGTGACCAGAGGATGAACCAAACCCACCAGCAGCACTTTTTTGGTCGGCAGCTGAATAATCCGGTAGGGTGGGAAAACCAGCTCGCCGGTATCCGCGTCGCGCAGGGTGGTAGCTACGGTGGGGATCTTGATCATGTCCATGACCCGTAGAAAATCCTCTTTGCCATAAGCAAAATCGCGGTTGCCAGGCACCCAGGCATCGTAACCCATAGCGTTGAGTATGGGCACGATGGCCTCCCCGCGGGTCATTTGCGCCACCGGCGAGCCATCGAAGGTGTCTCCGGAATCGGTGAATAGGGCGTTGACGCGCTGTGGCTTGTATTTCTTTACCAACGTAACAATCTGGGCATAGCCGCCGAGAGGTCCCTCGGTCGCGGCAATACCGGCGTATTGATCGATATTATCCGGTTCGGCGTGAAACACCGGTAGGAAAAAGCCGTGGGTATCATTGGTCCATAACAGTCTCACTTCGTTAGGACGCCCTCCTTTGCTCTTCTTCCCAGCCTTTCGGTCGTCCTTTGACTCCGATTCATCCGAATTGAAGTCACCGCGGTCGTTCGATTCCGCTTGTGTCTTATTGTCGTCGGCCGAAACCGGTTTCGCCATCGGCGCAGTGGCCAGAACTGTAACCGCAATCAGCCCAAGCAGGCCTTGCCAGCGCGCGTGTGTGGTTGAAAAAGGGATTCTGTGTAGCTGCATTACTTTTACTCCTTCGTCAGACAAGCACAGATAAGTGAAGTGAATTTCTGCAACATGTCTTTCTTGTCATTCAGGCGGAAAGTTCGCCGATCGCTATCCGCCCAGGTAAAGACGGACGGCGATCGACGAACGGGCCTGCTAATCAATCATCGTCTTTCTTGTTGCCTTTGCTCTTGTCGTCATCGTCTTCCTTGTCCTTGCCACCGGTGACTTCCGCCAGAGGCATGGCCGTGACCCAGCCCCACGAATTACCGATGTAAAGCGTCTTTCCTGCCACCACCGGGTTGTTATAGGTGGTCGAACCCCCTATCCGCTTCCAGTTGAGGAGCTCGCCGTCCTCGGCATCAAAGGTGTACAGATCCGGCCCTACGGGTTGAATCAGCTTACCCTTGACCACCACGCCCGGGCCCCAGCTCATGCGACCTGCCTCGGCCGTGACCGGAGTCTGCCACTCGATCGCGCCGTCCTCGACCTTGAGGGCATTGACGGTGTTGGTCAGCGGATTGGCGATGTAACAGAACTCGTCATCGATCATCGGTGTCGGCGCGACAAAACCCAGCGGGAACTCACCGGTACCGAGTTCCTGAGTCCAGACGACTGCTCCGGTGTTACCATCCAGGCCGTAGGCCAGAATCGTGGCGGTATTGGCGACCGGGTCAGCATCGATCAAGACGGTGCCGATAACCCGGCTGCGCTTGGTATCAACGGCCGGCGAGACCGCGGAGAAACCCGTCGAGGCGAGATTGAAGCCCGCCAGATCCTGGGTCCAGGTGATCGCCGCGGTGTTCAGATTGATGGCCGTGATCTGACTGGGACGCGCGGTTCCGACAACCATCAAATCGGCAGTATTACCCTTACGTTTAAGGATATTGGCCGACGAGATGGCGTTGAAGCCGAGCTTCAGAACCGGCTTGCCGTTGGCGTCCATGAAGGGCGCTGCCGGCTCACCGCTGTCGGCCTTCACCGCGAACACCCGACCCTGACCATTAACCCAAAGCACATCGCCCTGGTGGTAAAGCGGGGTCATACCGCTGGTGCCCGGACCGGTATAGAAAGTCCAACGCTCGGTACCGGTACGCGGATCGAGGCCGGTCAGGTGCTGCAGGCTGGCGCCGACGGTGAAGGGGTCGCCCCGTTTGAAATC